>JAHCBC010000002.1:0-300000 GCA_019634595.1 Akkermansiaceae bacterium
CCCCCGCAGGTCAATGTCTTTTTGAATAGTTTTTTGGAATTTGTTCATGAGTTTTCAGCAACCTATTAAAAAACAGATACTTATGGATTGAATTTTTTCTTCGGAAATTTGTTCTGAAGGCCGGGAAGTGGCGGAAAATGCCTTGTGAAAATACAAATACAGGGGGGGACGGCATTGGGGAATCACGCGAGAAGACTCATCGAGCAACACCTTTGAAGATACATGTGACTTAACGTCAATTAGTTGACGAAATTCCAACCCTCTCATAGTCGGCTTTCAACATTGGCGAGGTGCCGGAAATGCGAATCCGGAAGACGAGGTACGGCTGAATCCCCGAGGATGAAGTGTCGGCGGAGGGGACGTGGAAGGCGCTGGAATCAGCAGTTGCGTTCAGTATTTGGGAATAAAACGACTGTTCCAGGCTCCGTAATTTCGATAGTTCCACTCCGTTCGAACTTCCAGACGCCTACTCCGGGCCGAGTTCCCAATCCGCCAGCCTCTTCTCCTTCTCATGTGGATCGTCCGCTTCGCACTTCGCTTCCGTTACACCATCGGAGTCTTCGCCATTCTCATCCTCCTTTTCGGTGTCATGTCCGCACGCCGGATGTCCACGGACATCCTGCCTACCGTAGAGAGTCCAGAGATCACACTGGTATGGACCTACAGCGGTCTGAACGCAAAGGAGATGGCGTCAAAGCTCACTTCGTTCTCGGAGATCGCCACACTCAATAATGTCGATGACCTGCTGGAGGTCCGCTCTGAAACGACCAACGGCGTGGGTCTGGTGAAGCTGAAATTCCAGCCCTACGTGAAGATCGAGATGGCGCTGACCCAAGCGACCGCCGTTTCACAGACGATCCTGAGGCGGATGCCCAGCGGCACGACCCCGCCCCTCATCGTCCAGACCAGCCCATCCAGCGTGCCGATCATCCAACTGGTCGTCTCTTCCGATTCGATGACGGATGGCCAGCTCTATGACTACGCACGGCTGGCGCTGCGCGCGCAGCTCCAGAGCATCCCCGGCATGCGGATTTCCCTGCCTTACGGCGGAGCTTCCCGCCAGGTCACCATTGATCTGAATCCCGAGGCGTTGAACGCCTTTGATCTTTCCCCTGCGGATGTGAACCGCGCCGTCGGCACGCAGAACCTCACGCTGCCATCCGGCATCCTCCGCGAGAACGACCGCGAGCTGCCGGTGGCCATCAACGCCAGCCCGGAATCCGTGGATGCTTTCCTGGATCTGCCGATCAAGACGGTCGCCGGCCGCATCGTCCTCCTGCGGGATGTGGCGAACGTCCGTGACGGCGAGGCGCTCTCCACGAACGTCGCCAGGCTCAACGGCCAGAACGCGGTGATGGTTTCCGTGATGAAGCTGGGCAGCTCATCTACGGTGGACATCGTAGATGGCATCCTCGCCAGGATGGATGAGATCCGGAAAGCCGCTCCGGAAGGGGTGCGGGTGGAGCCCATCTTCGACCAATCCGTTTTCGTGAAGGCGGCCACCGCCTCCGTGTTGAAGGAGATCGTCCTCGTGGGTTCCCTCGTCGCACTCGTCGTGATGCTGTTCCTGGGTTCCTACCGCTCGACGCTCATCGTGCTGACCTCCATCCCGCTCGCCCTGCTGTGCTCCATCATGGGCCTCAACCTCGCGGGCGCCACCTTCAACCTCATGACTCTGGGCGGCCTTTCCCTGGTCATCGGCATCCTGGTGGACAACGCGCTGGTGGAGATCGAGAACATCAAGCGCCAGATCTCCCTGGGCAAGACCGTGCGCCAGGCGATCCTCGACGGCGCGGCGCAGGTCGCCTTCCCTGAGTTCGTCTCCACGCTGGGCATCTGCATCGTGTTCATGCCCATCTTCATGCTGACGGGCACCGCCGCCTTCGTGTTCAAGCCCCTCGCGCTGGCGGTCATCTTCGCCATGGCCGCGAGCTACCTGCTCTCCCGCACGCTGGTTCCCACACTGGCGTTCATGATGCTTCCTTCCGAAGTGGAGGCGGAGAAAAAGCCACCGGGCATCCTGCGGAAACTCCACCACGGGATCGAGTCCGCCGTGGACCGCCTCGCCGCATTCCAAGGGAAGATCCTCGGCCTGTTCCTGCGGCGCTGGATTCTCATCGCGCTGATCCTGGCCGGTGTTTTCGCCACCGGATTGTTCTCCGCAAAGCATCTGAAGCGTGAGTTCTTCCCCGTGACGGACGCCGGACTGATGAGCCTTTTCCTGCGCGTGCCGGAGGGTACCCGGATCGAGGACACCGGCCGCGTGTTCGCGGAAGTCCACCGCGAGATCCGCCGGATCATCCCCGCCACGGAGCTGGAGTTCGTCGCGGAAAACATCGGCGCCCCATTTTCGGTGAACCAGGCGTGGGTTCCCTCCACCGCGGTGGGTTCCTATGACGGGGAAATCCTCGTGCAGTTGAAGAAAGGCCACCAGCCGACCGCCGGTTACATGGCGCAGGTGAGGACCATGCTGAAGGAGAAGTTCCCCACCATCCAGTCCTTCTTCCGCCCTGCGGATGCGACCAGCCAGACGCTCGCCTCCGGCTCCCCCACCACCTTCGAGGTGCGCTTCGTGGGGCGTGACGTTCCCGGAAATGTGAAGCTGGCGAAGGAACTGGTGGACCGCTTCAAAAAAGTGCCGGGAGCGGTGGATGTCACCCTCCGCGAGGTGCTGGGTCTTCCGGAATTCTATCTTGAGATCGACCGCATCAAGGCCGCGCAGCTCGGTGTCACCCAGCAGGACGCCGTTTCCTCCTTGCTCACCTTCCTGGGTTCCGGCGGCAGCGTCTCCTCCAGCTTCTGGTCGGACCCGGTCAATGGCTCCTCCTATGAAGTGCAGATCCTCGCCCCCCCGGCGAAGGTCGATTCATCGGAAATGTTGCTCCAGCTCCCCATCCGTCCATCCGGCGGAGGGGAGCCGGTCCTGCTCGGCGCGTTCGCCAAACTCAGCGAACGGAAGAATCCAGCCAGCGTCTCCCGCTCCACCATGCTCCCCACCTACACCGTGGTGGCGAACCTCCAGGACCGCGACCTGGGAGCGGTGACCACGGATCTCGAAAAGATCCTCACGGACCTCCGGAAACATCTCAAGCCCAGCAACCGCATCGAGCTGGCGGGCCAGGCCGCGTTGATGCGCTCCGCCTACGGTGAGCTTCTCACCGGTCTGGTGCTTTCCGCGGTGCTCGTCTTCCTGGTCATGGTGGTGAACTTCCAGTCATGGTCCATGCCTTTCATCGCCATCAGCGGTCTGCCCGTCGCTGTCTCCGGCGCGGCATTCGCCCTCTGGCTCACCGGCACCCCGTTGAGCGTCCCCGCGCTCATGGGCATCATCATGGTGGTGGGGGTCTCCACGGCGAACAGCGTGCTTGTGACCAGCTTCGCCCGCGACCGGTGGGCGGATGGACTTGCCGGCCCCGCCGCCGCACTGGAAGCGGCCACCACCCGCCTCCGGCCGGTGATGATGACCGCCATGGCGATGATCCTGGGCGTCATTCCCATGGCCATCGGCCACGGGGAGGGCGGGGAGCAGAACGCCCCGCTGGGCCGCGCGGTCATCGGCGGCCTCGTCTTCGGCACCATGGCATCCCTTTTCCTCGTGCCCACCGTCTTCGCCTGGATGAAGCGCCGCATCCACTCGGACAAGCCACATCCCGCCGACACCGTCACGGCAGGGCCACCCGCCCATTGAAATCGCCCGTTCCTGAACTACACTCCAGCCCGTCACTCCTTCATTCCATGAAATCCACCGCCGCATCCCTGTTCCTCGCGCTTTCCGCGATCCACAGTGCGACCGCCCAGCAACCGGCCGAAGTCCGCACCGCCCACCCCGCCGCTCCGGAGGGCGAAGTCGTGCTTCAGGCGACCGGACGCACCGCTCCGGCGAAGCAAGCCCGCCTTTTCTCCCGCGCCACCGGCATCATCAGCGAGCGCCGCGTCGATATCGGCGACCGGGTGAAGGAAGGGGACATCCTCGCCGTCATCGCCGCCCCTGAGATTCTCCACGGGATCGACGCCGCGAAAGCGAAGGTGGAACAGATGAAGGCCCGCAAGGAACTGGCCGCAGCCCTGCTTTCCCGCGGTGAATCCCTCGCCGCCAGCAACGCCTTTTCAAAAGAGACTCTGGACGAACGGCGCTCCACCACCAAAACCGCCGAGGCGGACCTGCTCGCCGCCGAAGCGGATCTGCGCTCGCTGGAGGAAATGCAGCGCTTCCTGATCATCCGCGCGCCCTTCGACGGCACCATCACGGCACGCCGCGTGGACACCGGGGATCATGTGATCGGGGACCAGGCATCGGAGAACGCCTGGCTCTTTGACATCGCGCAGTTGAAGGAACTCCGCATGGTCCTTTTCGTTCCGCCTGCGACCGCCCTGCGGATCCACAATGGCGAGGATGCGAGCGTCCATTTCAGCGACATCCCGGGCCGGGAGTTTTCCGGAAAAGTCAGCCGGTCCAGCGGCATGATCGACAGCGTCTCCGGCACCATGCAGGTGGAACTCACCCTTCCGAACGCGGATTTCACCCTGCCAGCGGGACTTTCCGGCATCGCCAAAATCAAATCGCAGGCGGCAAACGCGGTTCTCATGATCCCGTCGAATGCCGTCGCCAACCGCGACGGCATTCCGAACGTCGCCTTGGTGGAGAACGGCAAGGTGAAATTCCAGGCCATCAAGCCGGGCCGCACCATCGGGCCGAAAATTGAGATCCTTTCCGGCATCACCGCGGAAGGCCAGGTCATCATCAGCCCGAACTCCCTGCTGCGCGACGGAGATCCCGTGAACGCCACTCCGATGGCCGTCGCCGTGAAGAAAGGTTCCTGATTTGCTGGCATTCGGAGATTTCACCGGGCGATGATCGCGCGGATGAAATCCCGCCTGCTGTTCGTGGCGATGAGCGGGGTCCGCGTCCGTGACCCCGGGCTACTTGCTTTGGGCCTGACGCTCCCGGGGTTCGTCGAACGCAGCAAGGTCATCGCCTCCCTGCCCAGCCTGGGTCTGCTGACGCTGGCGGCACGGACGCCCGATGACTGGGACATCGCTTACCGGGAATACGACGAGCTGCCGGAAAACGCCGCTGAATCCATCCGGGATGAAGGATTCGGAGTCGTCGCGCTCTCCTCCCTCACCGCCCGGATCACGGAGACCTACCGCCTCGCCGCGGAGCTGCGCGCCGCAGGCATCCTGGTCATCCTCGGAGGTCTCCACGTCAGCGCCATGCCCGAGGAGGCAGCCGCACATGCGGACATCGTTGTCCAGGGTGAGGGCGAGCCGGTATGGGAAACCGTGCTGCGGGACGTGAAGAGGGGAAATTACCTGCCTGTCTACGCTTCGACGGACGTTCCTTCCCCCACCCACTTCACTCCCGGCCAGCCCGTTCCCCGTTACGATCTTCTCGATCCCTCGCGCTACAACCGCCTCACCCTCCAGACCACCCGGGGCTGCCCGCTCCATTGTTCCTTCTGCGCAGCCTCCCGGACCATCAGCCCTTACCGGAAGAAGCCCATCCCGCAGATCCGGCGGGAACTGGAGGCGATCCTGGAAATCTGGCCCGAGCCATTCATCGAGCTGGCGGACGACAACACCTTTGTGGACAAGCGCTGGAGCCGGGAGCTGGTCGCGCTCCTTTCCGACTATCCCATCCGCTGGTTCACCGAGTCCGACATATCCCTCGCCGGGGATCCGGCCCTACTGGAGGCGCTCGCACGCTCAGGCTGTGCACAGGTGCTCATCGGGCTGGAATCCGCGAATCCCGGCTCCGTCCGGGGGATCGACACCCGCAACTGGAAACACCTCCGCCATTCCGGCTACCGGGAGTCCATCCGGACCATCCAAGACCATGGCATCACCGTGAACGGCTGCTTCATCCTGGGATTCGACCACGATGACGCATCCATTTTCCCTTCCACGCTGGAGTGCATCGACAGCCTCGGCCTGGCGGAGGTCCAGATCACCCTGCTGACGCCCTTCCCCGGTACATCCCTCCGGCAACAACTGGTGGAGGAAAACCGCCTGCTTCCCGGAAAGGGCTGGGACCACTATACTCTTTTCGACCTGACCTTCCGCCCCGCCCGGATGTCGGTGGACGAGCTCCACGAAGGATTCCGCTCGCTGATGCGACAGACTTACTCGGAAGAACGTGTCCGGCATCGCAAAAGCATCGTCCGCCAGTGCCTGAAAAACCTCAGAAAATGAACCCATCACCCACACTCGCCGCCTTCTGGTGGAGGCTCCTCACCTTCCGCGCCAGTCATGAGGACTACCGGTCCCTCAGCCACCGTCATCTCCTCGCTGGTCTCCTCGTCACGTGGGTGGTGGGTATGGGGCGCTACTGGGATGACCCGAAAGCCAGCCTGCTGCAGCATCTGGGCGTGGGGTCCGTCGCGTATGTTTTCCTGCTCTCGGGGCTGCTGTGGCTGATCTGCAAGCCCGTCGCTCCACGGCATGTCAGCTACATGAACCTGCTGACCTTCATCACGCTGACCTCGGCACCCGCCGCGCTCTACGCCATTCCCATCGAAAAATGGGTCACTCTGCCGACCGCGAATCAGGTCAACCTGTGGTTTCTCGTCATCGTCGCTACCTGGAGGGTGGTGCTGTATTTCCACTACCTTTTCCGCGCTTGCAGGATGAGCGGCGCACAAGTCTTCACCTGCGGACTGATGCCCCTCTCGCTGATCTTCATTTCGCTGCTTTCGCTGAACCTGCACCATGTTGTGTTCAACATCATGGGCGGCATCCGCGAAGCGGACAAAACCTCCCAGGACGCCGCCTACGGACTGCTCTTCACCATGTCGGTATTTTCCTTCCCGGTTTCCATCGGCTGCACCCTCAGTTGGCTGATCATGGTCATTAACAACCTCCGCAAACACCTGCAGGCGAAAAAACGTGAGGTGGCTGATCCCGGTTCACAGGACCTCGAATGAGCCGGGACACTCTCCTTTATTCCCAGAAACCGCGGATCCTCCCGATCTGACGGCGCTCCTTTTTCGTGGGGCGGCCGCCTGCATCGCGCCTGTCCTGAAGGGCCTGTTTGTTCGCCGCCACCACGGAGGGATCCGTCAATTCTTCGTAGCAGGCCTGGGCCAACGGCGCACCGACGCGTTTCTCGATCAGGCCCAGCACGCGGATCACCCGCTGGCCGGGACCATCGGGAAAGGGCAGCTCGATCACATCGCCCGGGCGCAGACCCGTGGCCGGCTTCACCAAGTGCCCCGCACGGCGGATCTTCTCCAGTTCGCAGATGTTCGCCGCTTGTGACCTGGTCTTGAAAAACCGGGTGGCCCACAGCCATTTGTCCGCTCGCTCACTATCCATGGATTCCGCGGAAACCTACGGTGGATTCCCGCCCGCGGCGAGGAGTCTTTGCCCTTTGGTCCGCAGGCTTGCCCAGCGGACCCGCCCACACTACATCATCCTCCGTGGCCGGAAAAAATATCGTCTATTTCGATCTCGAAACGCAGCGGAGCGGCAATGATGTCGGCGGCTTCGCCAACAAGAACAAGATGGGTGTCTCCGTGGCGGTCACCTACAGCACCGCCCGCGGGACCTACGAAATCTATCCTGAAAGCGAGATGGACAAGCTGGGGGAGGAACTCGTCCGCGCGGACCTGGTCGTCGGATGGAACCACATCTACTTCGACTACCCTGTTCTCCAACCCTACATTTTCCACACCCTGGCGGAGCAAACCATCAACCTGGACATGATGGCGGACCTGGAGACGAAGCTCGGCTTCCGCCTGAAGCTCGACTCCGTGGCCTCCGCATCACTCGGCGCGGGCAAGAGCGCAGATGGCCTCGACGCCCTGAAATGGTGGCAGGAACACAAAAAAACCGGCAACTATGAGCCACTGCGGAAAATCGCGGAATACTGCGCCTTCGATGTGAAAGTGACCCGCCTCGTCCACGAATACGCCCTGCAGCACGGGAAACTCAAGTATGATGACCGCAGCGGCGGGATCAGCGAGATCGCCGTGGACTGGGCCTGAGAGCCTCAGGCCCAACCGACCATCTGGAGCACCTTGTAGACCGTATAGAGGAAGGTGATGATCAGCGCGACGAGGAAAATCTTCGTGGCGGTTTCGATGGAGCTGCGAGTCATGGCGGCGCTCTCTTAAGCTTTCACCCGCCGGGAGCCAAGGGAAAACCCGTCACCTCCGGTTGGCGATCCGGTATTCCTTCGGAGTCACCCCGAAACGCTGCCTGAACAGATTCACCAGCGCGCTGGCCGTCCTGAATCCGGAACGCTCGGCGATTTCCTGGAGCGACAGGTCGGACGACGCCAGCAGCCTCGTCGCCAGATCAAAGTGGGCCTGCCAGATTTCCTCGTGCAAGGTCCGCCCGGTCAGCTTGCTGAAACGGCCCTCCAGGGAACGCCGGGAAATGGTGGTGGCCGCCACCACATCCTTCACATTGATGGTCCGGAAAGCATTCTCCCGGATGAACTGGAGAGCGGAAACCACCGCCTCATCCTCGAAGGCGAAGACATTCGTCGATTGCCGCTCCACCACATGGGCGGGAGGGATCAGGATCGGCTTCTCCGGAACCGGGCCACCGCTGAAGATGTGGTTGAGCAGCTTGGCGGCTTCATAGCCGCGCCGCTCCATGTCCACCTCCAGGCTGGAAAGTGTGGGCGAAGAAAGCTCGCATAGCTGTTCGTAGTTCCCGATCCCCAGCACGGAGATCTCCCCCGGTACCCGGATTCCCATCCGCCAGCAGGCTTCGATCACCATGGATGCCTCGCGATCCCCCGTTGCCGCCAATCCCAATGGTCTGGAAAGACCTCCCAGCCATGCTTCCAGCCTGCCCTCATCCTTGGCGGAGCCGGAGAAGGCCGACGGCTCGATGCCCGCCTCCTTCGCCTTTGTGAAAAATCCTCTGCAGCGGCCTGCGGAAAGGGAGGCGTTCTTGTTTCCCACAAAGGCGAGATTCTTGAAGCCGCGGCCCAGCAGGAACTTCGCCGCCATCTCCCCGGTCGCTTCCGCATCACCGATCACGTCGATCAGACTCGAGTTCTCCACCCGTCCCGTCACATTGATGACGGGAATGTCACGGCTCTTCGCAGCATCACTGAAGCGGGTGTCAATGGCGGTGCAGATGATCGCATCCCCTTCCCAGGTTTTGACCAGATCCGCGAGCTCGTGGTTCTCGCGGTCAAAGAACGCCATCCTCCACTCCGGCTTCTGTTGGGCGTAGCGACTGATGCCGTCCAGGATCTTGTGCCCATATCCATTTAGGGCATCAATCATCAGCCCTATGTGAAACGTCGTCCTCTTCGCCATCTTCCCGGAAAGGAATCTATCCGCTTCAAAGGGAGTTTGTAAATACTTACTCAAATGATTAACAAGCACTTCTGAGTGCGTATCTTTGAAATCGATTGCGGCATGGTTAAATAATTCATCCCCGTCCCCGGCAGGATTATTGATCGTCATCCGCACCCCCACGACCAACTTTGGGGTTCAAATAAAGCACCCGCGGAATCCTCCGGAAAGCGGCGTTTCAAGCGCGCCTTCGCCACCAAAGGAAGGTGTAACTCATTTACCATCGGATTACGGCCCGTGTCCTGTGCACGGTCCTGCCATATCAACCGATGGGTATTCCTCTTCCTGACGCGGAATGTCATAACAATTCGTCCCTCCATTGTTGAAACCCGTCATTCTCCGCCTCCTCGATCAGGTATAACAAAAGGAGCATGTGGACAAATTCCCGATCCCACCCCCGCCCCCACCCAAGTTCAGGGGGGAGGGAGGCCAGCCGCAGAATGACGAGGAGCATCCCCCGAATGGACCGGGGATCTGTGAAAATGTGACGACCGTCGTGCGAAAATTCGGTGAATCCCCTCCGAAAGTTCCGCTTGTATGTTCCGGCCCGCGCTCGTACTCCCGGTGCACGCATGCATCCCTATGAAAACCTGCCCCTGTTCGGCACCGGCCTGGTTCTCGCCTTTTGGCTGATCGCCGTGCATTCCTGGATGCTCCTCAAGCCCGCTGCGGCCCAAAGCTTCCTGAAACAGTTCCCGCGAAACCAGTTCCTCGGCCAGATCCTTCTCGGCATCGGCCTCTGCTGGTTCTGGCTGCTGATCGCCCCTCCGGGCCTTGGCCGGCTCAGTGCCCTCTCGATGGAACTGGGCGAGTTCAACAACGTGAAACCCTTCCTCCGTATCGCGGTGCCGGTGGCGATCTTCCTGGTTTCCTTCAGCGTGCGGGATTTCCTCGCCGTCCGGGCGCTCGGCGTCGTCGGCCTGATGGCCGCCTCCCCCCTGCTGGAAGCCGCCTTCCTCCGTGATCCCTCCTCCCGCCTGCTGATCCCCATTTATGCCTACGCGCTGCTCACCGCGTCACTCTTCTGGGTGGGGATGCCCTACCTTTTCCGCGATGCGGTCACCTGGATCACCGCCGATCAGGGACGCTGGAAGGTGGCATCCGCCGCAGGACTGGCCTACGGCGTCGCCACCTTGGTCTGCGCCTTTGCATTCTGGCGCGGCTACTGATTTCAATACACCGGCGCTCCGCCCGTGTCCTGATACTCGGCCCCACCGCCGCCTCCGCCGCCGCCCTGCTGCTTCTTGTTCGCGGCATGCTCCATGTTCTCACCGAGAATCCGCATGTCCCTGCCCACGCCGATGGTGGTGTTGCAGGAGAAGCTGAGGCCGCAAATCAGCGCCGCGATGGATGCCAGAAAAATGGTTTTCATACTCCGGTTTCCATAGCCCATTCCGGCCGCTCCGCAATACTTAACTTTACTTAAGTTCACGTCGCAGTTCCACGACCGAATCGCGGATCTCAAAAGCGGAGGACCGGAGATGCTCCAGTGCCGCACGGTGGTCGGCGTCCTTCTCCAGGGCGATGAGTTCCTGACAGGCGCCGACGGCATCGTTCAGCCAGTTCAGGCAGCGTTTCAGGACCGCGAGGACGAAGCCCGTCTCAGGCTCATAGCCACTGCCGCGGCCATTCAGCGCCCCCGCCAGCTTGCCACTGACCTGCAAAAGACTGGAAATCAGTTTATAGGAAGGGGTTCCCGGACCGTCGTCACGACGGACCAAGTCCATCGCGCGGAGTGCCAGCTCCTGGGCGCGGGCCTGCAAGGGATGGGTATCGTCCTCGTCATCAGAATCCATCGGATCAAAACCATCCTCGTCCCGTTCCTCCTCCGGAAACAGATGCCGTTCCTCGAATTTCCGGTTCTCCTCTCCATACGGCGGCTCCTGCTCCCCCGCTTCCTCCCGTTCGGCCAACGCATCGAGCAAGCCGTCCCAGCCCATGACGAACGCTTCCTTCCGCTCGCTGTCAGCGTCCTCCATGTATTTTTCGAGGACTTCCTGATACGCATCCGTCAACCGGTCGGACTCCTTGAGACGTTCTTCCCAGGCATACTCGTCCAGCTCGCCGATGTCTTCCGGCTCCTCGTCCTCCGGAGTCCGCCGCTGGATCACCTGGCTCATGAAATCCCTCATGGCATTCAGGTTCGCCAGCTTCTGGGCTTCCTCCGCATCCTCGTCCATCTGCCACTCGTGGGGAAAGATGGTCAGCTTGTAGTTCCAGGACTCCAGCACCACCCGGCCATTGATCTCGCTGAACCACTCCAGATAAAGCACGTTCCTCCACTCGCAGACGGAGTCCTTGTCATCATCGTCATAGACCGCGCCGCCATCCCCTCCGGAGATGCGGATCTTGCTCTTCCGGGAAGCGGTCATGTCCCCGATCACGCCGGACTGGTTGAGGTCCAGGGCGTCTCCATCGCTACCCTGCTTCGGCTCGGGATTCTCGAACAGCAGCCGGGTTCCCGCGAGATCCCTCCAGCAATCGCCGTCCAGCGAAAGCACCAGGGGACTGTCGCGGCCCGCCAGCCAGATCCGGCCCGTGGTGCGTCCTTCGACGGTATTGTCGATCTCACCACGGGTGACCGCTTCATCGATCCTCCACGCCATGAGGCGAGTCTTCCCGACATCGGGCCGGTCCGTCAAGCAAGCGTCTAGGCAGGGGAGATCCTACCTTGAACGGATCCCCGCACGGCAGCGGAGGATTCCCCAAATGATGATGACGCACGCCAGGATGATCCCACCGACATGGGCCGGCTCCCGGTAAAGGCCCCTATGAAAGCTCACGGCGAAAGTTGCACCGCCCACCAAAAAGGCGGCCAATGACCACAGCAGATGATTCAGGCGTATAGTCATGCTCCATCAACGGTTCCTGATGCTATCGCCGTTTCCACCAAACGGCAACGACGCTTTGGGATCAGGAGGCCGTCTCCCGCCAGCCGGTCCCGCCAGACCGTGAAATCAGCCATCGCCCAATTTCCCGTTGCCACCGCCGCCGCTGTCCCGCAGCTTGCCGCCAAGCAATATGGACTGGTCCCACATTCTCGGAACCGACCCCGCCGCCGGGTTGATGGTCATCCTCATCCTGATCCTCATCGAAGGCGTGCTCTCCGTGGACAACGCCGCCGTGCTGGCGACCATGGTCATGCGGCTGCCGGAAAACCAGCGCGGCAAGGCCCTCAAATACGGCATCATCGGCGCCTATGTCTTCCGCGGCATCTGCCTCGTCCTCGTCGGCTGGCTCATGAGCATCTGGTGGCTGGAACCGATCGGCGGCATCTACCTGCTCTACCTCTGCTGGAAACATTTCGCGCATCATGAATCCGTGGAGGAAGAAGGTGCCGCGCACGCCGCCAAGGAGGGAAACTGGCTCTACCGCCACACCATCGCCCGGCTCGGTCCCTTCTGGGCCACCGTCGTCGCCGTCGAGGTGATGGACCTCGCGTTCTCCCTGGACAATGTCTTCGCCGCCGTCGCATTCACCAAGAACAAGGAACTTTATCCGCCGCCCTCGGACATGATCTTGGTCTGCATCGGCGTCTTCATCGGCATCCTCGCCATGCGTTTCGCCGCACAGGGCTTCGTGAAGCTGATGCACAAATATCCGTTCCTCGAAAAGTGCGCCTACATCGTCATCGGCATCCTCGGCGTGAAGCTGGTGCTGAGCGTTCCCCGCCACTTCTTCGAGAAGCACACCTCCGTCCACGGCTATCTGGAGTCCCACCATCCCGGCTTCACCCACTCCTTCGCCGACCCTTTCCACGATTTCCTGGCGAGCAAGTACTTCGATCTCGGGACGTCCGCGCTCACACTGCTCATCTTCATCGTCCCGGTCATCGCCTACCGGCTCAAAGCCCGGCCCGTTGAGTCATGAAGTTCAAATCCGTCAGATTCGCCCTCAGCGCGAAGAACGCCGCCGCCTGCCCGGAGTGGGAAATGCCTGAGATCGCACTCATCGGACGGTCGAACGTGGGCAAATCCACCCTCATCAACCTCCTCACCTCGAAAGACGATCTCGCGAAAGTCTCCGCAACCCCCGGCAAGACACAACTCCTCAACTTCTTCGTCATCGACGAGCAGTGGGCGCTGGTCGATCTGCCGGGCTACGGTTTCGCGAAGGTGGCCAAGGACCAGAAAATCGACTTCAACGAGGCTGTCGGCGACTATCTCTCCGGACGGGAAAACCTGATGACCGTCTTCGTCCTCATCGATTCCCGCCTGCCCCCCCAGCGGATCGACCTGGATTTCCTGCACTGGCTGAGCGGCTGCAGCGTCCCCTTCTCCCTGATCTTCACCAAGACGGACAAACAGTCCGCCGGCAAGACCAAGGCCAACATCGAAACCTTCCTCCAGGCGACGGACGGTTTCATGCCCGACCGGCCCGGTGTCTTCACCAGCTCCACCAAGGACCGGGAAGGCCGGATGGCCATCCTCCGCTACATCCGCGCCAAAGTGGAGGCTTGAGGATTCCTCCGATGGAGCGCGGGCTCCAATCAATCGGATGATCCGGCTCCGAAGGTCACATTCTGGACCCCGGTTCGGATGAGCACATCCAGCACATCGACCACCCGTTCGTACTTCACGCCCTCATCCGCCTGGATGGTGACCATCAGCCTGGACCCCATGGAATCACCGGCCTGTTTCAGCCCGGCCATCCCGGCCGCCAATTCCGCCAGATCCTTCGTTTCCGGGGTGCTGACAGGATCATCATTCAAATACACCTGCCCATCCGCATCCACGGTGATCCGGATCTCATCAGGCAACTGCACGGGAGTCTGCGGGCCGGGATAAGAGGGAAGCGTGATCCGGTGCGCGTTCTCCAGCCGCGCGTTGCCCGCCGCCACCATGAAGAACAGGAGGATCACGAACACCACATCGATCATGGGAGCGATCTGGAAACCGGGCTGGTTCTCTTCCTTCAGGTGATGATGGCGGGTTCTGGATTTCATGGGTTTTCGGGATTTGACCAATCCCGACCCTATCCGGCCCCCTCGAAGGTGTCGATCCACAAATGAAAACGGCGGAGGTCATCAGACCACCGCCGTTTTCGTGAATCAAAATGGATGCCGACCTTATTCGGGAGATCCGGCCTGGAAGGTCACATCAACGATGCTGGCACGGGTGAGGGCGTCCAGCACATCGACCACCCGCTCATACTTGGCGAGTTCATTGGCATAGACGGTCACCAGGATCTTTGATCCGGCATTGTCGCTGGCCTGCTTGAGCTGGACCAGACTTCCGGCGAGTTCCCTCAGATCCTTCGCTTCCGGGCTGTCGAGCGGATCATCGTTCAGATAAACCTGCCCGTCGTCCTCGATCATGATCGTGACCTCATCCGGCATGACCGATCCACCCTCGGGAGGTTCGGTTCCCGGCAGTTTCGTGTTGTGCGCGTTCTCCTTCTGTTGCTGACCGGCAGCAACCATGAAGAACAGAAGGATCACGAACACAACGTCGATCATCGGTGCGATCTGGAATCCCAGAACCACTTCCGTAGGCTTTTTCCTGTTTTTCTTGCTCACGGTTGAATCAGCGGTTGGATGCGGAGAAGGCGATATCGGCGATACCAGCCATACCAATGACGTTCATGATGCGCTGGACCTCACCCGCAGGCAGGCCTTTGTCTGCGCGGACCACGACACGAAGAGAGGTGTTGCGGGTCGTCTTGATGAACTCGGCCCGATTTTCCAGGTAAGGAATGAGTTCCTCCCAGTTGTCATACACCTTGTCATCAACAACAAGGACACCCTTGTTCGTGCCTTGGTCCCAACGGACGTTGATCGCCATCTCGCTCTTCGAGTTTTCGGGATCCCGTTCCTTGGCGCTGGGTGAAACCGGCAGCGTGAGCCCTTTGTCGACCTTCAGCACCTCTGCCGAAGTGATCGCGACGAAGAACACCAGGAGCACCAGAAGCACGTCGATCATCGGCGCGATCTGGAACTCGGGTTCCCCTTCTCCTCCTCCTCCTCCTCCGCCCATTTGGTGCTGATGGTTTGGGTTTTATGGTTGATGATCCGCGGGAATCAGCCCTCCGGGGACTCGATCCAGTTCGGCAGGGCCGCGAAGGTTTCTTCCTGGCCGACGTCGGCGCTCTGGAGATACTCATACGGAGCGTTGCGGAACAGGCGCTCCGACTCGTCCTGAAGGTTGTGGACGGCTCCCTGCAGCTTGTTGCGCAGGAAGTAGAAAGCGATGAACGCCGGGATGGCGACCAGAAGACCGGTCGCGGTCGCCACGAGAACGTGACCGATGTGACCGGAGAGCTGGCTGACGTCCGCACCGGAGGTACCAAGGGCACCGAAGGCGCCTTTCATACCCAGGGTGGTTCCGAGCAGACCGATCATCGGGGCGCAAACACCGATAACGGAAAGGTAGTTGATCCGGGTCTGGAGGGTGGAGTTCACCTTCTCAACCGTGACGTAGATGCTTTCTTCCGTGGCATCCTTGCCGTGGCCGACGGAACCGAGAGCCGACCGGACCACTTCGCAGAACGGGCTGAAACCCGCCTTCATGGCTTGGTAGGCACCAACATAGTCACCTGCGAGGAATGCCTGGCGCGCCGCGGCCACATCCGTCGGCGGGGTCATGCGCTTGCGGTTGGTGCGCATCCAGATATCGACGACAAGCCAGAAGATCGCGATGGAGCAGAAGAGAAGGATGTGCATCACCCATCCGCCCTCCTTATACACATCCATGAGGGTTTGCTTCTGGCCTTCGGCCGGAGCTGCGGCCGAGGCGATGGTCGGAAGGAGGAAGAGTGCGGCACACACCGCCTTGCTGAGGGTCGATTTCATAGTCACGGTTACGAGGGATTTTTATGAGAGGGATTATTGTTTCACTTTACCAGCGGAATCCGCTTTTCGGCTTCGGCTCCGACGGCGGTGCCTTTGCCTTCGCGCTTGGCGTCCTCCAGATAGAGGATCGCTTCATCACGCCGGTTCATCGCGGCGATCAGCTCGCCCGCATTGAGAGCCGCGGCGGCCACGATCACGCGGCCACACGTGGGATACACGGCGGGAATGGTCAGGTAAGCTTCAAGGGCTTCCTTGTTGCGCTTCGCCGTCTTGAGCAGGTTGCCGCGGAAATAGGAAGCATAGGCGCTGACTTCCGGCGGTGAGCTGTCATTGGCGAGATCCGCATACGCCTTGATCCGGTCGTTGATGCTGACACTCAGGGGCGTCAGCATGACGTTGCTGAGGGAGACGGACGGATCATCCCCGGCGATCGGGGTTGCATCGGAGATCTCCTTGCCGATCTCCGCACACTTGCTCGTCGCACGGTTGATGGAGTGGGCGACCAGCGCCGCGCGTGCGGCCTTGAGCCAGTAGTTGCCCGGAATCTTCGCGGTGATCTTGTGCGTCTCCATGATCGGGTCGAGCAACGCGAGGGCATCCGACGGCTTGTTCATCAGAAGCAGTCCGACCGCTTCGGAAATTTGCACAGGCTCCGACCCGGAAACGTGACTCGCCCACTCCAGGTTGAGCGGGATGGTGGGCAGGCCTTCGGCTGGGGTCTTCACCGTGAACTTTTCCCCCTGCAAACCCAGGTTGTCGATGGGGATCGACTTGCTGACCCCATTGAGGGTGAAGACGATGCTGATCGCATCCTTCACTTCACCGTCCTGGGCGGAGGCAAAGGGGGAAAGAGCAAGCGCGAGCACGGCCGGGCCGCACAGAAAACGGAAGAATGGATGGGGTTTCGCGCTCATTGGGCTTTCTTGAAGGCGGGGGTATTTTTGAATTTCTCGTTTTCGAGCAGGATCTTGCGGGTGGTTTCCGCCTCCTCGTTGAGGCCGAGTTCCTTGAGGGTTTCATAGGACCTCCACAGACCTTCCGCGGCGATGTCCGGAAAGGCTTTGAAGCGGGCGAAGGCGTTCTGATAATAACCGTTCGCTTTCTTCAGCTCTTCTTCCTTTTCCGCCCCGCCCTTGGTTCCGGCACGGGTTTTGAAAATGTCCCCTACCAGCAGATAGACCTGGCCGCCCGGCTCTCCTTTGAAGCTCCGGTCACCGAGCAGTTCAATGCCGGCTTTCTCCGCTTCATCCAGTTTTCCGAGTTTGGCCAAAGCCTCGACGCGGCCGATGTTCGCCTCGCGGAACTTCGAGCTGCCCTGGCTTTCCTCAATGGCGAAGGTGAAGTGATCCAGGGCCACCTGGAATTCCTTCTTGCTGAGGGCGATCTGACCAAGCCCCACCGAACCGGAGTCCGCGAACGGCGACTCCTGGTAGCGGTCCATGATCCGTTGGAACATGCCCTCCGCCTTCTCGATCTGGCCGTCCTTGATGAGAATCTCACCACACGCGGAAAGCAGCATGGGACTGAGGGCTTCCGGCGGCGTGTTGAGCGCGATGGCCTTCAGCAACTGGTCGGAACGGTCCGGCAGCCGCAGCATGTCGAAGAGACGGGCTCCCGCATAGTTCTTCCGGGCGAAGGTGGTCGGGTTTTCCTGACCTGCGGTGGCACTGTCCACCACCTTGTTGAGCTGCTCGAAAAGGGCGTCCGGATTGATCTCGACTCCTTTGGCCCGTCTGGTGGGGACCAACGTGCGGACCATCTCATCGATGAGGGACTCCACCTGCTCGTTCGCCGGATCCGCGATGCTGCCCTTGAGGGTGTCAGCGAGCAACTGGGCGGCCTCTGCCCCGCGGTTCTCCCGGACCATCATCTTCACAACCCACGTGGTGGAGATGAGGGCGAGGTTGCCCCCCGGGAAACGCTTCATGATGCCCTGGTGGAGGTTCACCAGACCGGCCCAGTCCTTTTTCGCCTGGAGGATGATGGTCGCCTGCTCCACGGCGTAGCGGATGACATCCTCATTGCTTTCGGAGTTGGCGGCCTTCATGTAGGCTTCCAACGCCTTGTCCTGGGGATCGACCTTTTGTTCCTTCAGCTTTTCCTGGATCTTTTTCTTCTGGCTGTAGGTATCCCCCAGCAGGTTGAGCATCGCACCGGCGGAAGGATCGTCGATATTCTCCGAAACGAAGGCGTTGATTTCCTTCACGAGTTTCTCGGACTGGTCCTCCTCATCGCGGAAATCGATGTAGGCAAGCCGGTAGCGGAGGTCCCCCGAATAGCGTCCGCGCGGGAACTTCTTCAGGTAGTCCTGGATGGAAGTCAGGGTTTCCTTGAACTTGCCCTGGATGAAATTGCAGAGAGCCACCTGGTAGAGGGCGTCTTCGTAACGGTCACTCTCAGGGAAGGTCTGGACGAAGTTGGAATAGGCTTCCCCGGCCTCCGCGAACTTGCCGGAGCGGAACAGGCCATAGGCCTGGAAGAAGAGATACTGGTCCCTGGACTTCGAGTCGGGGAACTTGGCGGCGAGATCCTTGTAGAAAGCGATCATCTCATCCCACTTGCCCGCATCCGCAAGGCCCTGGCCTGCGATCATGGCGATCTGCTCCAGGTTGCTGGAACTCGGGTGCTTGGTGAGGAACTCAGCGGCACGCTTCTGGAGTTCGTCGGTGTCCTTGAGCTGGTTGTAGGTGACGATCTCCGAGTAAGCCGCGATTTCGAGGTTCTTCGCGGTGGGATAGACGGTCCGGATCGTCCGGAAGCAGACGAGGGCTTCCTCATAGCGCTCCAGATAATAGAGGCTGCGGCCCCGGCCGAGAAGAAGGTCGGCATCCAGATCGACCGCCGTCTCGATGGCGGCCAGAGCCTGGGTGTTCAGCTCCAGGGCGGCCTTCAGCACGCCGATGGTTTCACCAGCGGTGGAACGCCGGGAGATCGGGATCTTCTTCGCGATTTCATCCGCGATCTTTTTCTCGATCTCCGCCACGTCCCGCTTCTGCTCCTCCAGAGAGGCGCGCTGGGTTTCGAGAACCTGGCGGCGTGGCGGGATGGACCGGTAGAGGGCGAGCGCCACCTCATGGGAGCCACGCTCGGAAAGGTCATTCGCGCGGACCACGATCTGGTTGGTGTACCACGCGATGGCGTCACGGATACCCGGTTGGTTGATCACCCGGTCAAGATAGGCGGTGAGGTCGTCGAGCTTTTCGCTGTCGGCCAGCAGGCCGATGACCTCCACGGCGGCCCCCGTCTGTTGCGGGGTGCGGACGTCCGAACCCATGAGTGTCCGGAACACCTGGAAAGCTTCCTCCTGGCGGTTGAGTTCGTTATAGACCTGACCGAGGGCCAGACCGGCCTCCGACCTGTACTTGGGATCCGCAGCGGCCTGGCGCAGGGCGTTGATGGCCTTCTCCTTTTTCTCCGGTGTGTTCTGGATCATGCAGGCTTTGCCCACACCCAGATAGCAGCGGCTGGTGTATTCACCCTTCGGATGCTTCGTGAGGCACTCGGTGAACGCGACCTCCGCCTTCGCCGCGCTGGCGGCATCATTCATCAGCAGGTAACCGAGACCGATGTTGAAGCGGATCATCTCAAGGGTGGGGGCGGGAACCCCCTGCTTGTCGGCGATCGCCTTGAGAAGGGTCTCCAGCTTGCCCACGGCGGTGGTGTAGTCCTTCGTGCCGAAAGCCTTCTCCGCATCCGCGAAAAGGGTCTCAAGCTCACCGGCCGGTTGCTCCGCCGGTTCCGCCGGCGCGGCCGGGTCCGCAGGCTGGGCCTGGAGTTCGCAGAGCGGCAGTGTGGCAAGCAGTGCGCACAAGGCGTGCTTTGTGAATCTCAGGTTTTTCGCATCCATACGGGTCGCCACAAGGTTCTTCCCGGGGGAACAAAGCTTGTCAAGGTGAAGACGGTGAAAATTCATTGGGATTTTTGTTGTTCGGAGCAAACTCCGCGCGGAGGACTGGGATTGGCGTGATGGCATGCATCCCGCCGACAAAGGGTGGAGTCTCCGCCCCACCCCATGGATACCTCCCTGAGTGGGAGGAGAAGCATCACCGGCTCCGCGGAAAGCCAGTTTCCTGCGGCAGGCCGGTGACGCAAACGGATTTTTCGTTCAACGGTCGGACTTCGATCCCTTGCGGACCTTTCCGCCCTTTTCCACGATGGTGAACTTGCCGCCGGTCTTGGAGGCGAGATCATCCATGGCATCGATCGCTTCCTTCTGTGGCACCATCATGTTGACGGTGTTGATCTTGACGTTCTTTGCCTTCGCCTTGGCGACCAGGCCGCGGACCAGGCGATCCATGTCACGGTTCTCCATCGCACCGTCGGTCATGAAGAAGATCTGCTCCGGTGGCGGCTCCATGTTGATGGCGATCTCAAGAGGGGCTTCCCAGTCGGTGCCACCGATGAGCTCTTGGTTCTTGATCAGGCTGACCATCTTCTTTTTCTCGGTGTCACCGGCGTCCAGCCAGTCCACCTTCATGTAAGGCTTCTCGGAGGTCCATTCCCAGGAACTCTTGGAACTCCACTTGTATTCCTTGCCCTTGTGCTTGACCACGTTGTTGACCACCTCATCCCCCGGGACCCAAACCGGACCGGAGAAGAAGATGACGGCGAACTTGGTCTTGTCCGGAAGGGCCTTCACGGAACGGGTGAGTTCCTCCTTCATCAGGATATCCCGGCCATCCGCACGCATGGAGATGGAAAGGTCGATGACGTAGGCGACACGCTGGGCGCGCATCTCAAGGCCGAAGAAAACGGGAGGGGCGCCCTTCGCCATGCCATCCCCCATGCCGGAACCGAAACCGGTGCCGATGCCGCTGCCCTGGCCACCGCCGGAACCGCTGCCGCCGAGACCCTGCATGCCGCCGGCACCGAGGGCACCGAGCTTGCTCATGCTGGAGTTCATCTCCGGGTCAGGCAGGGTGAAGTTGCTGACCGCATCCTTCGCAGCCACACGGGAGACGTTGGTCTTCACCATCTGGGACTGCTTCTTCTGCTGGTTCTTGTTGGCGTTCGGATTGCCACCACCACCGCTCGGCTTGAAATCCACCACCTTCTCCGGTGGCGGCGGGATGACGGCGAAAATCCAGTAAAGGGCGATCACAAGCAGGATCGCGTGCACGACTATGGAGATCGTCAACGATCCCCCACCGAGGCGGCGCCAGTAGGAGAGTTTGGGTTTGCTGAGAATCGGCTCGGTTGTCAGAGGCTGTTCCATGGTGTTGAGGGGTTTTTAGGGATTGTCAAAAGTTGGAACGCGGGGCACCAGCTTTTCTTAGAGAAATTTCCAAAAAAGTCACAAAGGTTTTTTCCGCGGCAGCGTTTTACCGGAATTTCCATCAAAAGAGCGTCGCCCGCGGGGGCATTATTCCAACAAATCAGGCATAACCCGGAAAATTCCCCAAGCGGAGACCGGGTGCCTGACAAATCCTGCCGAACCGGCGGAAATGAACGGCAGCCACGGATTGACGCCCGCCACCCGCCCCGTCACGCTGGCGCTCTATGAGCGGAACACCGGTCGTCGGAATCATCATGGGCAGCACCTCGGACTGGCCCACCCTGGAACACGCCGCACGCACGCTGCGGGACTTCGGCGTGCCATGGGAGGCCGAAGTCGTGAGCGCGCACCGTACTCCGGACAAGCTGGTTTCCTACGCGGAAGCCGCCCGCGGCCGCGGCCTGAAATGCATCATCGCCGGTGCCGGCGGAGCCGCCCACCTGCCGGGGATGACCGCCGCCATCACGGACCTGCCGGTGCTGGGCGTTCCGGTGGAGTCGAAGACCCTGCACGGCGTGGACTCCCTGCTCTCCATCGTCCAGATGCCGGCTGGTATCCCGACCGCCACCTTCGCCATCGGCAAGGCGGGTTCCATCAACGCCGCGCTTTTCGCCGTGGCAATCCTGGCGAACGAAGACGCCGCGCTGGCGGAAAAGCTGGCCGCCTTCCGCAAGAACCAGAGCGACACGGTGAAAGCCGCGACGCTCCCCGCTCTCGACTGAGCCTCCCCTTTTTCTCTCCATGTCTTCCCTTCCCATCCATCCTCCCGGTTGCATCGTCGGCGTGATCGGCGGCGGCCAGCTCGGACGCATGCTTGCCCTCGCCGCCCGCCGCATGGGTGTCCGCACCCTGATCTGGACCGGCGGCCTGGAAGCCCCTGCCGTGGAGGTGGCGGATGAGGTCATCGACGCTCCCTTCGATGATGCCGCCGCACTGGAGCGCTTCTGCAGGACCGCCACGGTCGCCACGGTGGAGTTCGAGAACATCCCCCGCGCCACCCTCGAAACCGTCGCGGCGGGCATCCCCCTGTACCCGTCCCCCGCCGCCATCTCCACCTGCCAGAACCGGGAACGCGAAAAGAATTTCCTGCGCCAGCACGGCATCCCCTGCACCTGGTTCGCCGTGGTGGGCGGCGCGGAGGAACTGGCCGCGGCCATGCAGGAACTCGGTGGTCCGGGCGTGCTGAAAACGGCGGATTTCGGTTACGACGGCAAGGGCCAGATCAAGCTGGACGGCACGGAGGATCCGGAAACCGTGTGGGCGAAGTTCGATGCTCCCCGCGCGGTACTGGAAGCCTTTGTCCCCTTCGAGCGGGAGCTTTCCGTGATGGTCGCCCGCGGGGCGGATGGCCAGGTGGTCACCTATGACCCCGCGGAGAACCGCCACCGCCACCATATCCTGGACGTCTCCATCGTCCCCGCGCGGACCACTCCGGCGGTATCGCTGGAGGCATCCGCCATCGCCCGCCGCATCGCGGAGGCGCTGGACTACCGGGGTATCCTGGGAGTCGAATTTTTCCTAAAGGAAGATG
This sequence comes from Akkermansiaceae bacterium, assembly GCA_019634595.1. Taxonomy (NCBI): domain Bacteria; kingdom Pseudomonadati; phylum Verrucomicrobiota; class Verrucomicrobiia; order Verrucomicrobiales; family Akkermansiaceae; species Akkermansiaceae bacterium. Next base: position 22,914 of record JAHCBC010000002.1, read on the forward strand.
GATCGCTGTTGGTGAACGAAATGGCACCACGCCCCCACAACTCCGGCCACCATACGCTGGACGCCTGCGCCACCTCCCAGTTCGAGCAACAATTGCGGGCCGTGCTCGGCCTGCCGCTGGGTTCGCCCCGCCTGCTCAGTCCTGTCGTGATGCTCAACCTGCTGGGCGACTTCTGGCCGGACGAAACGACCCCTCCGGACTGGCTTCCGCTGTTCCAGGACGGCGAAGCCTTCCTCCATCTTTACGGCAAACGCCGGGCCATCGGCCGCAGAAAGATGGGACACGCGAATTTCCTCGGACCTGAGGCGCTTGAACGTGCGGAGAGGATGAAGGAATACTGGCTGGGGTAGCGAGGAACGCAGTGGGAGCGGACCGCTGGAATTCATTCCGCCCCGAGAATCCAGCCAGCGAAGCCAAACGGAATGAAGTCCGCGGTCCCAGTGCGCCGGTAAAACCCATGCGGACTGAAGTCCGCGCTCCGTTCAGAGCAACGCGGCGGACAGCGCCGTGAACTCTTCATCCGCAATGACCGGCCTTGCGCTTTCGCGCCAGCCTGCCGGAGGCTCCGGCAACTTCACCCAGCTACGGCAACCGCCGTATTTCGGCTCGTAGGCGAATTCCCATGGTTTCGCCAGCTCGCGCACGCGCACGAGGGCCACATGGATGCTCCCGGAGGCCATACCCTTCCCCTCCCAGTCGAAACGGTCGCGGACGGTCTTCTCCGAATAGATGTGGAACGGCTCAAGCGCCTTCACCTTCTCCCACTCAGTGAGTGTGACAGCCCACTCCGCTTCCGCGTGGTGGGTGATGCGGATGATGTCGCCGGGCTGCCATTCCGGAGCGACCTCGACATGGCCCTCGCGGACGTGGTCCCCGATGGCGTGGAAGCGCGTGGGGAAAAGGAAGAACGATTCGTGGGCGAAGGAAAATCCCGCGCGTCCTTCATGGATGCCGCCCTTGCGCAGCAGGATGGACTGCCGGCCGCTGGCAAGCGCGTCACAGACGACCTGCCATTCCTTGAAACTGATGATGTCGCTCATGATGGGAAAGAATCGGATGGAGCGCGGACTTCAGTCCGCCCCGGAGAATCCCGCCAGCGAAAGCAAACGGAATGAATTCCGCGGTACCAGTGACCGGCGGCTTCCTGCCCTCACCCCAGATCGTCCGCGGTGACGGAGGTCTGCTCCCGGGCACCCAGGATGCGTGCCTGGCGGATGACCTGTTCCGCCGTGGTGTCAAAGCGGAAGCTATGGCAGTTCGGGCAAAGGGCCGCACCAGCTCCGACGATGGAATCGCAGCCCTCGCACACCTTGTAGGCGGAGGGATTCGCGGCGATCTTCGCGGCGGTTTCCGCCCGCGATGGCGGTGGTGTGGGATTTGCAGCCATTCTATGAAAAAAGCGGCACCGGGGAGCCGGTCCGCTTAATTTTCGAGTTTCCGGAGGACCGAACGATCAGGCGATCGCGGCAATGACCTTGGCGGTCTTGCTCTTGATGTTGGCGGCCTTGTTCGGGTGGATCAGGTTGCGCTTGGCGGCCTTGTCCACGTAGGAGGAGAGAACGGTGCTGGCCTTGGCGGCGCCTTCCTTGTCACCAGCGGCAACGGCAGCAAGCACGGCCTTGCGGGCGGTCTTGAAGCGGCTCTTTTCAGCACGGTTGCGCTCGGTGCGCACGATGGTCTGACGTGCGCGCTTGATGGAAGATTTATGGTTGGCCATGGTCGTTTGTCAAAAAGTAGTGAGCCGGAAACGGCGGGGCGGGGAAATTATAAATTTTTAAGGAGGTGTCAAGCTCGTGTTTTGCGATGGGCGGAGGTTTCATCAAACGCCATCGTCAATGGTGCCGCCACGGGCGACATAGCCCTGCTGTTCCTTGGTAGCTCCCAGCGTGCCCCGGATCACACGGACCTCGGCACCGGCACCCACACGGTTGTAGAGATCGATGACATCCTTCCCGCCCATCCGGATGCAACCGTAGGAGGCAGGCGTCCCCAGGCGGTTCTCCTCCGGAGTGCCGTGGATGTAGATGTAGCGCCGGTAGGCATTGAAATTCCCGATTTCCGTACCATGGAGCCAGAGGATGCGGCTGACGATGGGGTCCCGGCCGGGAGCATTCGGGCGGAGCACCTCGCCGGTGGGGCGGCGGCTCTTGAAAACGGTCCCGGCAACCGCATTGCCGCCGATCTTCTTGGCGATCCGCATGGTACCCAGCGGGGTGCAGTTGCTCCCCGGCTTGTCACCGATCCCGAACTTGGAGGTGGAGATCTTGTAGGACTTCACCGGCTTTCCATCCCTCACCAGCAGCATTTTCTGATCGCGCACACTGACGATCATCTTGTTGCGGTTGTCCTTGTTCACCGAGCCGCAGCTGGTGAAACCGACCGCAGCCGCGAGACAGGCGACGGAGAGGAGGAACTTGCGGGAAAGACTCAAGATCATGGGTGCGTCAGGGATCTTTGCGGGTGACAGTCTCAGGAGCGGAACGCGCCGACGGGGACGGCAGCATCCGGGCGAAGGAGGCGAAGGAAGTGTAGAAGAAGCCGACCGGGAAGGGCAGGAGCAGGACCGCGGACACGTAGCGCTGGCCCATAATGGCATCCACCACCACGAACAGGAAGAACGAACCGAACAGGAACTCCACGAACGGAGTGAGGCTCTTGATGGCCTTGTAACTGCTCTTTTTCCAGTCCGCCCTGCGCTGGGCGGTTTCGCCGATGCCGTACTTCGGCGTGCGGACGAAGGCCGTCTCATGGTTGAACAGGGCCTCGATCACGGCCTTGGCGTTGTTGATGGACATGCCGATGCCCAAGGCGAGCAGCAGCGGAAGATACGGAAGCTCCTTCCACCAGGTGCCGGGGCGGAGCGCCCGCTGCGCGGTGATGTAGAACACGATGACCGAAACGGAGGCGAAGAAGAAGATCGGCACGTTGACGATCCACTTCGTGTAGGCGCCGAAGTCCGGCTGGTGCTGGTTCGGGTAGATGAGGAAGCAGAGGATGATGAGCAGGAGGTAGGCGAAGTTCGAGGTGAGGTGCGCGGTCGCCTCCATTTTGATGAACAGCGGCACCTTGCTCTTCCAGATGGCCGGCAGGACTTTCTTGCAGACCTGGATGGAACCCTTCGTCCAGCGGTGCTGCTGGCTCTTGAAGCCGTCCATGTCGACGGGAAGTTCAGCGGGGGTCTCGACATCGTTGAGGAAAATGAAACGCCAGCCCTTCAACTGGGCACGGTAGCTGAGGTCCATGTCCTCGGTGAGGGTGTCATGCTCCCAGCCGCCGGCGTCCGCGATGCAGGATTTGCGCCAGATGCCGCCGGTGCCGTTGAAAGTGAAGAAACGGCCGCTGCGGTTGCGGGCGGTCTGCTCCAGTTCCAGGTGGCCGTCCAGGAACATCGCCTGGATGCGGGTCAACACGTTGTAGGTGCGGTTCAGGTGCCCCCAGCGGGTCTGGATCATGCCGATGTTGTCATCGGTGAAAAAGTGGATGGTCCGCTTCAGCACGTCCGCGTTCGGCACGAAGTCCGCGTCCAGGATGAAAAGATACTCGCCCTTGGCGAATTTGGTGCCGTTCTCAAGCGCTCCGGCCTTGAAGCCGGTGCGGTCCGTGCGGTGGATGTGCTCCGCGTCGAAGCCCTTGGCTTTCAGCCGCTCGATGCCAGCCCGGCAGATCTCCACGGTGCTGTCCGTGGAGTCATCCAGCAACTGGATCTGCATCTTGTCCTGCGGGTAGTCCAGCGCGGCGACGGAGTCCAGCAGGCGGTCCACCACGTGCATCTCGTTGAAGACCGGGAGCTGGATGGTCACCAGCGGCAGATCCGCGAACATCTCCTTCGGCTGCGGGCGCTTGCGGTTGTGCTTCAGGTAGAGGAACACGATGGCAAGACGGTGGGAGCCGAAGCCGGCGAGGCCGATCAGCACCAGAACGTAGGAGATATACCAGAGCGGAGAGGAAAGATCCATGGATGGAAGAGGGATGGCTGTTGTCTCGGAAACGGGCCGGACCCATACGGGACAGGGTTGCGGATCGTTTCAAAAACATCGAAACGCCTGAAGATCAGACGCCGACAGCCGGAGGCAAGCAGAAAGCCCCCCCACCGTCAAGCCGGAACGGAGGGCGGTCCGGCGCGCCGGGAAACCCTCGCAGCCACGGCGGTCCGTGGCTGCTCCGGCACCTCCCCCGGGCATCAATCCCGGCGGCCTCCGAGGGCCATCATCAGGAAGTAGGCGAGCTGGGCCAGCGAGCCGACCGCTGCCGCCACGTAGGTCATGGCCGCCCAGAACAGCGCGTTCTTCGCTTTCTCATGCTCCATGCTTGCGGCCAGGCCGCTGCTTTCCAGCCAGACCAGGGCCCGGCGGCTGGCGTCGAACTCCACAGGCAGGGTGACCACGGAGAAGAGCGTTGTGACCGCGAAGAGGCCCACCCAGATCCAGATGGTGGTCGGTCCGAGCGCGAACATCCCGAAAAGGCTGAGGATCATCAGCCAGTTGAGGAGCTTCGAGGAAAAGCTGACGGCGGGCACCATCTTCGAGCGGAAGGTGAGCCAGTGGTAGGCCTGCTGGTGCTGGACCGCGTGGCCGCATTCGTGGGCGGCGACGGCGGCGGCCGCCACGCTGTTCATCCCATAGACGGACTCGCTCAGATTCACCGTCTTGCTGACCGGGTCATAGTGGTCAGTGAGCTGTCCGGGGGTGCTGATCACCTTCACGTCGGTGATGCCGTTCTGGCGGAGCATCGCTTCGGCCACCTGTGCCCCCGTGTAGCGGATGGGGATCTGGGAGTATTCGTTGAAGCGGCGCTTCAGCGTGCTGCTCACCAACATGCTGACGAGAAAGGTCGCACCGATGATCACCCAGTAGGTCATCGAAATGCCCATGGGGGCCATCTGCGCGAGGAAAATGACATCGGAATTCATATGCCTCCCATTCTACGGACAAGCAGGCCGCACGCAACCGGATGATCGTTGGAAAATCCCGCCTTGTTTCCACACCATCACGAACCGAAGTTCCCGGAGAGACTCCACCTGACACCCCTCATGCTACCTAAACTCTACATCAAGCCCGGCTGCCCATGGTGCGACGAAGTCGTGGACCACCTCCACCGCAAGGGCATCGAGGTCGAAACCATCGTCGTCTCCGGCAACCGCGGGGCGATGCAGGAAATGGTGGACCTCTCCGGCCAGACCAAAGCCCCGACCATGGACTGGAACGGCGAGGTGCTCGCGGACTTCGGAGTGGACGAGCTGATCCCGTTCCTGAAAAAGCGCGGCCTCTGATCCGACCGCTCACTCCCAGGAGCGGGTGGGCGCAGGCTCCCCGCCATCCACCGGCTGCCAGCGCAGGCCGTGCGTCCTTTTGTCCAGCGACAAGCAGACGGCCAGCACAACCACCGCCTCCACCACCAGGAAGGGCAGGAAGTATCCCAGGGCCCGTGCGCCTGCCGCCAATCCTCCCAGCGCGAAGACGCTCAGGCTGGCGAAAAACACGACCAGCCCCCGTTTCGCGCTCCGGGATTCTTCCGCCGGCTCGGAGAGTGGCGCACCTTTCATCGCGAAACCGCCGATCCTTGAATAGGCCGGCAGGGCGATGATGCCGGGCAGCAGGAAATAAAGCATACGCACATCCCCCAGGATCAGGAATGCGGCCGACGCCTGCACCAGCACCGCCGGGAGGGTGAGGAAAAGATCGACCGCCTTTCTCGCGCCGATGAGCAGCGGCCCCGGACCATGGGTCGGTGTGACCAAGAACACATCCGCGGCCTGCCAGTTCTGGGAGAACCGCAACAGGCCCATGGCCGTCATTGGCAGCAGCGCCACGTATGCGCCGAAGAGCATCAGCATCTGCCCGCTGCCATCTTCCGTCCCGGAACCAGCCCCGATGAACAGGAAAACGACCGGCAGGACTGCCAGCGGCGCCACCCCGGGATAGAGCCGCAGCTTCACCTCACGGTCGCGGAGCATGTAGGCCCCCACCAGCAGGAATCCACCGCGCTCCAGAGGGTCACGCAACCACAGGGAGAACGGCGGCAGCGAGGCCAGCCGCTGCAGCAGGCGGGGCCTGCCACCCGCTCCCGCAGGCTTCACGGAGGCCTCCCCGAGAGTGCGCAGCCCGCTGCCGTAGCTGGCCGCCAGCTTCCCGAACGCCAGCGCCAGCGTGGTCCCGGTCACCACCAGCCCCGCTGCGGCCAGTGCCCATGAGCCAGGCGTGCCGCCCCCCATCAACAACTCATCCAAACCCGCGAACCAGGCGGGAGGCAGCACCGCCAGCCACCAGGTGTCTCCGGTGAGCCGGACTTCCTCCGGGAGATACCGGAGCAGGTGGGGGACGATCTGCCCGCCGAGGATCAGCAGCATGGTCATCATCACCTGGAAAAAGGTCATCAGCCCGTCCAGACGTTCACGCCCGAACCACCGCAGGCAGAGCTGGTAGATGAGCACCACCGATCCCGTGCAGAACAATGCGGAAAGCCACACGGAAGCAACATGCGCCGGGACGAAGATCAAGCCTGTCCATCCTCCGAAACAGGCCGCGACCAACGGCGCGAGGTTGAAGGCGAGGGCAAGCCACAGGGAAACCTGGCACAGCACCCTCACCTTCGCCCACAGCATGGCGCGCGGACTGACGGGCCGGTGCAGCAGGATCTCCGCCTCCTCCTTGTTGAACAGCACCTCCCCCGCCGAGGAAGCGACGAACATGCCGATGAAGAACATGGCCGCCCCATGGAGGTAGAGGGAGACGCTGAAAACCGGCTGCTCCAGCATGAACAGGCTGAAGCAGCCCGCCGCCGCATAGAACAGCAGGGTCAGCCACAGCTTCCCGGCGACCGACCGCGGCCCGCGGTCCTTCAGCCCACGCGAGGACCTGCCCCTCAGGAACAGGGTCAGGTAAAGGTTCCGCAGCACCTTCGACTGCGCGGCACTGGAAGGAAGCTCACTCACTGGCGGAAGGTTTTCGCGAAGTCCTCCGCCCTCCGCTCCAGGTCCTCCCCGCCCGTCAGACGGGTGAACAGACGCTCCAGCGAGGACGCCCCATGCAGGCGGACCAGCGCTTCCGGCTCCCCGTCCACCACCACCTGCCCTTTGTCGATGATGATCACCCGGTCACACACCCGCTCCACCACATCCAGGATATGGGAGCTGTAGACGATGGTCCTGCCCTCCCGCGCCAAGGTCTGGATCAAAGCCTTGAATCCCACCGCCGCGTTCGCGTCCAGACCGTCGAGCGGCTCGTCGAAGAAAACGACCTGCGGGTTGTGCAGCAGGGCCGCGGTGATCACCACCTTCCGGCGCATGCCCTTCGAGTAGGCACCCAGCAGCTTGTCCGTCAGCACGTCGAAACCGAGGTCGAAAAACGCGAGGAACTGCCGGATCCTCTCCCGGGCCGCTTCCATGGGTATGCCGTAGAGCGCCGCGATCATTTCCAAGTATTCCAAGCCTGTCAGCGACTCGAACACCGCGCCGGAGTCCGGCACGAAACCCACCCGCTTCTTGATTTCCATCCCGTCACGGTTCAGGTCGAAGCCGCAGATCGTGGCCGTGCCGGAGGTCGGCTCCAGCATCCCCGTCAGCATCTTCAACGTGGTGGATTTCCCCGCTCCATTCGGCCCCAGCAACCCGACGATCTGGCCCGCGGGTATCTCCAGCGTCAGTCCGTCCACGGCTTTCTGGGGGCCGAAGTGCTTCGTCAGCGCGTGCAGTGAGATCATCCGTTCTTTTTATCTGCACGGGATGCCCCCGCAGGGCGATCCAAAAAGAGCGGCCCTGTGGCTTGAAAGGTCACGCGCCGCGCGACGTTCTATCTTCATTGCAGCCCCGTGCTCCAATGCATTAAGTGTGATCCACCATCCTATGAAATCCATCCTCCTCCTCGCCCTTGCGGCGACCGCCGCCACCGCCGCCGAAAAGCAACTTTTCAACGGCAAGGACCTCACCGGCTGGGCAGGCAATCCCGCCCTCTGGTCCGTGAAAGACGGCGCCATCGTCGGAAAGACCACCGCCGAGAACCCGGCCAAGGGAAACACCTTCCTCATCTGGAAGGACGGCGAGGTGGCGGACTTCACCCTCACCGCGCAATACCGGATGACGCCGGGCGACGACAAGAAATACACCAACAGCGGCATCCAGTACCGCAGCAAGGTGGTGGATGAGGCGAACTTCGTCGCAGCGGGCTATCAGGCGGACTTCGAATACGGCGACAAATACAGCGGCATCCTCTATGAGGAAAAGGGCCGCGGCATCCTGGCCCAGCGCGGGCAAAAGGTCACCCTCACCCAGAGCGCGGACCCGAAGAAGCCGACCATCACCGTGACCGGGGAGACCGGCAACAGCGATGAGATCCAGGCGGCGATCAACAAGGACGGCTGGAACGAATACAAGATCATCGCCAAGGGCGGCCACCTCCAGCACTACATCAACGGAAAACTCACCGTGGATGTGACGGACGAAACCGCCGAAGGCGCGAAGAGCGGCATCATCGCCCTCCAGCTCCACGCCGGCCCGCCGATGCAGGTCGAGTTCAAGGACATCATCCTGGACGCGGAGTGATACCCCTCCCCATCGCTTGAACTTTCCGGCCGCCCTTGGATCAAGGGCGGCCTTTTTCGTAGTAGGCCCGGATGACCTCCTCCGGCAGCGCCTCATTCAGCAGCGCGAATTCATCCACCCGCCCCACCAGGTTCAACCGTCCCTGCATGGGATCGTTGGACTCAACCACGGAGTTCCCGATCTGCGCGGCGCCGATGATGATGGGGATGGGATGGAGCAAGGGATGGCTGGTCACCTTTTCCCCATCCATGAAATGCTCCAGCACGGCGCGGCGGGAATCATAGACGGTCGCCACATGGATCCACTCACCCAGACGACCGTCGAGCAACGGAGGGGACACGGCGACGTCCCACGCGGTTTTCTCCGTCGTGTCCGGCCTCAGAAAGTCGTTGATGGCCGTGTTGAAACCGAACCTCAGGCGTCCCAGCGAGTCGAACTGCCAGTGGGGGGTTCCCACCACCACACGGTCCGCCCGCAGCAGGACGTTGAAGCCGTTCGGCAACCGGTCCACCCTCACCCATGCCATGAGGGTCAGTGATTGGTACTCCCCCGGAGCGACAAAACGCACCCGGTCCGTGGAGCGCGAGAAATTGCAGGCCCCCTTCCCCACCCATCGCCCACCCACCCATTCCGCCCCGACGATGGTCCCTTCCGTCCCGGCGGCGGCATGGGCGGCGGTGTTCGCCACGACCGTGCTCCTGCCGGAGTCCGGTTTCAGAAATGGAAAATGGATGACGACATCCTGACGGGCGGAGAACTCCCGCGCAGCCACCTCCCACTCCCGGAGCCTGCGCGCCTGCTCATGATCGGCTTCACCGGCCAGTTCACGCGTTCCTTGGAAAAGCGCCGGTTCCGCCGGGAAGAAACTCCAGTCACGCCCGCTCAGGCTGACGGCGCTGCCACCGCGGATTTCCTTGAACTCGGAGGGGGCGTCACTCTTCGCCACATCCACCTTCCCATCGAGCACGTGGAGGGTGGGAGCATGGCCGGCGGCACCGGTCATCCCGAATTCGGTCCCCCGGTCCACGGCGATCAACTCTCCGGACTCGACGGTGAATCCTTCCGCCGCAGGGGGGGCGAACACGTGGATGTTGCCGCTGTGCAGCCTCGCGTGCATCTCCGTGACCAGCTCCACCTCGGACGGGGCCCGGATGGTCATCTGCGCTCCGCTGAGGAAATCGATCCGCACATTCCCCTTCACCAGCCTGAGCAGGCCGGGGGACAACGGTGCCCCCGGGGCCGGGGTGCCACCCACCCACCCGGCATCCGCCGACAGGGCCAGCACCGCGACAGGGGCGGATGTGGGTTTGGATGGGGTCGCGGCTCGGGGCGGGGAGGGTTGGCCGGTCCCGGCGGTGACCGCGGGTCCGGGCCTGCTTCCCAGCCAGAGGACGGCGGCGACCGAGGCCGCTGCGGCGGCAATACCCGCACTCCAGTTCCTGATCCGCCTTCTCCTCCCGGAGATGGCGCGGTTGACCGTCGCATCCACCATGCCGGTGGCGACGTTCCCGAGCGCCCACTCGCGCGCGGCGGCGTGAAGGTGGACACGCTCCCAGAAATCCCGCCGGGCCTGTTCCGAAGACATCAGGACCAGTTCCAGTTCCTCCCGCTCGGCAGGTTCCAATGTCTGGTCGATGTAGGCATCGACCAGTTGTTTGAGGCGTGCTTCGTCAAACATGATCAGGCGGATTCGGTGTCAGGGAGATGGCCCTCCGCGGCAAGCTTCAGATGGACGCAATCCCGCAGCAGGTTGCGGGCCCGGGAGAGCGCGACTTTCACCGCCCCCACCGACCAGTTCATTTGTTTGGAAATCGCCGCCGGAAGCAGCGCCTGCTCGTAGCGCAGTCCCATGATTTTCCGCGCCTGGGGGGCGAGCCGGCCGAGACATTCCTCGAAATATCTCACCTTGTGCTCGAAATCATCCGCCACGGGTTCCACGGCGTGGAGCGTCTCCAGCACCGAGTCCGACAGCGTCTCAAAGGGCAGGATGGATTTCCTCCGCATCTCCATCGCCTTGAACCGGGCGATGGAACAGATCCACGCGGTGAAGTTGCTCCCCGGAACGAAGTCCCCCGCCTTGCGCAGCATGGTGAGGAAAGTCTCCTGCACCACGTCATCCACCTTGTCGAAATCCGGCAGGATGGCGAGCGCCGCCACCCGGACCAACGGCTGGTGTTTCACGAACAGGACCTGCACCAGTTCCAACTGGGCTGCCGGATCCGGCGGGGGTGAGGGGTCTTCATTCATCGGGTGGGCCATAGGCAAATGATCCGGCGGCGGCGTTAGTTAGCAGGCCCATCCCGGAAAACCCGGCATGCGTCCGGACTTTCACTGCTAACTCCTGCGGCGGGACCGACATTAATGGTCATGACTCCTTCCGGCAAAACCCATCTGTTGTCTTCCTTCATCGCTCTGGCGCTCATTCCTGCGGCCCTCACCAGTCCGCTCCAGGGGGCGGTGGTCTACGGCGAGTCCTTCACCAATGCGGATTCGACGGATGACCCGATCAGCACCGCAGGCTGGGTCGCCTACAGGGGAGCAAACGCCACCGCCATGACAGGCTCCGGAGTCGGCACCATCTACATCCCCGGAGGAGCCGGGAATGGCAATCCGCAGGTTCCCGGCTTCCTCGCACTCAACGCGCTGTCCAACGGAAGCTACGCCACCTTCGAAGCCGGCCTGAACATCAACCCGGCGAACGGCGCCCTCAACATCAGTTGGCAGCACCATGCCAGCCTCACCGGCAACGCCGAAACCCGCCTTCTCCTCCGGGTGGGCAGCCAATGGGTGGCGACCACCCAGACCTTCACTCCCGTGGCCACCGGAGGACTGACCGACTTCAACAACATCAACAACGCGGGAGCCTTCACCCGCTCCTTCGCCTACACGACGCTCGCCAGCTCATGGTTTGACGTGAACATCGCCCCTGGTGACGAGCTGTCCATCAGCGGCATCGCCCGCACCACGGACCTTGAGGATTCCCCCATCACCGCCATCGGCTTCTACTACGTCGCGACCGGATCGGTCTCGACCCGTATCGACAATCTGGTGGTGGATCAGGTTCCCGAGCCGCACCTGACAGCCCTGTTGCTTGCGGGCGGACTTGGCGCCCTCACACGCCGCAGGCGCGGGGCGCATTCCTGAGGGCGGTGATGCCGTGGCAGGCCTCCTCATTTCTTGTAGGTGACCCGGTAGAGGCGGCCATTGCTTTCCTCGGAAAACAGCAGGCTTCCATCAGGAAGGAAGATCACCCCCACGGGACGACCCCAGGTCTTCGGTCCTTCCGGATCGGTGAGGAAGCCCTTGATGAAATCCTCATAGTGCCCTGCGGGTTTGCCATCCGCAAAGGGCACGAAGACGATCTTGTATCCCGTCCCCTTGTTGCGGTTCCAACTGCCGCGGAAGGCGACGAACGCACCGTTCCGGTATTTCTCCGGAAACATCTCCCCGCGGGGGAATGCCAGGCCCAGCGCGGCGGAGTGGGACTCGAACAACAGGTCCGGCGTCAGGGTTTTGGCAGCAAGCTCAGGTTGCTCGCTCTTTCCGTCCTTCACCCGGCGCGGATCGAGATTCTCCGGGGCGAGATAGGTATAGGGCCAGCCATAGAAGCCGCCTTCCTTCACCCCGGTCAGGTAGTCCGGCACGAGGCCATCGCCCAGCTTGTCCCGCTCGTTCACGGTGGTGAACAGTTCATTGGTCTGCGGATGGAAAGCCAGCCCGACGGGATTTCTCAGTCCATGGGCGAAGACAGTCCGCTGGGAGCCATCCGGTTTCATCCTCAGCACACTGGCCCGTGGCAGCTCCTCCGGGTCCACATTCGACTCGGAACCCACGGAAACGTAGACCCAGCCGCCATCCGGGCTGGCCACCACATTGCGCGTCCAGTGCTGGTTGTAGCCCTTTCCCGGGAGCTTGGTGATTTCCGTTCCCTCACCTTCCAGCTTCAACTGGCCGCTTTTCCAAGGGTATCTGCGGACGGCGTCCGTGTTCCCCACCAGAAAATGGCCGTCCACGAAGGCCATGCCAAGAGGCATGTTCAGTCGGTTGCCTTTGTCAGCGAAGGTCTCGTTCTTGTCCGGCTTGCCATCGCCATCCGTGTCACGGAGCAAGGAGATCCGGTCGCCCTTTCCGTGGGCCAGCAGCAGATCCCCATCCGGGGTCAGGGCGAGCCAGCGCGCGTCGGACACATTCTCCGCATAAAGCTCCACCGTGAAGCCCTCCGGGGCCTGGAGCACCGCCTTTTCCGGGACGCCCAGCACCTCCGGCCTCTTGGTCACGCTTTCCTTTTCATTCGGCGCAGGCAGCTCGGCGACATTGACCTGGATCGGCTCAGGGGTGAATGCCTCCGTCACCAGTTCTCCTTTCAAGGCGGCTACGGAGAACAGGGACAGGGTGATGCAGGCGGTGCCGGTGAATTTCATGCGGAAAGCTCCAGCTTGCACCGTACCACACCTCCTCCGTGCCTCCCCTGCCCCCTCCCGCCTAGGTTCGGGCCCTTCCACGAAAAGGGTCGCCGGGCCGTGCGCCCATGCAGGATGCATCAGGTGGGAGAGATGTGCATCTTTCCCACCCATTCCCGCAACATGACGCCAACGGAGGGTGAAAGATACCGAACTCCGGAAAATTTCTCTTTCCAAGCAAACGGGTTGTGGAGCGCTGCGGTTCCTCCAGCGGTATTGGCACGCCAACCGCTGCGAGTGAACTGCCCGGAGCCTCTCCGGAATTCATTTTTCCCAACCCGGACGGTTATCCCTGAAAACGCCGTCCCTTACATCTCCCGTGGTTAGCGGATGGTCCGCGGCGGGTCGCAGCGCACTGCAATGTGCGCTGGGCCTGCCGCGGCAACCGTGCGGAGAGTCCTTATGGAGAAACCAGGGTCGCCCTCAGGCGGAGGAAGCGCTTGGGATCACCCGGGACGATGGCCAGGGAGGATTTCACCACCCGCGTCAACGTATCTTCCTGGAGCGTTTCGTTCTGGATCCCATCCGTCACCCACGGAACGGAACCATCCAGCGCGGTGGACCACTCCGCCCGCAAGGTCACATCCGCCGGAACCTTCGACTGCCGGTAGATCACCGAAATCACACCCTCTTCCCTGTTCAGGGTGTAGGCGCCGCCCTGTTCCGCCGAAACGGGATCCCGGTCGAGCGCATATTCCACCAAGTTCGGAACTCCATCACCATCGCTGTCGCCGCCCACTCCCGCCGCCATGCCAGGAAAGGAACCCGTCCATTGGCTGTAACTGTTCGCGAACACCCGCAGGGTGAATGCCTGCGCCACGGATTCCTCATCCTTGTTGAACCGCTCGATGATGATGGGGTAGTTCCCCACCGCCGCACTGGAAGAGATGGTTCCCGACAAACGGCCGGTATCCGCATTGAGGGTGAGTCCGGCAGGGAGGATCTGGCTTCCCCCGAGCCGGTACTTCGGAATCTCAATCAGATCCTGGTTTTTCAAACGGTTGATGAAATCCCGGTTATCATCCGAATTCGGCAATCCCGGGGAGGCATTGGTCACTGATGGCAGGCTCCATTTCTCCGCCAGATTCGCATCCGCCTCAAGGCCGCCGAGATAACGGGCGGACCTGGAGATGAGAAGTCGCTCCAATGCCGGTGCTCCCTGGGGAACCGCCGGGGTGTTTGGCAAAGGTTTCCCGGTACCGAAAGTAATGCGATGGATGTCCCCAGCTCCATCTTGCAGCACCACCGTATCATCCTCTCCTATCCCGAACAAAGCTCCGTTTGGGTCTTCGAAATACTGGGAAGTCACGACCTGCCGGTCCGTGTGGGGAAGCACCAGCGCGTCCGCCGACATGTTTGCATTGTCCGGCAGCACCAGCCAAGGATCCTTGTTGGTTCCCTTGTAGATCACGATGAGTTTCCCCGCCGGAACATTCCTCCACAGCGGGATATCTTTGAACGTGAAGGATTTCGACGCATTCCCCAGCCGCAAACCGACCAGAGACCCGGACTTGAGAACCAGCAACTCCACCCATTCCTGGTTTCCATTGTCCCCTTGGCTCACCTCATTGATGATCACCTGGCGGTTGACCGGTTCCTCCACGCCACGGATGACCAGACCGCTGTCATGCTGCACGGCGGAACCCACTTTGGCGAAGAGCGGAGGCCGGTTCACCACATTCACGACCGGAGATTCGAATGGAATGCCCACATTGACCCCATCTGACGGAGTGACGATACAACGCCAGAGTTTTCCCACGTTGGCCGCATCCGCCGCCAATACCGCCGTGGTCTTGCCGCTCTGGTTGGTGTAGGTGCGGTCGTCGGTGCTGGATTGCCACTGGTAGGTGTAGGAAATCGGGGTGCCTTCCGGATCGGTGGCATTGACGGCGGTGACCACCACCTCCGTATCCGGGTAGCCATACCCGACATCGGACAGCGTGACGGAATGGATCACCGGAGGTTGGTTCTGGAGGAAAATCTGGACGGAGGGGGAAGTGCCCGTCTCACCTTCCAGATCCGTTGCCCTTGCGATCAAAGTATGGGGTCCGTCCGCAGGTGAAACGGTGAATTCGTATGGAGGCGCGGTAGCCACACCGACGGGGAGGCCATCCATCAACAGTTCCACCTGGGCCACCGCCCCCGGCGCGCCGGTCACCGTCAGGTCGGTGGCGGTGACGGTCACGGGCACCACGGATCCCGGGGAAAACGGCTGCCCGGCGGTGGGGGAGGTGATCTGGACGACCGGCGCCGGATTCATCGCCCCCGTGGAGACCCCATGGAACTCCAGGGTGACGGCCCCGAGCGTGCCGCCGGAAGCATTCCCACTGCCACCGTCCATTACTTCCAGCGTCCAGTCTCCGCCGGTGAATTCACCCCAGTGCCTGACGGTGCTGAAAGTCCACGAGGTTGACCCGGGTATCTTGTCATCCTTGAGATTCGGATTCGGATCATTATGGACTTCCGACAACCGGCTCTTCATCCCACTTGGAGAGGTCAGGGTTATGGCAAGATCCCCCCGCGCACTGTGGGTGGCTGCCACGGTGACTGTCACCGCTTCGATCCGGTGGGTGTCCCCGCTCACCGGGAACGTCCGGGTCACCGATCCTCCCTCAGGGATGGCACTGCTGTTTGTGCTGTAGATGCTCCGCTTCGACCGGGAGGCCAGGTTCTGCCAGGTGGCCGCCAGTTCCACCGCGGAGCCTGCATTCACCAGTCCTGCTCCGAATTTGTGATTGAAGGAAAGACCCGCTGCATTTGTCTGCCAGTCGGAGTCGGACGGCTGGACCTTGGTCGCGCTGCGGATGAGGATTTCCTGCACATCCCGCCAACCGAGGGCCGGGTTCCTCTGCAACATCAGCGCAACCACGCCCGAAACGACCGGCGTGGCGGAGGAGGTTCCCCCGAAGGAACTGTCTCCGGAAAGCGTGGTGTAGTTGCCATTGATGCCGGAGGCGGTGTTCCAACCCGCCGCCCCGGTCCGGTCCGTGGTGACAATCCCGAGACCACCGATACCGTCCGAGGGGGCGACCACCAGCAGATTCGCGCCGGACTCGCTGTAGTCCGACTGCATGCCATTGCTGTCGATGGCACCGACCGCGATCGTCTCGATCCGGTTCGCGTATCCGTCGTAGTTCGAATTGTCCCCATTTCCCCGGCCGTTGCCTCCCGCCCACACGAAGATCGTTCCTTTCCCATCCCGGCCGCCCGCCACCGCATTCTGCATGGCCGCGACGGTCAGGGGTTGCGGACCTTCCAACAGCTTGCCCGTATCCTGCGGCCCCCAACTGTTGTTCTTCACATGGATGAGGTCGTTCTTCCATGCCATCGCCTCCGCTTCCTGCTGGTCCGTGACGCTGGCGGAAATCAGCCGCATCCCCACAATGACTGATTCAGGCGCGATGCCCGCCACCCCCAGGCCATTATTGGCCAGGGCCGCAGCGACTCCCGCGCACGCCGTCCCGTGGATGTCCGTCGGCAATGACGGACTGGCGTCGAAGTCATTCGCGTTCCAGTCATAATCGTTGATGGTGTCGATGTTGAAGACCAGATCCGGGTGATCCAGTTGGACGCCGTCATCCACGATGCCGATGGCGACACCAGCTCCCCGGTGGCCGATTTCCGCCGCCCCGTATTTCCAGACGCCCTCCACGTTGATGTGGGTGATGCTGGGGCTGGTGGTGCCATTCTTGAGATACCACTGGTCCCCGATCAGGGGGTCATTCGGCAGGGCGCGCCTGAACCGTTGCCTTGCAACCAGCACATCCGCCGATGCCACTTCCGTGGACGACCGGACTCCTTCGATGGCCGCCAGCGCGGCAAGAGGGTCCGCCGCCTCCATGATGGTCCATCCCGGCGCGTAGGCGGGACGCTCGGACACCTCCAGGCGGTTGGCTCCCGCCACCTTCCCTCCGTCCGCATCCGGCAGTTTCACCCGCAGCTTGCTGGTGATGATGGCACGGGTGCCCCCGTTCCTCTCCCCGTTCTCCGGATAGGCCACCGGAAGAACCTCCCCCATGGCCGAGAGTTCCGTCATCCGCGAACGGATGGATGCCGGAGTCGCCGGAGGATCCAGCTTCACGAAAGTCTCCATCCCGGTGCCGTCACGCACGCACACCTCGTCCATCGCCACCTTTAGGGCGGGTCCGTCCACCATGGCCAGCATCAGGGGCCGGTCCTGCCTCACCGGCTCGATCGGGGTCGTGGAAATTTTGCGCCGGGTTTCATCCGGACTCCCGGACCGGGCGGTCTCCGGGGAATGCTGGACAAGCCAGAAGACTCCGAGTCCCAGACATGCGGCCCCTGCCGCGAGGGCATGGCTCTTTCGGAAAGATGATCTCATAGAGGGTTTTCGGAAGGCACTCTACACTCCCACGTTGGATTTACAAAAGCTTTACTTTTGCATTGCAAATCACACTAATCCGTCCTTCCGCGCCTGCTTCCAATACGCATACTCGGAACGGTTGAAGTCGATGTATTCCGGAGACAAGTCGCTGGAATACATGGTGTAGTCGGCATCCCCCTGGTTCAGGGAAATGAGGATCTCGAACTCCTTCTCCGCCACCGCCGCCCGCAGCTCGTCCATGGGTGTGGCTGCCTGGAGACCGCCGGCGCAGGCCAACTTCCCACCGATATTGATGTCGATCAGCTCCTCGCGGATCCTCGCCCGGGAATAACCCACCGCATGCAGGATGCGACCCCAATTCGGGTCGCCGCCGTTCCAGGAGGACTTCACCAGCGCGGATTTGCAGACGGCTTCCGCCACCTTTTTCGCATCCAGATAGGTGCGCGCGCCCTGGACCTTCACAGTCACGAACTTGGTGACCCGCTCCCCGTCCCGCACCACGGCCTTCGCCAGTTCCAGCATCACCCACTTCAGCGCGGCCCGGAACTGCTTGCAGCGGGCATCATTCCGGCGGAAGGACGGCGCTCCGGAGGCACCGTTCGCCAGCACCAGCACCGTGTCATTGGTGCTCATGTCACCATCGATGGTGATCCGGTTGAAACTTTCCTCCACGCACTCCAGCACCGCCTTGCGCAGTTCGTCGCTCTTCACGTGGGCGTCCGTGGTGATGAAGCACAGCATGGTCGCCATGCTGGGGGAAATCATGCCCGCACCCTTCACACAGCCACCGATCCGCACGCGGTGCTCTCCCAGGTCGAAGGAAATGGCCACCTCCTTCGCGTGGGTGTCGCTGGTGATGATGGCAGCAGCCACATCCGCGCCGTTCTTCGCGCCCAGCCCCTTGACCAGCGCGTCGTATTTCGGCTCCACCCGCACCATCGGCATCGGCAGGCCGATCACCCCGGTGGAGGCGACGCCGATTTCCGCCCGCTTCAGCCCCAGCGGCTTCGCCACCGCGTCGCACATCGCGTTGGCATCCGTGATACCCTGCACGCCGGTGCAGGCGTTCGCATTTCCGGAGTTGGCGATGATGGCGCGCAGCTCGCCCTTGCGAAGATGGGCTTGGGAAACCTTCACCGGCGCGGCCTTCACCCGGTTGGTGGTGAAGGTGCCTGCGGAAGCACACGGCTTTTCCGAATAGACCAGCGCCAGATCCAGACGTTCCGCCGCCGGGTTCTTGATGCCACAGCTCACCGCGCTGGTGAGGAAGCCCTGAGGCGCGCCGACGCCACCCTTGATGCGGGAAAATGGGAAGTCCATGACAGAGGGAATGGGAAAGGGGACAGATGGAGACAGATCCTAGAAATTTTGCAATCCGGCAGTCTCCTCCAGGCCAAACATGAGGTTGAAGCTCTGCACCGCCTGGCCGCCCGCACCCTTGCCGAGGTTGTCCTCCGCGCTCAGCAGCAGCACCCGGCCCGTTCGTGGGTCGTGGTTCCAGCCGATGTCCACGTAGTTCGTCCGCGTGACATTCTTCGTGTCCGGGCAGCCGCCCTTTCCTAACAGGCGCACGAACGGCTTTCCGGCGTAGGCTTTTTCCAAAGCCGCGCCGACCGCTTCCGGTGACACGCCTTCCTTCAGCTTCGCCGTCGTGGTCGTGGCGATCCCCGCCGTCACCGGGATGAGGTGCGGGATGAAGGAAATGATCACCTTCTCCCCGGCGGCGATGGAGAGCTCCTGCTCGATCTCCGACAGGTGCCGGTGCTTCGGCACACCGTAGGCGCGCACGCTTTCGTTGCACTCCACGAACAGCAGGGTCAGGTCCGCCTTCTTTCCGGCACCGCTCACTCCGCTCATCGAGTTCGCCACGATGGTCGTGTGATCGACCAGCCCCTCCCGCAGCAGCGGCAGCAGCGGCAGGATGATGCTCGTCGGGTAGCAGCCGGGAGAGGCCACCAGCTTCGCCGCGGAAATCCGGTCCGCCCGCACCTCCGGCAGGCCATACACCGCCTGCTCCAGCAGATCCGGAGCGGGGTGCTCATGGTCGTAGAACTCCTGATAGACCGCCGCATCACTCAGGCGGAAATCCGCGCTCAGGTCGATCACCCGCACGTTCCGCTCCAGCAGGGCGCGGGCGATCTCCGCCGCCACCCCGTGGGGCAGCGCCAGGAAGGCCACCTCCGCACCCGTCGCGGCGATCCCGTCCGCGTCCGGAGCCATGAACGCCAGATCCGCCCCCGGAGCACCCCGGAACCGTGGAAACACGGCACCGATCGGCTTTCCGGCCTCCGCCCTCGACGTGGCGGCCACCAACTCGACAGCCGGATGGCCCAGCAGCAGACGCAGCAGTTCCATGCCGGTGTAGCCGCTTGCCCCCACGATCGCCGTCTTGATGCGTTTCATGCATTCCGCCATCGCATGATTTTCCGGGCTTGCCAACCCGCAATTCGCCTGCTTCTTTGCCGGTCCGTTCACGTGACGGGCTATGGCGCAGTCTGGTAGCGCGCTTGCCTGGGGGGCAAGAGGCCGTGGGTTCGAATCCCGCTAGCCCGACCATCACACCTAAGTGAAGGTCACTCACCGAACATCCTGCCCATGTGTGACACCCCATCCGCCAAAGTCGGGCTAGTGGGATGAGAACCCTGCGAAGCACAGCGGAGCCGGTTCGAAAGCCTTCGGATGCTCGCAGCATCCTCAGAAAAATCCCGGCGCCAGCCGCACCCCGCTTGGCCGGAGCGAAGCGCAGGCAATCCCGCCAGCCCGGCGTTTTCGGTTTCCGTGCAAGCCGGGGATCGTCATATCCTTTCTTACCGTGCAAATCCCACAGGAAACGATCGAGCGGATATTGGCTTCAACGAACATCGTCCAACTGATCAGCCCCCTCATCCCCTTGGAGCGGATCGGCACCGCATTCAAAGCGAAGTGCCCGTTCCACCATGAGGAAATGCCTTCGTTCACCGTCAGTCCGACGCGACAGACCTTCCACTGCTTCGGCTGCGGGAGGTATGGCAACGCCATCGGTTTCATCATGGAATACGAAAATCTGTCGTTCGAGGACGCCATCAAGAAGCTGGCGGCGGGAGCGAACCTATCCATGATGGAGGCATCCGATCTCCCCAGTCATCCGGGAAATATGACCGCCCCCTTCCACATCCGCCCGCTGCGCCCCGACGAATGGGATGAAGTCGCCCGCCTCATCCACCACTCCACCAATTCCTGGTATCGGAAGAACCTGAACCGGGAGATCTTCGGGCCGGATCCCCTCGCCTGCCGCGTCTTTCCGGAGATCTACGAAGCGCTCGATCCCGGCTGCTGCCTGGTGGCGGAAGACGCCACCGGGAAGCTCGTCGGGTCCTGCTTCTACCACCCGCGGGAGACGCACTGGGCGCTGGGGATCATGAACGCCACGCCGGAGTCCCGCGGCGCGGCAAATGCCCTGCTCAAGGAGATCATCCGGCTCGCGGACAACGCGGGCCTGCCGCTGCGCCTGGTTTCCAGCGCGTGCAACCTCGATTCCTTCTCCCTCTACTCGAAGGCGGGCTTCGTCCCGGTCCGGATCTATCAGGACATGATCCTCTCCGTCCCGGAAATCGGACTTGATCCAGCCACCGAACCCACGCGTGTGCGACGCGTCCGCCCCGCGACCATGGATGATCTCCCGGCCATCGTCGCGCTCGAGGAGGAAATCTCCGGCATCCGCCGGGAAAAGGATCATCGCTTTTTCCTCGAAAACCGTCACGGAGTCTGGACCACGCTGGTGATCGAGAGACCGGAGGGGCTGGATGGCTTCCTCACCTCCATCGCCCACCCCGGCTCGCGGATGCTCGGTCCCGGCGTTTCACGGGACACGGAGACGGCGCTCGCCCTGCTCTGGTCACAGCTCGACCGGGCGCACCGTGGATCCACCCCGGTGTGGCTGGCTCCCGCGGATGCCACGGAGCTGGTCCACGCGTGCTATCGATGGGGCGCGAAAAACTGTGAGCTGCACCTCGCCCAGACACGCGGCGGCAGCCAGCGGCACTCCGGCATCATCTTCCCCACCTTCATGCCGGAGACGGCGTGAGATCCCGCCTTTCGGGGCAGACCAGGCCAGAGGAATTCTGATACCACTGATTTCACTGATTTAACTGATTTCAGAGAGGCGGATGTGATCTCCGGGCCGACACGTGCGGAGGATTCCATGCATTCCGAATCAGTAAATCAGTGAAATCAGTGGTCATCCTCCTCCATTTCGGAAATTCCGCCTTGCACAATCCGATATTTTCAGTAATTTCTGAAAACAGATGAACGACGAGCCGGTCAGACTGAAAAAAGCCCGCGACGAATTCGTCGCCCAATGGGGCGCGCTCGGCACCCAATGGGGCATCAACCGGACCATGGCCCAGATCCACGCGCTGCTCATCACCGCCCCGGCCCCCCTCTCGACCGATGAGGTGATGGAGGACCTCCAGATCAGCCGCGGCAACGCCCACACCAACCTGAAGGAGCTGGTAGCCTGGGGACTGATCCGCACCGTCCTGCGCAAGGGCGAACGGCGTGAATTCTTCGAAGCGGAAAAGGATGTCTGGCAGATGTTCATCATCATCGCCCGCGAGCGGAAGCGCCGGGAGATCGAGCCGGCGGTGAACATTCTCCACAAATGCGCCGAGGAAAGCCGCGGCATCAAGACCCCGGAAGGTAAGGCCTTCCATGAGCAGATGCGGCAGTTGGAAGAGTTCGTCGGCTTCGCGTCCAAGATGGCGGACCGCGTGTCCTCCATGAAGCATGGCTTCGCCATCCAGATGGCAACCAAGCTCCTCGGCTAAAAAAATTTGCCCACTACTTTCACTATTTCCTGAAACAACCAAAATTACCGAATACCATGAACCCCACCGTCCTCACCTACGCGCTCTACCTGGCCATCGCCCTGCCGCTCACCGTATGGGTGGCGAGGAACCTTTTCCACAATGGCCGGGTCTTCCTGGTCGATTGCTTCCACGGCAACGAACCACTGGCGGACAGCGTGAACCGCCTGCTGGTGGTCGGCTTCTACCTGATCAACTTCGGCTTTGTGACGCTCTACCTGAAGCTGGCGGAGGAAGTGGTCGCCGCACGCGGCATCTTCGAGGCGCTGAGCGCGAAGCTGGGCGTGGTGCTGCTGGTGCTGGGCGGCATGCACTTCTTCAACCTGCTGGTCTTCACCCGCATGAGGAAACGCGCCGCATGGGACCAAGCACCGCCTCCGTTCCCTGCGGGTGGGAAGTTGTGAACCGCATCAACAGAGAACCACCGCGATGAAAAGACGCCCCGAACAAGCATGGATCGCCACGCTGCCCGTAGCACTGGCCCTACCTGCCGCCTGCTGGGCAGTGGGCGCGGCGTGGATCGGAAAGCCGGTGGCCGATATCCTGTTCCTGACCCTCATGCAGGCAATCGTCCACATCATCGCCTATGGCCTCACCGGATTGCCGATCTTTCTCCTGAGCTACCGGAATCCCGCTTCCCCCATCTGGATGCTCCCTTTCGCCCTTGTGGTGGGGCCTCTCATAGGCGCCCTCACCGTCGCTCTCATCGCTCCGCAGCCCGTCTTCATCATCGCTGGAGCCGCCTACGGACTCTTCACCGCCATCGCCGCATGGCTGCAACGCCCCCGCCACCATGAAAACACTCACCATCTTCCATGACCCGCAATGCGGGCTGTGCGCCGCCTTCAAGGAATGGCTGAACCGCCAGCCGAAGTATGTGGAGGCCCGCTTCATCCCCTACAACGCGCCCGCCGCCGCACGCCTCTTTCCCGGCCTGCAGGACATGGGTGCGGGAAAGGATGTGGTCGTCCTCGCGGATGACGGCAGTTGGTGGCAGGGCGAGACCGCCTGGCTGACCTGCCTGTGGATCACCCGTGAATACCGGCCATGGAGCTACCGCTTCAAAAGCCCGCTGCTCCGGCCACTGGTGAAGCGGGCGATCCACCTGCTGGCGGAGAACCGCCTGACCATTTCGCGCCTGCTGCACCTGCGCCATGACGAACAGCTCGCGCAGGCCATCCGCACGCAGCCGCAGCCGCAGTGCCAGACCGGCACCTGCCAGATCGACAGCCCTTTCAAATTCCACACCCCACCACCCCCACTGCCATGACAACGAACAGCATCGTGATCTTCGGAGCCAACGGCTTCCTCGGCCGCTACCTGTGCCGCCATTTCACCCGCCAGGGCAGGGAGGTGGTGGCCATCGCCCGCAACCGTGACGGCTGGAGCGGGGATGGTATGTTCCTGGAATGGGATGGAAAGCACGACGGCCCGTGGACGCTCGCCCTGGAGGGGGCGGAGGCGGTCATCAACCTGGCGGGTGCCACCGTGAACTGCCGCTACACACCGGAGAACCGGGAAAAGATCCTCCGCTCGCGGGAGGACAGCACGCGGGCCATCGGCCGCGCCATCGCCGGGTGCAAGGTGCCGCCGAAAGTGTGGCTCAATGCCAGCACCGCCACCTGGTACCGCCACGCTGAGGACAGGCCGCAGGACGACTGGCTGGGGGAACACGGCACGGGATTCTCGTGCGATGTCGCCCGCACCTGGGAGGAGGCATTTTTCAGCGCGCTAGTCCCCGCCGCCACACGAAAGCTGGCACTCCGCATCGGCATGGTGCTGGCAAATGAGGAAGGCACCGTCCATCAGGTCCTCAGCCGCTTGGCCGCCCTCGGGCTTGGCGGAACCATGGGCAACGGCCGCCAGCGGATCAGTTGGATCCACATGGATGACTTCCTGCGTGCCGTGGACTTCGCCATCGCCGATCCCTTCCTGGACGGCACGGTCAATGTGACCGCTCCGGAGTTTCCGGAAAACCGGGAATGGATGCGGATCTTCCGCCGGGAAGCCGGAATGCCCGTCGGCCTGCCCGCGGCGCGATGGATGCTGGAGATCGGCGCTTGGTTCATGGGAACCGAGACGGAGCTGGTATTGAAAAGCCGCTGGGCGGAACCCGTCCGGTTGCGCGACGCGGGCTTCCGCTGGCGATGGAGAAGCGCCGCGGCGGCCATCCACGACCTGCGGGGCAGGAAGGGTCTCGAAGGCTTTTTCGCAGCCAGCGGCAGGCGGAGCATCGGTGCCAAAGGATGGCTGCCCTCCCCCAACCGGGGTGCCTGACCTGCCCTCCGGAACCCATTCCAGAGGGAAACCGGCGGAAAATCTTAGGAAAAAAACCCGGAGCTAAGTCGCTGGTTTTAAAAAATTTACCCGCCAATTTACTTAAGCCCCTCTAACAGTTGGACTTAATGGGTTGCCCCGGCACGCAATGGGCTTTAGAAGATGCACGCACAAAAAACCCACCATCAGCCGCAGCCTCTTAACCAATACTGCATGATCCCAAAGCTTCTTTCCCTCCCTCTCATCGCACTCACCGCAGCTCTCTTCACGAGCTGCTCGACTTCCGGCCCGAATGTCCTGTCGAAGTCCGACATCCGCTCCGGTTCCTCCTCTTCCTCCAAAGTCTTCAGCTTCGGCAAGTCCGAGAGCTTCCCGGTTTCCGCCCCATCCGCCGGCGTTGTCTCCGCCGCCGCCGCCAAGCCGAAAGACCGCCACAAGATGCCGGTCTATGCTTTCAGCGAGCGTAACCGCCTGGTCCGAACCACCGCCTACACCTGCAGCGAGGACGACCACCTGATCTACGGCAGCAAGAACGCCACCGGCACCCAGCTCCGCTACACCGACCGCGTCCGCAGCGCCGCCGCCGACTGGTCCTTCTATCCGGTGGGTACTGTCTTCCGCATCACCGGCCTTCCCTATCTCTATGTCGTCGATGACTACGGCTCCGCCCTCACCGGCACCGGCACCATCGACATCTACAAGCCGTCCAAGGACGTCATGAACCAGTGGGGCCGCCGCAATGTGGAGGTGACCATCGTCCAGTGGGGTTCCTTCACCCGTTCCGCGGAGATCCTCGCCCAGCGCACGAAGTTCAGCCACTGCAGCCAGATGCTCGCGAACATCGTCCGCCAGCGTCCCCAGCTCAGCACCGTCGCCAAGCGCTGATCCGCTTCCCCGATCATCCCGCTTTCCGAAAAACCCGGCCCGCAAGCCGGGTTTTTTCGTGCCCCGATCCCTGACAGAGGTCAGCGTTTCTTCCGCAGCCGCTTGCCGCTTAGGCGGCTGGCGATGAGGTTCGGGCAGCGGCCTTTCAGGCGCAGTTGCTCGCAGTTCGCCTCGATCTTGATCGACTGGCGTAGCGGTTTGAATCCGAGCCGTCGGGTCACACAGTCGTTGAGAAGGTCCAGATTCACGTCCTCAAACTCCACCACCCGGCCGCAGTCGATGCAGACGAGGTGGTTGTGCGACGGCTTGTCGAGGAAGTTGGGATCGTAGGTCGTCTGGTTGTCGCCCAGGTCGATCTGCTGCAGGAGGTTCGCCTCCACCAGCAGGCCCAGCGTGCGATAGACGGTGGCGCGGGAGGTGTCGGAGTCCGCCTTGCGCACCCGCTCGAACAGCTCCTCCGCCGTGAAATGCTCGTCCTTCGAGAACACCGCGCGCACGATGGAGTCGCGCTGGTTGGTCCTCCGCAGGCCTTTCCGGCGGATGAAATCATCGAGTCGTGTTTGGACGGAGCTATCCATGGACGCAACAATAAGTGCAGCTTATTGAGACTGGAAAGTGGGAATTTCATCTTTGTTTCCAATCCGGGAATCGACAGGAGCTTGATCCCGGCTAGCTTTTCCCAACGGATGACCCTGCGTGACCTCGGTTGGAATGATGAACTGAAGGCAGCCTTCGCCCCCTACCGGGCGAAAGGCTGGGTACCCGCGCGGCTGATCCGGGAGACGCCCATCAACTACGGAGCCTTCCTCGACGATGGCGATGAGATCGACGTGATCCTCTGCGGCCGCCTGTGGCATGAGGCGCAGTGCGACGCGGACCTGCCCGCCGTGGGTGACTGGGTGGCGGTGGAACCGGGCAACGAGAACCAGGACCACGTCATCCGCGCAATGCTGCCCCGCAGGACCTGCTTTTCCCGGAAGATGCCCGGCAACAGCTCCGAGGCGCAGGTCATCGGCGCGAACGTGGACATCGTCGCGGTAGTGACGGATGCCGGTCCGGACTTCAACCTGCGGCGGATGGAGCGGTACTTCTCGCTCATCGGCAAGAGCGGCGCGAAGGCGCTGGTGCTGGTCAACAAGTCCGATCTTTTCACCAAGGAGGAGAACAAGCGGGCCGCGGAGGAGATCGCCGCGCTGTGGGATGAGGCGGACGTCCACATCACCAGCGCCATCAAGGGAGAGGGCCTGAAGGTTCTCAAAAAATATCTCAAGAAGGGCGTGACGATGTGCGTCGTCGGTTCGTCCGGCGTCGGGAAATCGACGCTGGTCAACCAGCTCTATGGCGAGGAGTGGCAGTGGACCGGCGAGGTCAACGAAACCACCGGCAAGGGCCGCCACACCACCACCTCCCGGGAGCTCGTCCCCTTGGATTCCGGCGGCATGCTCATCGACAACCCGGGCATGCGGGAGATCCAGATGTGGACCGACGAGCAGACGCTCCGCGAAAGCTTCGCGGATGTGGATGCCCTCACGCACGACTGCAAGTTCGCCGACTGCTCCCACCGCAAGGACACCGGCTGCGCCATCCGCGCCGCCGTGGACAAGGGCGAACTGGACGCGGGCCGCTACGAAAGCTTCCTCAACCTCGAAACCGAGATCGCCGCGCTCCGGAAGCGTGCGAAGAAACGCCAGATGGCCGTCGAACGCTGGGCGAAGCGCAACAACCGCGTGAAGGCCCGCAACCTAGCCGACCGCATCCAGTTGGAGAAGGACGAACGCGGCGACATTTGACCGATCCCATGAATTTCCGCCTGCCACTCATCGCCTGCGCCGCCGCGGTTCTTTCCGCCTGCGGAACGACCGGCGCTCTCCGGCCCTCCACCATCTCCACGGCGGAGGCTTCGCAATGGGTCGCCCGGGATGCGGATACCATCATCCTCGATGTCCGCACGCGGGAGGAATTCGCCGGCGGCCACCTCCCCGGTGCCAAACTCATTCCGTGGACGGACCGGGATTTCGAAGACCGTGCCGTGAAGGAACTGGACCGTGGGAAACCCGTGCTGGTCTATTGCGCGCGCGGTTCCCGCAGCGGCGCGGCTTCAAAGAAACTCGCCACGCTCGGCTTCCAGGTCCGCGATCTGGAGGGAGGCATCAACGCCTGGAAGCGCGGTGGCCATCCCATCACCCCATCCCGCTGATTCCATCCCATGAAGTCCGCGCTCCTCCGGCTCGTCATCGCCTGCGCGTCCCTCGCGCTGTCCGCCCCGTTCGCCGCAGCCCAGGCAACGCCGGAACAGACACAGAGCTGGCTCAAGGATGCGAAAACCACCCTCGCGCGGCTGGAGCAACCGGAGGCGGAATCCCAGCTACCTCCCGGCATCTCACCGGACGCGCTCGCGGAACGCCGCCGCGACATCGATCAGGCGGTCCGCACGCTCAACCGGCTGACCGGGCTGCGCGACTCCCTGCCGGATGCCCGCGCCGCGGCCACCGCCGCCAGGAAGGCGGAGTCGGAATGGAGCCACTTCACCGAGAAGCCCCCATATTCCCTGCTCCTCATCGACGACCTTGAGAACCGCCTGGCTGCCGCCGGGGAAAGGATCTCCACCTCCCGCTCATCGGTCTCCCTTTTCCAGCGCGCGCTGGAGAACGTCGCCACGGAATCCTCCGGCGTGGAGGAGCGGACCCGCACCGTCGCCGCCGCTCTGGCGAAGACCCCGGACGATCCGGCGCTCAAATGGCAGGCCGCGGCTGCGGTGGACAAGACCCGGCTCATCGCCGCGCGCCACGCGTCCGTCCTCGCCAACATCGATCTCCTCCAGGCCCAGGTCGATGCCTCACAGGCGGAAAGCGACCTGCTCCGCCGCCAGATCAAGGCAGCATCAAAATCGGCGACCCTCACCGCGGAGGACATCGCCAATCTTCAGAAGACCGCGAACGATCGCATCGCCGCGTTGCGGAAGGAGAACCAGGGCATCCGCGCGAGGCTGCGGGATGCCATCGTCGCCCGGACAAAGGCGAAGGAGGCGCTCGACGCATCCCTCAACACGCCAAGCCCCGACAACAAGGCGGACCCGCTGCTCACCGCCGTCTTCGAAACCTCCGAAACGCGCGCCGAAGCCCTCCAGTTCATCTCGGACAACCTCGATTCCTTCGCCTCCCTCGAAGCTCTCACGCCGGAAGTCTATCAGAAGCGGCGCGACTACCTCACCGCCAGCTCCCGCAAGGACCGTCTGGAAGCCGTCCAGGAACTCCGCAGCTACCTGGACCGGCTGAGCGCGTGGCAGACCGTCTCCTCGAACGAACTCACCGCCGTCATCGCGGACCTCGGCAGGCAAAGCTCCCTCAGCAATCTCATCACGGACGCGGACCCGCGTGTGAAGACCCTCGCGGAGCGCCGTGAGGTGCTGTGGGAAAAGCAGCAGTTCCTCCAGCGCGTGGTGCAGGCCTCCACCTTCCAGCAACGGAACCTCGCCCGGTGGATCGGCGCGTTCGAGGAAGCGGAGCGGCCGAAGAACTGGTCCACCTGGCTGGGCGACGGCTGGACGAAGACCAAGAACCTCATCCGCCGCATCTGGACCTTCGAGCTGACGAAGATCCCAACCGCCACCGGCCAGCAGAGCGTCGAGCTGGGGCTGGTCATCAGCGCCCTCACCTTCTTCCTCATCGCCTACTTCATCACCGCCCGCCTCACCCGCAGGCTGCAGTCCATCGCCGTCAACCGGGGCCGCATCGCGGAAGCCCAGGCGAACACCTTCCGCAACTGGCTGATGATCCTGGCGGGCATCGTCCTCGCCCTCACCACCCTGCACATCCTGAGAATCCCGCTCACGGTCTTCGCGTTCTTCGGTGGTGCCCTGGCCATCGGCCTTGGTTTCGGCACCCAGACCCTGATCAAGAATTTCATCAGCGGCATCATCGTGCTGTTCGAGCGGAAAATCCGGGTGGGTGACATCATCGAGGTCGATGCCTCCACCACCGGCACCATCACGGAGATCAACACCCGCTCCTCCGTGCTGCGGAATGCCGAAGGAAAAGAGACGCTGATCCCCAACTCCCTGTTCCTGGAAAACCGCGTGACCAACCTCACGCTTTCCAACCGCCGCGTGCGCCGCTCCATCCGGCTGGGGGTCGCCCACGGCAGCGACGCATCCCAGGTGATGGCGGTGATGAAGGAATGCGCGGAGCGTCATGGCCTGATCCTGAAGGAACCCGCGCCGTTGGTGACCCTGGATGACATCAATCCGGGTGGCATGACCTTCATGGTCTATTTCTGGACGGAGTTCAACAGCAAGACGGACTCCAACATCGTCTCCAGCGACATCCGCATCATGATCGACAAACGCTTCTCGGAGGCCGGCATCAGCTTCCAGAACTCGGACATGACCCTGCGTGCGGATGCACCGCTGCCGCTGGAAATGGTCCGCCAGGCACCTGCCCCCGCTCCCGAACAAAAGCGCGCCATCCCATGAAGTCGGACGCGGAATGGATGGAACTCGCGCTGGCGAAGGCCCGCAAGGGCATCGGCCGGACGGCTCCCAACCCACCTGTCGGCTCCGTGATCGTGAAGGACGGCGTGTTGCTCGGCAGCGGCTACCACCACGCCGCGGGGAAACCCCACGCGGAGCGGGAGGCGCTGGCGGATTTGTTCAAACGCCATGGCAAAAACGCCGCACGCGGTGCCACCGCCTACGTGACGCTGGAACCCTGCTCGACCCATGGCCGCACCCCGCCCTGCACGGACGGGTTGATCGAAGCCGGGATCTCCCGCGTGGTGTATGCCACCGTGGACCGGAATCCGTCCCATGCCGGACGCGCGGACAGCATCCTGCGGGACGCGGGGATCGAGGTCGCTTCCGGCGTGATGAAGGAAGAGGCGGACAGGATCCTGCTGCCATTTTTCAAGGTGAAGGAAACCGGGCTGCCATGGATCATCTGGAAAACGGCCATTAGCCTGGACGGTCGCATCACCCGTCCTCCGGGGGAGGGCCAGTGGCTGACCGGACCGGAAGCACGCAATGACGTCCAGAAGCTGCGCTCCACCGTGGACGCCATCCTCACCACCGGGGAGACCGTCCGCCGCGACCACCCCGCGCTCACCATCCGCGTCCCGGAACTGCTGGAAGGCCGGACCCAACCATGGCGCGTGATCTTCACCGACCATCCATCCTCCCTTCCCCAGGATGCGCCGCTGCTTTCCGACGGGTGGCGGCACCGCACCCTCATCCGCTCCCGCTCCGGCCTCGGGGAATCCCTGCGCGCCCTGGTGCGTGACCAAGGCGTGCTGAGCGTGATGATCGAGGCTGGCGGCGTGTTTTCCGCCGCGATGATCGAAGCGGGCTTCATCGACGAGGCCGTCATCTACTACGCCCCGATGCTCTGCGGCGGCCCGTCCCCCGGACTGGCGGGAGAGGGACTGCACCCGTCCCTCAAAATGAAAGATGTCTCCTTCGAACAACTCGGAGGAGACATCAGG
Organism: Akkermansiaceae bacterium; assembly: GCA_019634595.1. Taxonomy (NCBI): domain Bacteria; kingdom Pseudomonadati; phylum Verrucomicrobiota; class Verrucomicrobiia; order Verrucomicrobiales; family Akkermansiaceae; species Akkermansiaceae bacterium. Next base: position 53,736 of record JAHCBC010000002.1, read on the forward strand.
ATATCGGGTCTGGTGGACCGTTGAAGCTCAGCGGAAAATGCCACCGATCACGCGGCGCACCTCATCGCGGCGCGCGTCATGGAAATCACGCGGCGACGGGCCACGGCCGTGGTATCCGCGGTCATAGCCCCGCTCATCGCAGCGGTCGCGGCCATAACCGCTACGGTATCCACCGTAGCCACCGCGGCTGTGGTGGTAGCTGACGGGAAGGATGCGGGTGCCCCAGACGGCGTGGCCGTAACGGTCGACATGGACGACGTAACGCTCGGTGTAGATCGGCGTGCCACAGGAGGCACGGCCGCTGATGTAGACGCTGCTGCCGTGGTAGGACTCCCGGCAATGTTCGCGGGCTTCGGACTTGGAAGCGGAAACCGCGATCATGGCGATGGCGGCGATGGCGGAGGCGATGGTTTTCATGAGTTGGTATCTCGGTTACGGAATCTCTGACGAAGCCGCCGCACGGATATTCACCAACCCATGGAATTATTTTTTCCTCACGGAAAAAGACCGCGCGCGGCCTTCGCATCGGCCACCGTCTTGATGGCGATCGCCTGTGCGGCCATGCGGTGGGAGACGCCGTTCCGCCGTGCGAAGCCGGTGACTTTCTCGAAGCTGGCGTGCAGCAGGGTCTCCAGCTTTGTGATCACCTCGCGCTCCGTCCACTGGAACCGCTGGAGGTTCTGCACCCACTCGAAGTAGGACACGGTCACGCCGCCCGCATTGCACAGGATGTCAGGGATCACGAAGATGTCATTCCGCGCGTCGATGACGCGGTCCGCGTCCGGCGTGGTCGGGCCGTTGGCACCTTCCGCGAGGATGCGGCACTTCAGGCGGGGTGCGTTCTCCCCGGTGATCACGCGGTCGAGCGCGCACGGCGCGAGGATGTCGCACGGCTGCTCCAGCAGCTCCTCCCCGCCGATGGCATCCGCCCCCGGAAACCCGGACAACGTACGATGTTCATCGTAGTGAACGCGGAGCGCCTTGATGTCGATGCCGCCGGGATTCCAGATCCCGCCGTTCACATCGGAAATCCCGAGGATCTTCACCCCGTAAGAGGCGAGGGTGAAAACCGCGTGCGAGCCGACGTTGCCGAACCCTTGGACGATGGCCGTCGCGCCCTCCACCGCCATGCCCAGCTTGTTGAGCGCGCCGGAGGCGAGGAAAGCGACGCCATGGCCCGTGGCCTGCGTGCGGCCCGCCGATCCCTGGAGCGTCAGCGGCTTTCCGGTCACGATCGCCGGGACCAGGTGGCCGACATGCGTGGAGTAGGTGTCCGTCATCCACCCCATGGTCTTCTCATTCGTCCCCATGTCCGGCGCCATCACATCCACCTCCGGCCCGATGAACGGGATCATCTCCATGGTGTAGCGCCGGGTGAGCCGCTCCAGCTCGGCCTCCGACATGGTGCGCGGATCACACGCGATGCCGCCTTTCCCGCCGCCATAGGGCAGGTCCATCAGCGCGCACTTCCAGTTCATCCACATGGCCAGCGCGGCGACCTCGCCGAGGTCCACCGCCGGATGGTAGCGCAGCCCGCCCTTCACCGGACCGCGGGTGAGGTGGTGCTGCACCCGGTGGCCGAAAAACACCTCCGTGGTCCCGTCGTCCCGCTTGATCGGCACGGTCACGGTGATGAGCCGCTTCGGCCACTTGCAGCGTTCCCTGATGTCATCCGCCAACTGCAGGAAATCCGCCACGCGGTCGAACTGTTCCGCCGCCATCGCAAACACCGGATTCTTCAGAAGATCATCCCTCATGGAGTGAATAAAGCGCGGTTCCCCGCAGTTGGCACGCGCGGAAAACCGTTCCCATCCGAATTTCAGTCCAATCTGCGGGGAAACGCTTTTTCTGTTCCGGAATCGCCCCCCAGCCCTCTAACCTCCGGGCGTGCCTATGCCCCACGCCAGTGAACCCCTGCGTACCGACGGAAAATTTTTCCGCGCGGGGAATGAGCGCGTCCCCTTGCTGGCGGTGACCTACGGCCCGTTTCCGGACGATTACCCGACCCCCGAGGATGAGGATTTCGCCCGCATCGCGGAGGCCGGGTTCAATGCCGTGCGGACCTACACGCTGCCGGGCGTGGAGCTGCTGGACGCGGCACACCGCCATGGCCTGCGGGTGTTCGCCGGGCTGGAGTGGGGCTATCCTTCGGACTTCGGGAAGCGTCCTGGCATTGTCACCCAGGCATTGGTGAAGCTGGCCAATTTCCTGCGTGACCACGGGCAACATCCCGCGCTCACCGGAGTCTATGTGGCCAACGAGATCCGCGCCGACTTGGTGCGGTGGATGGGTCCCGACTTTGTCCGCGACGTGCTGGAGCAACTGATCACAGAGGGAAGGAGGGCGGCACCCCATCTCCTTTTCGCCTACGCGAACTACCCCAGCACGGAATACCTGGAACCCGCGAACGCGGACTTCACCGCCTTCAACATCTACCTCGAGAAAGAGCAGGACTACCGCGCCTACCTGAAACGGCTCCACCACATCGCCGGCGACCGCCCGCTGGTGATCTCCGAGTTCGGCCTCGATACCCGCCGGAACAGCCCTGAAAAGCAGGCCGATGCGCTGCGCTGGGGTGCCACCATCTCCCGTGAGGAAGAGGCCGCGGGATTCACGGTCTATTCTTGGAGCGACCGCTGGGCGACCGGTGGCAGGGAGATCCTCGACTGGGACTTCGGCATGACGGACCGCGGCGGTGCGCCGAAAGAAGCGCTGCTCCGCTGGGATGCCTCCCTTTTCACAAGGACGGAGTTCGCCCCTTCACCTTTCATTTCCGTGATCATCTGCACGCGGAACGGCATCAAGCGCATCGAGTCATGCCTGGAAGCCGTCTCGCGCATGACCGGCGGCGGATTCGAAACCATCGTCGTCGATGATGGATCGGAGGACGGCACGGCGGATCTGGTGGCCACGCGCTTCCCCGGCATCCGCCTGCTGCGGCTGGAACCCGGCGGCCTGAGCGCGGCGAGGAATGCCGGTGCCGCAGCCGCCCGCGGTGAGGTGCTGGCCTTCACGGACGATGACTGCGAGCCGGACATCGAGTGGGTGGCCCGGCTGCGGAGGGTCTTCCATGATGGGAAGTTCGCCGCCGCAGGCGGACCGAACCTGCCACCACCACCGAGGGACTGGCGTGAGGCGGTCGTTTGCGCCGCTCCCGGCGCGCCCAGCCATGTGATGCTGACGGATGACGAGGCGGAGCATCTTCCCGGTTGCAACATCGCCGTGACCAAGGAGGCGTTCAACGCGGTGGGTGGCTTCGACCCGCAGTTCCGCACCGCAGGTGATGACGTCGATTTCTGCTGGCGGCTGCGGGAGGCGGGCTACCGGCTCGGCTTTGCGGCGGGTGCCTTCGTCTGGCATTGGCGGCGGCCATCGTTCAGCGCGTTTTTCCGCCAGCAGCAGGGATATGCGAAGGCGGAGCGCCTGCTCATCGCGAAACATCCGGGGCGTTTCTCGAAACGCGGCGGCGCACGCTGGGAGGGCTTCGTCTATGGCGGGGGGCCGGTGCGTGCCACGCGCGACTCCATCATCTACCACGGGCCGATGGGCACCGCGGGCTACCAGCATGTGATGAACCGCATGCTGCCGCTGCGCGGACTGGACGAGCGCCATGACACGGTGGTGAACCGCCTGGTGCTCGATCTGGTCACCTTCATCCAGCCACGGCTCCGCGCCTGGGGCAGGAACCACGCCATCGTCCTGCGGAGCGGGGCGGCGGAACAGCACCGCGCGGAGGACCCGAGCGACGAGTTCGGCATCCAGCCGAAGGAAGGGCAGGACCGCGAGTTCTTTCTGAAGTTCCTCGTGGACCGCCGGTGGAAGCCCGGCGGCGATACGGATGAATGGGACGTGGAGAAAAACGGCACCCGCGTGCTGCTGGCCACGGAATACCGCAACCACAAGCCGGTGATCCTCTTCCGCGTCTGGGGCCCGGCGGAGCAACTGATGCTCTACATGGGCGTGAACCGGAAACGCCGATGAGCCTGCTGACGAAAGATTTCTCCTACCATCTGCCGGACGAACTGATCGCATCCAAGCCACTGGCGGAGCGTTCCGCCTCCCGCATGATGGTGATCCACCGGGACACCGGCGTCATCGAGCACCGCATGTTCACGGACTTTCCGGAGTATCTCCGCGCGGACGATCTGCTCGTGCTCAATGACACGAAAGTCATCCCAGCCCGCGTGTTTTCCGACGATGGCAAGATCGAGCTGCTCTGCCTGGACCGGCTTTCCCCGACCGAGTGGCGCTGCCTCGTCCGCCCCGGGAAAAAAATGCGCGAAGGCAGGACGGTCACCGCCGGAGGAACTACGGGAACCGTAGTCGAAGTTTTCGAAAACGGCGACCGCCTGATCCGCTGGGATGCCCCCGTGGACCTGGACAAGCACGGCCACCTGGCCCTGCCCCACTACATGAACCGGGAGGACGAACTGTCCGACCGGGAGCGTTACCAGACCGTCTTCGCCCGCGAGGAAGGCGCCATCGCCGCGCCCACCGCCGGCCTGCATTTCACCCCGGAGCTGCTGGCGCAAATCCCGCACGCATTCCTCACCCTGCATGTCGGTGTGGGCACCTTCCGCCCGGTGAGCGTCGAGAACCTTTCCGAGCACGTGATGCACTCGGAACGCTACGCCGTCACCCGGGACACCGCCGCCAAGGTGAACGCCGCCTCACGCGTCATCGCCGTGGGCACCACCGTCACCCGCGTGCTGGAGTCCCTGCGCACGGACGACGGCCGGAGGATCGCGGAGGACGACCAGCGCGGGGAGACGGACATCTTCATCCACCCGCCCTACCGGTTCGGTGTGATCGGCGGCCTGCTGACGAATTTCCACCTGCCGGAAAGCACGTTGATCATGCTGGTGAGCGCTTTCGCCGGACGGGAGCTGGTGCTGGACGCCTACCGCCAGGCGGTCGAGCGTCGCTACCGTTTTTACAGCTACGGGGACTGCATGCTGTTGATTTGAGCGGCGTGGTGTGGAAACTCCCGGTAGATGAAATTGATCTCCTGGAATGTGAACGGCATCCGCGCCACGCTGGGCAAGGGCTTCGGCGACTTCGTCACCGCCTCGAAACCGGACATCCTCTGCCTGCAGGAAACCAAGGCACGGCCGGAGCAGGTCACCCTGCCACCGGAGCTGGAAGGCTACCATGGCTTCTGGGATGTGGCGCAGAAGCCGGGCTACTCCGGCGTGGCCGTCTTCACCCGGGAGCAACCGCTCGACGTCCGCATGGGCCTGGGCATGGACGAACATGACAAGGAAGGCCGCGTGCTGACGCTGGAGTATCCGGACTTCCACCTGGTGAATGTCTATACGCCCAACTCCCAGGACGGCCTGCGCCGCCTGCCCTACCGCCTCACCTGGGACCTCGCCTTCCGCCGCCATGTCTCCGGACTGGCGAAGACGAAGCCGGTCATCTTCTGCGGTGACCTGAACGTCGCCCACCAGGAGATCGACATCGCCCGGCCAAAAGAGAACCGCCTTTCCGCAGGCTTCTCCGACGAGGAACGGGCCAGCTTCGGCGAACTGCTCGGCGCGGGCTTCACCGATACCTTCCGCCACCTTTACCCGGACAAGCGGGAGGCCTATTCCTGGTGGTCGTTCCGTGGCGGCGCGCGCTCGCGGAACGTCGGCTGGAGGATCGACTACTTCGGTGTTTCGCAGCCATTCATGGATCGCGTGAAGGACGCGGTCATCATGCCTGAGGTCACCGGTTCCGACCATTGTCCGGTCGGGATCACCCTTGCCTGATCCCGCCGCATCGGGCAGTTTTGCAAAAACGCCGGAAAACCCACGTATCCGGTGGCCCTGCGACATGCCGTTCCCGCGTACCATCCTTGCGTTCTCCCTGCTCTGCGCCGCCAGCTCCCATGCGGCGGACGATGGCGGCTTCACGGAACGCGCCTCGGAATTTTTCGCAAACCGCTGCACGGATTGCCATGATGCGGACACAAAGGAAGGTGGGCTGGACCTGACGAAGATCGGCCCGGACATGGCCGGACACACGGACCTGTGGACGAGCATCTATGACCGGGTGAAGTCCGGCGAGATGCCGCCGAAGAAGCGGAAGAACCGCCCGGAACCGGAAGAGATCCAGGGGCTGCTCAAATGGATCGAGCCGCGGCTCGCCCAGGCGGACCAGCAACAGCGCGAGGTGTATCTCCGCCGCCTCAACCGGGCCGAATACCGGAACACGATCCGCGACCTGCTGGGCGTGGACCGGGATTTCTCCGGCACGCTGCCGGAGGACCAGAAAGCGGGCGGCTTCGACAACAACGGCAAGGCGCTCGCCATTTCCGCCGACCAGATGGAGGCCTACCTCACCGCCGCGTCCGTGGCACTGGACCAGGCACTGAAACCGGGAGAGAAGCCGGTGACCCACAAGGTGGTGGTGGATCCCGCACCGGAGCTGCTGGAACACATCACGAAATATCCCACCAACAGCTACGCCATCGTCGATGGGATGGCCGCAACTTTCCGGACGGAACGCGGGACCTACTCCCAGGTCGCCACCCGGCAGAACGTGACGAAGAAGGCGGGCCACTACCGGTTCAAGTTCCAGGCAAAGGCGCTCAACACGACCAAGGATCTCGTCTTCGCCATCCGCAACTATGGCTCCGCCAGCGGCAGCGGGAATCCCGGCTACCTGGAAGTCGGTCCGCAGTTGAAGACCTTCGAGTTCGAGATGGATATGGGTGCCTACTCGCCCATCCAGTTCTTCGCCATGGGCCTGCCCTACCTGCCGGACAAGGCAAAGGGAGCGACCAACCCCGGCATCGCCTTCGGCAAGGTGGAGATGACCGGCCCGCTCGTCCCCGCTTGGCCGCCGGAACCTTACACGCGGGTGCTGGGCAAGCTGGATGTCACCAAGGCGACCGCTCCGGATGCGCTGCCCGTGCTGGAGAAATTCATGGCCCGTGCCTTCCGCAGGCCGCTGCAACCGGGTGAGACGGACCGCTATCACGCGCTGGTTTCCGCACGGATGGAATCCGGCGCGACGTTCATCGAAAGCCTGCGCGCCGGGATGCTGGCCGTCCTTTGTTCGCCGAATTTCCTCTACCTGCGTGAGGACGTGCGGCCCGGGGAGACCCGCGTGGCGGATACGGAACTCGCCTCCAGGCTGTCCTACTTCCTCTGGAGTTCCATGCCGGATGCGGAGCTGCTGGAGCTGGCCGCCACCAACAAGCTCCGCGACCCGAAGGTGCTGCACGCCCAGGTGGAGCGCCTGCTGGCGGACGAGCGGTCGGAGCAGTTCATCCGCAACTTCACCGGCCAATGGCTGCACCTCCGGGAAATCAATGCCACCACCCCGGACGCGAAGGTTTATCCGGACTACGATGACCTCCTCCAATACTCGATGGTGGAGGAAAGCCGCACCTTCTTCCGGGAGATCCTCAACCGGGACCTGCCGATGGTGAACTTCATCGACTCCCAGTTCGCCATCCTCAACGGCCGCCTCGCGCAGCACTACGGCATCCCCGGCGTGGAGGGCATGGCCCTGCGCCCGGTGCGGCTGCCGAAGGACAGCGTGCGCGGCGGAGTGCTGACCCAAGCCAGCGTGCTGAAGGTCACCTCCAACGGCAGCTACACTTCTCCCGTCGTCCGCGGGGCATGGGTGCTGGAAAGCATCCTCGGCCGCCCGTCCCCGCCGCCGCCACCGAACATCAATGGCATCGAGCCGGACATCCGCGGCGCGACGACCATGCGCCAGTTGCTGGAAAAGCACCGGGAGGACTCGAGCTGCGCGTCCTGTCACCAGCACATCGACCCGCCCGGATTCGCGCTGGAGGACTTCGACCCCACGGGCGCGTTCCGAACCCACTACGTGAACTACGAGGCGGGCGAAGGGGAAAAGGAAAAGGGCAAGCTGGTGAACGGCCTGGCGGTGGATGCCAGCGGCGTGCTCACGGACGGACGCACCTTTTCCGGCATCGCCGGATTCAAAAAGCTGCTGCTCGCGACAGGCAGGGATGATTTCAGGCGTTGTCTCACGCAGAAGCTCATGACCTACGGCCTCGGCCGGGAACTCGGATTCTCCGACCGGCCCGCCGTTGCCCGGATCATGAATGAGTCCTCCGCGAAAGGTGACGGCCTGCGCACCCTCGTCCACCTCATCGTCTCCAGCGAAACCTTCTCCAACCGTTGATGCCATGAAACAAGCACGACTCTCCCGCCGCACCTTTCTCCGTGGCACCGGTATCTCGCTCGCGCTGCCGTTCCTGGAAGCGATGATGCCGCTCTCCGCCCGGGCCGCCGCGGCGCAGTCCGTTCCCCGCAGGTTCATCGCCATCAACATCCCGCTCGGCTTCCTGTCGGAGAACTTCTTCCCGGAGAAAGCGGGCGCTGGCTATGACCCCAGCCCCTACCTGAAGATCGGTGGCACGCTGCAGGACCAGTTCACCGTTTTTTCCGGCGTGAGCCACCCGGGCGTCGATGGCGGGCATGAAACCCAGAAGTCCTTCCTCACCGCCGCCCACCACCCTGCGGCGCGGAGTTTCAAGAACTCCGTCTCCGTCGATCAGGTGATCGCCAAGGCCATCGGTGCGGAAACCCGGTTTTCGTCGATCACCCTGGGCGAGCACAGCCTGGCCGTTTCAGAAAACGGCGTCGTCGTCCCGCGCATCGGCATGCCGGGGACCGCCTACCGCCGCCTGTTCATGTCCGGCACGCCGCAGGAGATCGCTTCCCGTGAGGCGGACCTGCGCGATGGCCGCAGCGTGATGGATCTGGTCATGGAGGAGGCCAAGACCATCGAGCGGCACGCCAGCCAGGCGGACCGGGAAAAACTCGACCAATACTTCACCGCTGTCCGGGAGACGGAGCAACGGCTCGAAAAAGCCGGTGCCTGGGAAAAGACACCGAAACCACAGGTGGACGAGAAGCCGCCGGGCAAGTTCGAGGCCGAGGACGTGGTGGCCGCCTACCGCTCCTACTTCGACGTCATGCGCCTGGCCATCCAGACGGACTCCACCCGCGTGCTGACGCTGGGCGGCACCGCCATCGGCACCGTGCCGAAAATCGAGGGCGTGGCGCAGGGCTACCACACGCTTTCCCACCACGGAAAGAATGCGGACCGACTGAAGCAACTGGAGATCGTCGAGCGCGCGACGATGAAGGTGTTCTTCGATTTCCTCACCCAGCTCCGCAACTTCCGCGAAGGCGACTCCAACCTGCTGGAGCGCACCCAGGTGCTGCTGGGCAGCAACCTGGGCAATGCCAGCGGCCACCAGACGAACAACCTCCCGCTGCTGCTGGCGGGCGGCGGCTACAAGCACGGCCAGCACCTAGGCTTCGACACGAAGAACAACTACCCGCTCTCGAATCTTTTCATCACCATGATGCAGCGCGCCGGCGTCCAGAAGGACAGCTTCGGCGGCCACAGTGGAACGATGCGCGGCCTGGAGATGGCGTGAGGCCCCCAGTAAGGAGGGTGGACACTCTTGTCCACCGGCTGCAACCGGACCACGCAGCCAAAGGCACATCGGTGCAGATCCACTCTTCAGGAGATCCGCCAATGCCGCCGACGGACAGGAGTGTCCGTCCTCCTTACTCCTTGCAGTGAACCAACAGCACGATCTCACCCTTCGGCGGATGGGCCTTGAAATGAGCGAGTACTTCCGCAGCGGTACCGCGGTGATACGTCTCGAATTTCTTCGTCAGTTCCCGCGCGACGCAGGTCCGCGCCTCCGGGTCGATCTCCGCCAGGATCTCCAGCGTGGAGACGATGCGGTGCGGCGACTCGAAAAAGATGCCCGTCTCCCCTGACTCCAGCGCGGCGGACAGGGCGGAACGGCGCTTGCCGGACTTCACCGAAAGGAACCCGCCAAAACGGAAGGCATGGCATGGAAACCCGGAGCCGATGAGCGCGGTGATGACCGCGGACGGACCGGGCAGCACCTCGATGGGCACTTCATTCTCCAGACACGCCTGCACCAAGCGGTAGCCCGGGTCCGAGATGCCGGGCATGCCCGCATCACTGATCACCGCGATGATCTCACCGGCCTTCGCCGCAGCGACCAACTCGGGAGCGCGGCGGGCCTCGTTGTGCTCATGCAGGGCGACGAGCGGCTTTCCTGAAATGCCATGGTGCGCGAGCAGCGGAGCGGAATGCCGGGTGTCCTCGCACGCGATGCGGTCGCAGGATTTCAGGATCTCCAGCGCGCGCAGCGTGATGTCGGCAAGATTGCCGATGGGCGTGGGGACAAGGATGACGCGGCCGGTTTCCATATTTTAGAAAAGCCGCAGATGAACGCAGATGAACGTGAATAAGGAGACTGCTCCAAATTTCTTATCTGCGTCCATCTGTGTTCATCTGCGGTTGAAAGTTCAATGATTCTCCAGCTTCCCGCGTTCATCCTCGGAAAGGATCCTCGGTTTTCCATCCGGACCCACCCTGACAGTGGTCATGCCGCCGGATGCGGAAAGCTCCCCGTCCTTGCCGATGATTTCGAACTCCCAGGTCACGGACGCACCACCGACACGGGAAATCCCGAGCAACACCTCGATGCGGTCACCCAGTTGCAGCGGACGCTTGAAGTCCGCGGAGACGCTCGCCCGCGGCCAGCCGCCGCCGTCGCGTGCGAAGACGATGATGCCACGGGAACTGAGGAACGTGTGTTCCGCGATCTCCACGTAGCGGAAGATGTTCGGGAAATGGACCCACCCACTGGCATCCGTATCCCCGAAGGCGACTTCGAGCGTCTGGCGGTGCCGCGGGTTTTCCATCACTCGAATTTCCGGACGAGCACGGCGGCGTTGTGGCCGCCGAAGCCGAAGCCGTTGCTGAGGGCCACCGTCACCGGGGTCTCGCGGGCGACATTCGGGACGACGTCCAGATCGCACTCCGGGTCCTGGTTCTCCACGTTGATGGTCGGCGGGATGACGCTTTCCTGGATGGCCTTGATGCAGGCGATGAGCTCGATGCCGCCCGCCGCACCGAGCATGTGGCCGGTCATCGACTTCGTCGCGCTCACGGCCAGGCCGTTCTTCGCGTAGTCGCCGAAGGCCAGCTTGATCGCCTTCGTTTCCGCGATGTCACCGAGGCCGGTGGAGGTCGCGTGGGCGTTGAGATACTGCACGTCCGTCGGGTTCACCTTGGCGTGGTTCATGGCCATCTGCATGGCGTAGGCCGGGCCGGATCCGTCCGGAGTCGGCGCACTGAGGTGGTGGGCGTCCGCGCTGATGCCGTAGCCGGTCAGCTCCGCGTAGATCTTCGCACCGCGCTTCTTCGCGTGCTCCAGTTCCTCGATGACAAGGACGGCGGCACCTTCACCCATGACGAAGCCGTCGCGGTCCACATCGAACGGGCGGGAGGCGCGCTCCGGCTCGTCGTTGCGGGTGCTGAGCGCCTTCATGTTCGAGAAACCGGCAAGACCCATCGGCAGGACGGCGGCTTCCGCGCCACCGCAGAGGAAGGCGTCCGCATCGCCGAATTTGATGATGCGCCAGGCCTCACCAATGTTGTGGTTGGAAGTCGCGCAGGCGGTGACGATGACCATGTTCGGCCCGAGCAGGCCGTGCTCCATGGAGATGATGCCGCTGGCGATGTTGGAAATCATCATCGGGATGGTGAACGGGGAAACCCGCTTCGGTCCCTTGGCGATGTAGGTGCCGTGCTCACGCTCAAGGGTGGAAAGGCCGCCGATACCGCTGCCGACCATCACGCCGAAGCGGCGGCGGTCGATCTTCTCCACGTCCACGCCGGAGTCATCCATGGCCATCTTCGCGGCGGCCACTGCATACTGCACATAGCGGTCGGAGCGACGGGCGTCCTTCGGCACCTTGAAATAGCCGTCCGCGTTGAAGTCCCTGACCTCACCCGCGATCTTGCACTCGAACGGCTCCGGATCGATCTGCGCGATGCGCTTGATGCCGCTGCGGCCGTTTTTCAGCCCATCCCAGGTGGACTCAAGATCATTGCCAAGCGGGCTGAGACAGCCGATTCCGGTGATGACGACGCGTCGTTCGCTCATAGTTTGTCGGGCAACTTTGGCCGCTGCGGCGGATGGGCGCAAGCCCTCATCTCCGCTCATCCCAGACGGCGGCTGCGGCCGCGCTCGTTCGCCGCACCGCAGTGGGGGCAGTCCACCACCTTCCCGCGCTCCTGGGTTTCGAACGCATGGAGGCAGAGGCGGCAGATCACCCGGCGGGCCAGCGCCCGCGCCTCCGCACGGTTGTGCAGCGTGCGGGAGATCATGGAAAAAACCACGACCAGGCCGGATGTCCCCAACAGCAGGAAGAGAACGAAGTCAGCGAGGGTCAGGTCCATCCGGAACAGCGATATTGGTGAATCCCACCGCCACAGCCAGAACCGGGGACTTTGCGGCGACGGCAGGGCCGAAATTGATCTTCATCAACCAGTTGCGGATGACCGGGGCCTCATCATCCCCGGACAGATCCGTGCAGGACAGCACCCTGCCGTCCTGGTCCAGTTCCAGCAGGAACTCCCGCGGTGCGGACGCCGCGGCGGTCGCCTTCATCCCGGCAGGATCGAACACGGGCAGGATGGCGGGAAGCTCCTCCGAGGTGATGCCGGACCGTGGATGGAGAACCGGAACCGGGACCGATGCCACCGGCGGGGCAGCCGGGCCGGATTTCACGGGATGCTTCGGGAAAACCCGCTCATGCCTGTCAGCCAGCGGGACAGGCAGCACCTCTTCCCGGGCAGGGAGTTCCTTCAATTTCGGCTCATACCCGCCGATGGACAGGCGCGTGGCGCTGATGAGGGAGTCCTCCAACCCGGCATCCTTTCCCCAGGCACCCACATCGAAGCGGGCGGGATACGGCCCGCTTTCCTGCGCCCGCTGCGCCCACATCCTCCCCGCACCGTCCGCCGGCAGGTGGATGATGGAGGCTTTTTTCTCCACCCATTGCTGCGGCGCGCTCACGCGGATCCTCACCGTCGCGGCGAACAACGCGAACAGGCCGCCGGTGATGAGCAGCGCGAGAAATCCCCGCAGGGGAGTGCCGTCCAGCCCCCGCCAGCGGAAAATCCAACGCCGGGTGGCGTGCAGGCGATCCCTCACCATGACCGCCGGACTTTTCATTCCGCCGGCTTGTCGAGGGGTTGCGCCGCGCTCGGGACGGCCTGACCGACATAGGCGATCCGGAAGCCCTTCGCGAGGATGGCCTCCGTGACCTCCCGCTCCACGCCCACCGGGGTCCCCGCATCCGTCTGCATCAGCACGATGGTCTTCGCGATGCCGTCCTGGCCGTGGATCTCATCCAGCCGCTCCAGCAGGTCCGGCAGCGTCATGGAGTCTCTCCCCAGGTGGAGGCGGCCCGGCCCCAGCGTGACAACCAGGGAATCCCGGAACCTCTCCATCTGGAACCGGGACGGCGGCATCTCCACGGAAATCCCGGAGTGCATCACGAAGGACGGGCCGAGCAGCAGGAACAGCAGCAGCAGCGCGAAAAGATTCAGCACCGGCACCGCATGCAGGAAGCCGGGGCGCTCTGGCAGCGTCATCTCCAGCTTCATGGCACCGGCTTCGGTTTCACCTTCGTTTTCTTCCCGGAACTGACCTCACCCTGGAACGGGTGGAATTCCTCTTCCTCCCGCGCGTCCGCGATCATGTTCACCATCTCGATGCCGGTGCGCTCCAGCCGGTGGACCAGCCGGGTCGCCCGGCCCAGGAAGTAGAGATAAAAGAGATAGAGCGGGATGGCCGTGGCCAGACCCACCACCGAGGTGATGAGAGCGGTGAACGCTCCGCTGGAAAGCTCCGCCGGACCCGTGACACCACCGTGCTCGCTCACCCGTTGGAAAATCTCCACCATGCCCAGCAGGGTGCCCAGCATGCCCACCAAAGGTGCCAGCAATGCCGCACCCAGGATGGCGCGGATGTTTTTCTCGATCCGGGGGACCTCCAGTTGGCCCGCCTCCCGCGCCACCTCGCGCAGTTCCGCACGGTTCAGGTAGTAGCGCAGCAACGAGGCGTGCGCCACCCGCGCCACCGGCCCCGGCGCGCGGGCCGCCTCATGCAGCGCCTCCGCGAAGGCACGCCGCCGCACATGGTGGGACAGCCCCACCAGCAGGTCACCCACGTTGATCCTCGCCCGGTGGAAGAAAAACAACCGTTCCACGATGCAGACGCCGCCGATGAATCCGAGGCCCAGCAGCACCCATACGAGTGGGCCGCCCTGCTCGATCAATCCCGAAGGTTCCATCAACTGTCCCAAGATCATCCGGCCCGGAAAATACCCCTCCGCCCGTCCCCGTGACCAGAGCAAAACCCCGCGCTTGCCTCCGCGCCCTCCCGTTTCCAGCATCAGCCCCGCCATGCACGCCTCCACCGCCGCCCTCAAAGCCCTCCTCCTCGAAAAATCCGTCCGCACCGGGACCTTCACGCTCGCCTCCGGAAAGCAGAGCGACCTCTACATCGACTGCCGCGTCACCGCCATGGACCCCTTCGGCGCGAACCTCATCGGCGAACTCGGCTGGCAGGCCGTCCGCTCGAAGATCCACTCGGAGCACCTCAACATCGCCGCCATCGGTGGCATGACCCTCGGCGCGGACCCCATCTCCCTCGCCATCGGCATGGCCTCCGCCAGGTCCCACCCGGAGGAGGCGCTCCAGGTCTTCACCGTGCGCAAGGAGCCGAAGGGCCACGGCGCGGGCAAACAGATCGAGGGCAACTTCAAGTCCGGAGACACCGTGATCGTCGTGGATGACGTCATCACCACCGGCGGCTCCACCCTGAAGGCCATCGACGTCATCGAGCGGGAGGGCGGAAAGGTCGCCTTCGCCATCGTCCTGGTGGACCGGGAGGAAGGCGGTCGCGAAGCCATCGAAGCCCGCGGCATCCACGTCATCCCGCTCTTCAGCCGCAGCACGCTGCTGGGCTGATACGGCAAATCTTCCCAAGCAAACGCCTCCCATGAAAGCCGCGGCCTTTCTCCTGCTGTCCGTTTGCCTCGCCGCAGGCGATGTCGCGGAAGTCCGGCTCCTCTCATGCAGCCCGGAGATCGCCAACGCCATGCGGGCCAACCTCAACGGCGGAAAGCTCACCGACGAGGCGTTTGAGAAAGCATATGACCGCCTGACGGCAGGGAAGCAGATCGAGGAGCTCGACCGGTTTCGCAAGGATGACTGGGAGATCTCCTCCGAACAGCCACGGGAATTCGTGTTCACTTCACCGGGCTGGGACACATACAACGCTCCGCAGAATGGCATACGGGCATCCAACAAGGGTTGGGAGCATCAGATTCGCATAATCGCCTCCCTTCATAAAAGCAGGGTGGAGTACGGATGGAGCAAGTTCTCCCTGCCTCCGGGAAGCAGGGATTTCGGCCTCAACCGCTTCGAGCTGGAGGCCATGACCATCACCACGTTGCCTTCGCCGACATGGCAGATCATGGATGAAACCAGCTACGGAAACCAGGTTGTCATCTCGCTCTTCCGGCATTCCGCCGCAACCACTCCGGCCCCGGATCCCGCCACCCGCCTTTATTGGGCGGAAGGACTGTTCCTGATCGCCGGGCCGCAAGAGCGCGACGCGATCACCGGAATGGACCAGGAGCGGCTGCGGCTGAAGGTGACGGAATTGCGGAAGTCCGCGCAGTCATCGGATTTCTTCAGAATCAGGGCAGGATCCAGCGCGCACGACCCGACCAGCGGCCCATTTTTCCGCCATCGCAAGGGTGCTTGGGAGGATCCGGCGAATGATTACCAGGCGGACAAGGTGACGGCCACCAACATGACGCTTTTCTCCGGAGATCTCAAATTTCCGGGCGATGCGGGCGAAACCGAACTCACGTGCGTGGCCGAACTGGCACCCATACCAGGCCCCGGCCTACCCTTGGAGAAATACGAATTCAGATTCACCGGGAAGTTGCCTCTCGGAACGTGGATCGCCGTTACCTCGAACACTCCGGACAAAGCGGGACGCACGGGGATTTTCTTCACACGGATCTCCCTCCCCAACGCGGACTGAATATCTCCGACATACCCATGGAACCTCTGCCATCGCTAAAAATTCATTTGCGGTGGAAGGAAGGCTCGGCTTTCCTCTCCCCGCTGTCAGGGGCCGCAGAGGTCCGGCAAGCGAACCCCGCCAGGCCTTGATCGGAGCAACGGTAGTTTGTCCGGGCTTGCCGCGGATTCCCTGGCAGCACTTTTCTCTCATCTCTCTTCAGAGGAGCCTCCGGCAGCCGGCCGACCGTTCCGCATGCGACCGCCACGGCCAGTGGACCGATATGCTTCAATCCATACGGCAGCCATTGAGGACCGGTTTGCCACGGTCCAGAGGGGACCCGCGCGAGCTTCCTCGCTCTACGTGTCTCTCAAGGCTCGAACAGGAAATAGAGATAACCGGAGTGCTCCATTTCCTCCACCCTCATCCGCCGGTTGCGCTTGTTCTCGCCCCAACTCTCGGTGAAGAGGATCTCACCCCGCTCGCGGTTGTAGCCGGTGACGATGGATGCATGGCCCCCGTTGCTTCTGCCTGCCCACCGCTCTTCCTCTTCCTTGTCCTTTTTGGGATCGGGAAGCACCGCGGACGGATCCGTCGCGAAAGTCTCGGCGAAATCACTGTGCACCTCATCCCGTTCACGGCTGAAGTAACGCCAGATCAGCACCGGCTGGCCTCTGTCCACCTCCTTGATCAGTTGCCGGGCCTTCAGCGGAGGCGTCACGACCTGCAGTTTCAGTTTCCCCTCCTTCGCGGCAGACTCGTATATCGGGACGATACTCGCGTGTTCCACGCTGCCTTCCTGATAGCCTGCGGCGGCGGCAAGCTGGTCGATATTCACGTTGACCGAGTAATACTGCATGATCATCGCCAAGGTTCCCATCGCGCAGTAGCCGCGGCTGCCCTGGTTCACCATCGGGATGTTCCGGATCACCACATCCCCGTTCGGAAGCTTTTCCGGCCCGGCCTTGATGTCCCGCCGCCGGTCGGATCCTGTCTGGGTGACGAGCTTGTTGCCCGTCACCTCAGCGGGTATGATGGCGAGCAAGATCAGCTGGTCTTCCTCGGCTGAAAACCGGAAACGCAGCGAGGGGCTGACGAACTCCGTGGCACGGACCTTCAGCATGCGGTCGCGGCCGATGCTGACCTTCTTTCCAGGAGCGCCGCAGAACGCTTCCAACGCCATCGGGATCGATTTTTCGAGATCCCCGAAAAGTTTTTCAAACTCCTGTTTCCGCCCCGCCGCCTCCAGATCCTCCTTGTCCTTCATTTCCCTCACCTCCTTCTCTGAGAGTTTGTCCCGGACATAGGCGTCTTCGCGGGACTTCCGGTATCCGAAAACATTACCCGTCTCCAGATACGTCACGTCCATCCTTACCAGCTTGTCCGCCTGATAGTATGCCAGCACCTGTTGGGGGCGCGCACCGAAGAACCTGCCCATGGACTTCAGTTCACAGGTCTTCTTGTCGCCCTGGTTGCTGATCGTCACCCATTTCCCGGGAACTTCCTGGGCGCCTTCCCATACCGAAGGGGCAAGCAACACGGAAACGAGATCCGTGTCCGTTTGATCCACTTCAAGATTTTCACCGACCTGTGCGTGCACCATGGGCGCACAGGCAAGGCCCATTGCATAAAGGACGATCCGCAGATAGGAGAAAAGGGGGATTGCCATGGCGGTTTGATCGGGAACTGGATCATCACATATTTTTCACCCGTTGAAATGCAACCCTATTCCACGAACAGGGCACGTGTTGCCTCATAATTGGGGACACCATGGCGCGAGCCATGGGCATGACCGAAAAGAGCACCGAGGAATACACCAGGAGATGCGGGCGAGGTATGCGCGGCTGACAGGCCGGAAGGCCCGCTGGGAGACCAAGCTGTGGAGCCGGTGGCGCAACCTCTTCTGCGTGACGATGATGCAGGAGAGCAAGCGGCGTGAGGGCAGCCGCCAGATCCGCCACCACGAGAAGAAGGGTTTCACCCCTGCACATCGTCTGATCGGGAGCGGGGACCTGCAAGGGGAGGAGCGACGGAAGGGATTTTCACGGCGTGCTCCTGGAATTTCAGGGTGACACCATGGAGGAGATCGACTCCAGCGTCGGGATCGCCACCCCTTTCAGTTCCGCCGCGGGCTTTTCAACAAACTTCAGATGGGGTGACAGCTTCGAGATCCGCGACTTGCAGTTGCTGACGTAGAGTGGGATCTCCATCGGTCTGGTGATCTTCGCATCGTCCATGGGGTTCTTGTCATCGACGAACGTGCAGCCTTCGAAAATACAGTCACGGGTGAGGGTGAGGAAACTGGCGGGTATGGTGCAGTTGACGAAGCGGCAGTTCACGATCCGCATCCACGGATGGTTCGCGAAGCTGGCCGGTTGCTTGCTCTTGAAATCCACGCCCGGCAGCTCGATGCCCTGGAAGACGGTGGACTGCGCGCGGACACCATGGTGGTCGATGTTGAGGAAACCCGCGAGGCTCCCCTTCACCAGGCAACGGTCGAAATGGAACTTCGCCGCGTGGTCCGGGCCGACCCGGTTCCCGCCCTTGCGGATCCCGCAATCCTCCAGCGTGGAGTTGGTGAAATGATAGATGCAGTTGAGATCCGCCAGAAAGGTCAGCTTCTCAAAACGCGCCCGGTTGGCCACCAACCGACCGGCTGTAAGCTCCACGCTGGCACCATCCACCGAGGACCAGACATTTCCGGGCGCAACCACCACGACCGACGCGGACTTCGCGCTGCGGTCCCCGATGATGATCCGCTCACGGATCCGTTGCTTCATGGCGGGAACCGTCACGGATTCAAGCCAGCGGCCCTTGGTCGAAAAAATGTTGGCATTCACCGGCGGCTGATCGCCGGGGACCGTGATGGCGGGCAGCTCCTTCAGTTCCAGCGGACCCGCCGCCTTGGGATCTTCGCCGAAAGGAATGTCCGCCGCTGACGAGGTGTCCGGCACCAGCTCAAGCAGCAATCTTTCGCCTTCCTTCCGCAGTGCCAGGGCATCATCCACTTTCCCGGCCTTGGTCAGCACCAGCTCCTCCGCGCGTATTTTCCGGGTGACCTCCTCCGCCACCTTCGCGTTGGCCGCGGCAAGCTCCCCGTGGATGACTTTGCGCGCCGCCAGGTATTTCCCCCTCAGTTCCACCAGCTCCTTGTCCGCATGGGCGGTGGGTGTGCCGGATTCCTTGATCGCGTCCCGTTCCTCCCTCAGACGGACGATGAGGTCGAGGTTGCCCTCCGCGGCGAGCTTCTTTTCCAAGGCATCGAGCGCCGCGAGATAGCGGGTGGAAAGCTCCGCCTCCTTGAAAAGGGCGCTGAGTTCGGACTCCTCCACCTGGGTGGCCGCCGTTTTCCGGATCTCCTCCAGCGGCTCCTGCCCATGGAGCGGAGAGGAAATGACCATCCATCCGCCCGCGAGCAGCAGCGCGGATGACATCCCGTTTCCGAGTTTCCAACCCATGACCTTTCCTATTTCAGGGGACCGGCATGTCAATGGTATAACCCAAAGGCAGCCAAGGGCATTCCCGCTAGCCCCGCAACCCGCCGGGATCCGCGCCGATGCCGAAAAGGAGCTTCAGCGATCGCCGGATGAAATCCGCCTTCGACTTCCATGGACGGACGGGACGGACGACCTGCCAGCCATGCCGGGTGCCGATCTCCAGCAGTTCCGGCTTCGGATTCACCAACGTCGCGTGCTGGCAGAGTCCCAGCATCGGCAGGTCCGCGGTGCTGTCCGTGTAGCCGTGGCAGTTCCGCAGTTGCGGACCATCGAAGTACGAGGCAGGCAGCAGCACCCGCAGGCGCGCGACTTTCGCCGCGCCCTTGTGGTTCTCCAGATCGGGGAACAGTTCACCGGGCGTCACCACAGTACCAAGCACGAGGTCGAACCCGAGCAAGCGCCCGATCTCCGAGACATAGAACTCCGGGCTGGCCGAGGTGAGCACCAGCAGGTACCCGGCCCGGCGGTGGCGTTCGATCTCCTCCCGCAGTCCGGGATAGATCGCGGGCATCACCGAAGCGGCGAAACTCTTGGAATGCTCCGCCACCTTTTCAGGAGGCATGCCCCGCAGGTAGCTGAGGAACACCCGCTTCATTCCCTCCGTCTTCAGGATGGAATAGAGCGGGAGCAGCCCCAGGAAAACGGGCAGGTAGGCCCGTCGCCATGGCTCATGCCGGACCACATGGTGGCGGAACAGGAGCTGGCAGTCCCAAGGGATGAGCGTCCCATCGAGATCGAACAGGGCGATGCCCGGAGGTGGCTCGGGAGGGAGGATCAAAACGTGCGTCTGTTAGACGTAGTGGAGCTCCTTCGCCTTCGCGTCGATGGCGGCGTCGTTGTCGAGCAGCTCCTGGATGGGATCCCAGCGTCCGGACACCAGTGCCTCGCGGAACGAGTCAGGCATGGTCACGGAAAACTCCAGACCACCGGAGGTGCGGACCTTGAGGGCCTCTACATCGATGGTGACAGCGACCTTCGGGTCGGCTTCGATGGCGGCGGCGAGCGCGGTGATGTCGGCGGCGGCGGCCATCACGCAGGGCATGGCCAGGCCGGTCGAGTTGCCGTAGAAAATCTCCGCGAAGGACTCCGCGATGACGCCGTTGAAGCCATACTTCCGCAGGGACTGCGGGGCGTGCTCACGGGAGGAGCCGCAGCCGAAGTTCACACCGGCCACCAGGATGGAGGCACCTTCGAAACGGGAGTCGTTCAGCGGGTGGTTCGTCTTGTTGCCGTGCTCGTCATAGCGGACGTCGTAGAAGGCGAATTCACCGAGTCCGTCGAAGGTGACGCACTTCATGAAACGCGCCGGGATGATGCGGTCGGTGTCGATGTCCGCGCCGGGGATGAAAACGCCGGTGCCGGTGACTTGTTTGACGGGTTCGAGGGCCATGGGAGTTGAGTGGATCAGTCTTGGATGCGGGTGATGCGGTAGCCTTTCCTGGCCAGGTGGTCGCGGATGTTGTCCTTGCCGATGAAATGGCCGGAACCGGCCGCGAAGAAATGGACCTTGCCGCCTTCTTTTGCGAGAAGCCCGCCGATGGTGGCGGCCATGCTGAGGTTGCGGTCGGCGAAAACCTTCTTGAGGAATCGCTCGCCGAGTTCCTTGTGCTCGCTCTCGGCGATGGACTGGTTCATGCGCTCGATTTCCTTTTCGAGCTCCGCGTCATCCCCCGCGGCGTAGGCGACGAGCATGGCTTCGATGCCGTCGATGCCCTTCGCCCGGTCCGCCTTCAGTTGGGCGAGCGTTTCCCTGAGGATGATGATGTTCTCCTGCTCGTTGAATCCGCCCAGGAGGCCCAACTGTTCCTCGGCGGTCTCGATGGCACGGACTTCCTTCCCATCCTTGATGGCACGTTCGGAGATGACCTGATCGACGGCCTTCATGCCCATGATCTGATACTTCAGGACCGGCAGAGACATGGTCACCGCCCAGGTCTGCAACGGCTGGAAGGGGGTGGCGTCAAGCTGGGGGTTGATCAGCTTCAGTTCCGCATTCAGGGCGGCGGAAAGCTCCTTGCCAATGGACTCGGAAAGGGTCTTGCCATCCTTCCGGAGCAGCAGCGGCATCATCTTCAACTGGCTGTCCGCATCCATCGGGATCTCGGTGTAGACCATCTCAGAGGAAACGAAGGCCTTCTCCGCCGCCGGGTGCAGGTTCGCGATGGCGGGAGTGGAGACGTGGATGGTCCCGAAGAGGTACGAAGGCTTCTCCAGACCGTTGCCCTCGATCTTCCAGAGCAGCGGCTTGGCCTGATGACCCTTGTCCTCCGCCGCAAGCGGCTGGGCCAGCAATCCGCCCGCGATGACGAGGGCGGCGCGACAGATCCATGGGAAACGCTTCATAGGCTTGCGGGAAACAGGTTCCGGGTCCGGCCGACGGTCAGGCGACGGCGGCCTCAGGCTCCAGTTCGAAGAGTTCGCGGGCGTCCGCGATGTGGCCGCTGATGGCCGCGGCGGCGACCATGACCGGGGACATGAGGACGGTGCGGCCGGTCGGGGAACCCTGGCGGCCCTTGAAGTTCCGGTTCGAGGAGGACGCGCAGAGCTGGTCACCCACAAGCTTGTCGGGGTTCATCGCCAGACACATCGAGCAACCGGCGCCGCGCCATTCGAAGCCGGCGGCGCGGAAGATTTCCGGCAGGCCTTCCTGCTCCGCCTGGATGGCGACCACCTGGGAGCCGGGGACGACGATGGCCTTCACGTGCGGGGCGACGCGGTGGCCCTGGATGTATTTCGCGACCTCGCGGAAGTCGGAAATGCGGCCGTTGGTGCAGGAGCCGATGAAGGCGACGTCGATCTTCACGCCCTTGATCGGGGTGCCGGCGTCCAGCTTCATGTAGGTGAGGGCTTCCTCGATGGTCGCCTTCTCACCGGGTGACTCCGCGTTGGCAGGGTCCGGGATGTTTTCGGAAACGAAGATGCCGTGGTCCGGGGAGATGCCCCAGGTGACCGTCGGCTCGATCTCCTCCGCCTTGATCTTCACGATGTCGTCGAAGTGCGCGTCGGCATCGGAAGCGAAGGACAGCCAGCGCGCGGCGGTGGCGTCGAAGTCGGACATGTCCACATAGGGACGGGCGCTGAGGTAGGCGACGGTCTTCGCGTCCGGATTGATGTAGCCGCAGCGGGCGCCACCTTCGATGGACATGTTGCAGACGGTCATCCGCTCTTCCATGGACATGCGCTCGAAGACGTCACCGGCGTATTCGTAGGCGTAGCCGATGCCACCCTTCGCGCCGAGCAGGCGGATGATGTGCAGGATGACGTCCTTCGCATACACGCCCGGGCGGAGCTTTCCATTCACCTCGATACGGCGGACCTTGAGCGGCTCCACGGCGAGGGTCTGGGATGCCAGCACATCGCGCACCTGGGTGGTGCCGATGCCGAAAGCGATCGCGCCGAAAGCACCGTGGGTGGCGGTGTGGGAGTCACCGCAGGCGATGGTGGTGCCGGGCTGGGTGATGCCCTGCTCAGGGCCCACCACGTGGACGACGCCCTGCTTGCCGGAGGCGAGGTCGAAATAGGTCACGCCGAAATCATCCGCGTTCTTGCGCAGGGCGTCCATCATCTCCGCGGCGAGCGGATCCTGCGGCGCGTCCTGATCCACGGTCGGCACGATGTGGTCCACGGTGGCGAACGTGCGCTGCGGGAACTTCACGCTCAGCCCGAGATCGCGGAGCATGCCGAATGCCTGCGGCGAAGTCACCTCATGGATGAGGTGGGTGCCGATGAAAAGTTGCGTGCGGCCATCGGCCAGCGTGCCGACGGTGTGGGATTCCCAGACTTTTTGGAAGAGGCTCTTGCCCATGTTCATGATCAGCCGTGGTTCGCGGCGGGGCGGGAAAATGGCCAAGCCCGGCAAAAATGTCAAAGCCGCATCTCGCGGAACGCCACCGGCCTCAACCTCCGATGCCGATCCAGATGCCGCCCAGGATGGCTCCGAAGACCGCCAGCACTCCTGCGGCGGCCGCCGCCCCCGGCCAGAACGGCTTGCGGTGCCCGGAACGCACTTTCCCGGAGAGCTGTCCACGATGGACCCGCCGTTTCAGAGGAGCCACGTGATAGTGACAGAGGCTGCCTTGATAACGGAGCGGGTTCGGCTCGCCCGGGCGAAGTCGCTGGGTTTGATTCATTCAGGGGGGTGGGGTTTCCGATTTGCATAATGCATCCCCTGCCAGAACGTCAATAAAAAAGCGCCTTCCTCTGTTACAAGGAAGGCGCTTCAGGAAAATTCTATTTCAGACCGGGAAACTTATTTCTCGGCGTGCACCTCGGAGACGGTGGTCGTTTCAATCTCCTGGAACTGCGGGAGCGGACGGAGCGGCGGGGCCTTCGGCTCGCTGGTGCAGCAGCACGATGCGGAAATGAGCGCGAAAGCGGTGACGGCGATGGCGGAGATGAAACGGATCATGGAGAGGAGGTTGGAGTTTTTTTACAAGTGGCGGACCGGCTTTCACACGAAAACCGGCCCGCATTCAAGAAGATTACTTCGCAGGAGCCTGATAGGTCGGCCGGGAAGGCTCGGGAGCGGCGGTCGGGCAGCAGGAAGCGGCGAGCAGAGCTGCTGCGCTGGCACCGGCGATAAAGACGAATTTGAGTGTTGTCATATTGGATGGATGGGTTGCTTTTATCGAAATCACCGGCCCACAAGTGACCAGTGATGATCAGGTTAGCGTTCGGTTAGTCTGCTGCAAGGGAAAAGAAAGCTGGTCCGGCCATGAAATGATGAGCGTTGACGGGGGGGCGGTTTCCATCCAAGTTGCGTCTCCGACTCGCCTTTTTGCCGAGGAACCATCAGCCATTCCCCAAATGACCATCATCCGCCGTTTTCTCGCCGTCATCTCCGCGGCCGCCATGGTATCGTTCGCATCCGCCCAGGATGGGAAGCTCAAGATCGCCACGGTCGATATGCAGGAGCTCTTCAAGCAGTATTACAAAACCAACGACGCGCAGAAACAGATCAACGTCGAGCGCGCGCGCATCCAGAAGGACAACAACGAGCGCCTCGCCCGCATCCGCGAGCTGGAAGGCACGCTGGGCGGCCTGCGCAAGCAGCTCGAGGATCCGACCATCAATGAATCCAAGAAGCAGCAGCTTTTCAAGGATTGGCAGATGCAGCAGCAGGAAGGCATCGCCCTGGACCGGGAGCGCCGCGAGTTCCTCCAGCGCCGCAACCAGGCCCTCAACGAGAAGATGGTGCAGCGCATGAAGGGTATCCTCGAGGAGATCCGCAAGCTGGTCGAAGAGCAGGCGAAGAAAGATGACTTCGACTACGTGTTCGACAAGTCCGGCCTCAGCACCTCCCAGGTTCCTTTCCTCCTCTACACCAAGGACGCCACGGACATCACCGCCGGCCTCCTCAAGGACCTGAACAAGGACGCCCCGGCCGAGTCCCTGCCGACTCCCGGCGAGCCTGCTCCGGAACTTCCGGACACCACGCCTGCTCCCGCCCCTGCGGCTGAGTAACCCGTCCCGTTCCCCTACAATTCAAGAAACGGGTGGCAACAGCCCTCTCCCTTTCCGAGCTCGCCCAGTTGGTCGATGGTGACATCGTCCGGGGCGGGCTCGCTCCGTCTCTGGCAGGTGTGGCCGCGCTCGATGCGGCCGGACCGGGTGAAGCCAGCTTCTTCGGCAACGACAAGTACCGCTCCCAGTTTCTGGAAACGCGCGCGGGTGCCGTGATCGCCGCCACGGGTGAAACCGGCGGCTCTGAAACGTGCGCCCTCATCACGGTGGCGAATCCGTCGCTCGCCTTCGCCACGGTGGTCCGCCACTTCGCGGCGGCCGCCAAAAAACTGGAACCCGGCATCCATCCGCGGGCCGTGGTGGAACCCGGCGCATTGCTGGATCCCACGAAGGTCCGCATCCACGCCGGAGCCGTCATCATGCCCGGCGCCAGGATCGGTGATGGCACCGAGGTGGGGCCGAACGCCGTGATCGGCGAGGAAGCGGTGATCGGCGCGGACTGCCGCATCATGGCCAACGTGACCGTGCGCGAGCGCTGCGTCATCGGCGACCGTGTCATCCTCCAGCCCGGATGCGTGGTCGGCTCGGATGGATACGGCTACGAATTTTCCGGCGGCAGGCACGTGAAGATCGACCAGGTCGGCATCGTGGAGGTCGGTGACGATGTGGAGATCGGCTCAAACAGCACCATCGACCGCGCCCGCTTCGGCAAGACGGTGATCGGTGAGGGCACGAAGATCGATAATCTCGTCATGATCGCCCATAACGTGATGGTCGGGAAGCACTGCCTCGTCGTCAGCCAATCAGGCATCGCCGGCAGCGCGAAGCTGGAGGACTACGTGACGGTGGCCGCCCAGGCCGGAGTCGGCGGGCATGTCACCGTCGGCGCGAAGGCCATCCTGACCGCGCGGACCGGCGTCACCGCCAGCCTCCCCGGGGGAGCCACCTATGCGGGGAAACCCGCCCTGCCGATCCGGGAGGAAATGAAGCAACAGGCACAGCTCCGGCGGCTGGCCCGGCTGATCGAGCGCGTCAAGGCGCTCGAACAGAAGCTGGGCGGAGAGTAGCGTATCCCACGCGCAGCGAATCCCGTGAGAGATTCGGGGGGAAGGACGTCACCCAACAGATGGGCGACGGTTCTCCATGGACTTCCCCGCAGCCGGAAGTCTCACGACTTCCGCCACAGAGCCACCGCTCACCATCCGCCGCCGATGGCTTTCGCCAAGGAGACGGAAAGGGCGAGACGCTCCGCACGCACGGAGTTGGAGCGGCGCTCCGCGTCCAGACGGGTCCGTTCCGCGTCCACCACGTCGAGGAAGCTGACCAGACCGGCGTCGAAGCGTTTCGAGGACAGGTCGAAGGTGTTCTTCGCGGCGGCAGCGGCTTGGTCCTGTGCTTTCTGGCGGCCCACGATGATCGAGGAGGCCTGCAGCGCGTTCTCCACCTCGCGGATGGATTCCAGGACGATCTGACGGTAGTCCGCGCTGGCTGCCTCATGGGCGGCGACGGCGGCATCCTTCCGGTCACGCAGGAATTTCTGCTGGGTGATGGGGATGTTGATGTTAGGGCCGATGGACCAGATCAAGCTGGAGGACTTGAAGAGCTGGCTGGCGGTGTTCGAGGAAAAGCCGCCGCTGCCACCGATGGTGAAGGATGGATAGTAGGCGGCCATCGCAACGCCGATGTCCGCGTTCGCGGCGGCCACGCGGCGCTCCGCCGCACGGACGTCCGGCCGCTGGCGCAGCACTTCGGACGGGACCGAAACCGGGATGGAAGGTGGAGACGGGAGGTCGAAACGCTCCGGAACGGAAGATCCCGTGGCGGAGGCCCCCGCCAGCACGGCCAGGGCGTTCACCAGCTCGACACGATCCTGGTCGAGCTGGATTTTGTCCGCCTCTGCGGTGGCCACCTCCACTTCGGCACGGGACAGGTCAAGGCCGCTGATGGCTCCGGCATCCCGCTGCTCCTTCAGCAGGCTGAATGCCTTGCGGCGCAGTTCAACGGCCCGCGACAGCAGCGCGCGGTCCGCGTCCACGGCCCGCAGCGCCCAATAGGTCTGGGCCACTTCGCTGGCGATGGTGAGTTTCAGCGCGTTGAAGCTCTCCTGCTGGGCGTCGGCGGAAGCATCCGCGGACTCCACCTGACGGCGGACGGCGCCCCACACATCGAGTTCATAGGAAAGGTCGGCGGGGACCGAGAAATTGTTCTGCACGGTGGAGATCCCCTGTGCGCGGGTCTTCGAGCGGCTGGAGGAAGGATTCAGATCGATGGAAGGGAAGTACCGGCCGCGGGCCGCCGCGCTCAGGGAGCGGGCCTGCCGGACCCGTGCGGAGGCACCGGCCAGCTCCTGGTTGTTGCCGAGGGCGCGGTCCACCAGCGAGTTGAGGGTGCCGTCTCCATACAATCTCCACCAAGCCCGCGGGTTGGGGAGTGAGTCAGGGGACTGCTTCTTCCACTTCACTCCTCCGTTGGAGAAGGACGCGGGGAGTTTCATCTCCGGTGTTTCGTGATTGGGTCCCAAAGGCTTGCAAGCCGCGATCAATAACACGGAGGAAAGAGGCAGGACGGTGGCTAGAGATCTCGGGGACATGGAAGTGGCGGAATTGAACCATCGTTTAAGAACCTCGCAAACGAAAGTTGCGGAATTTCCCAAATGAGACGATGAAATGTTGGGGAATTGTGCTCAGTCCACCCGATGGGAGGAGGAATTTCAGGTTTGATTCCCGGAAATTTCCGGGCATCTTCGGAATAACCCAAAAACCCCGAAAATGCGCTCGATCCTCATTCTTTTCATCGGCGGCACCTTGATCGCCTCCGCCCAGAATCCCACCGCCGCCCAGCAGGCACAGCAATTCTACCAGCAAGGCATCGCACAGGAGCAGGCTGGTGATGTCGAGGGTGCCAGGACCGCCTACACGCAGGCGCTCCGGCTCAACCCCCATCTTGCGGATGCGCGGTTCCGCCTCGGCCAGTTGAAGATGGACCGCGGCCAGCTCGCGGCAGCCGCCCGGAAGAACAAATTCGGCACCGTCATCATCCCGCAGATGAATCTCGACGGGGCGACGGTGGCCGAGTCCCTGGAAGCCCTCCGCATTTCGATGGAGAAAGTCTCCAACGGCGAAGTCGCGCCGAACTTCGTCCTCAAGGACCCGGACCGCAAGCTGGAGAAAACCTCCGTTTCCTTCCAACTGAAGTCCGTGCCCGCCAAGGCCATCCTCGACTACATCCTGACCCAAGGGCATGCGAGGGCGATCTTCGACGAACATGCGGTGGTCATTGAACCGATTCCGGGCCCCGGTTTGACATCCCCCGGGGATTCCGTTAACGGGAGCCGATGAAGATATCCGCCGACGGCGCTTGGTACTTTTCGCGGGACGGCCAGCAAAGCGGACCGCTCACCTATGCCGACCTCAAGGAGAAAGCCGATGAGGGGGTGCTCAAGCCACGCTCCGACCTCGTCTGGAAGGAAGGCTTGGCGGATTGGGTGCCGGTCGGTGAGGTGGACGGGCTGTTCGAACGCCGCGAAACGGTGGTTCCGGCAGCAGATCCCTACGCCCCTCCGCCCACCACCATCGGTGATCCCTACCATGCGGAGACGGCGGGCGACTGGCCCGGCGCACGACGCCGCTCCTACCTGTTTTTCAGCCTGGTGTTCCCGTTCGTGCTGGGCTTTGTCACCGGTCTGGTGAAGGCCTCCTTCCCCGGCTTGCTCGAACCGCGGGGGTGGGAGATCGTCGATCTCTACGGCCTGATGGTCTTCCCGTCCGTCCTGGCGCTCTATTTCGGCATCCAGCGGTTCGCGAACCTGGGGATGAGCCGCTGGTGGTACTTGGGCCATTTCGTGCCGATCCTGAATCTCTGGACCGGCTACCGCAGTTTCGCCTGCCCCGCCGGATATGCGGTCCACAAAAAGATGGATGGAGCCGGGATCTTCCTCGCCATCATCTATTGGCTGGTGGTCGTGGCTGTCATTGCCGCCATTGCCTTCCTCATCGCAATCCTTGCCGGTGCGGCCGGAAGCCCTGAAATCCAGCAGCAGCTCAAGGATCTTCTGGAAACGCTGCGGCTCCAACCCCCTGCTGGAGCGAAATGATCCGCTACTCCAAGGAAACGGACGAGCGCCGTGAAGCCGGCTCCCACGAATGCTGGTGCCTGCATGGTTCCGTGGGGGCGGCATCGGATTTTCGTGCACTGGCGAAGGCCCTCGCCCAAGGGGGCATCGGCTCGCGGGCGGTGGATCTGTGGCGCTTCCTGGAACCCGGTCCACTCCCCATCGGAGAATCCGGAGCCACGCTGAACGAGGACGCGAAGGGGGAAACCTTCCGCGGCACCGGGCGCTCGCTGCTGGGTTACTCCATGGGCGGCCGCCTGGCTCTCCATGGGCTGCTGGAGCCGGACCATCCCTGGCAGGCGGCGGTCATCGTCTCCGCCCATCCCGGGCTGGAGGACGAACTGGAACGGTCCGCCCGCAAGGCCGCCGACAGCACTTGGGCGGCGAAGGCATTCGCCGGAGACTGGAAGGAGTTCACCAGCCAATGGAACGCCCAGCCGCTGCTGGGCGGGAACATCCGCGAGCCGGAGGCCACCCAGCGGCTGGTCGCCCGCCGCAGGGAGATTTCCCGCAGCTTCCTCGACTGGTCGGTGGGGCTCCAAGAGCCGCTGTGGGACCGCCTTTCCTCGGTTGGGATTCCCGTCCTGTGGGTGGTGGGTGAGCGGGATGCGAAATACGCGGCCATCGCGGAACGGGCGGCCGGTCTCACCCCACGGGGCATTCTGGCCGTCGCCCCGGATGCCGGACACCGCGTCCCGTGGGAGAATCCGGCGTGGTTCGCTGACCGCGTTTCACGTTTTCTCAAAACCGCTTCCTGACCACGGCACACGCCGTATGGGTTTGCCAACTCCCCGGGGGCGTTCAAACTCCCCGTCGTCATGTGGACCACCCAGCGCGAATTCGAGGACATCCGTTACGAAACGACCGATAACGGCAGCATCGCCAAGATCACCATCAACCGGCCGGAGGTCCGCAACGCCTTCCGCCCGAAGACGGTCGCCGAGCTGCTGAAAGCGTTCGACCTGGCGCACGAGGACCCGCAGGTGGGCGTCATCATCCTCACCGGTGAGGGCGACATGGCCTTCTGCTCCGGCGGCGACCAGAAGGTCCGCGGGCACGCCGGCTACATCGGCGAGGACGGCGTCCCCCGCCTCAACGTGCTGGATCTGCAGAAGAAAATCCGCAGCCTGCCGAAGCCCGTGGTCGCCATGGTCGCCGGTTTCGCCATCGGCGGCGGTCATGTGCTCCACATCGTCTGCGACCTGACCATCGCCGCGGACAACGCCCGCTTCGGCCAGACCGGCCCGAAGGTCGGCTCGTTCGATGGAGGACTCGGCTCCAGCTACCTCGCCCGCATCGTCGGCCAGAAAAAGGCACGGGAAATCTGGTACCTCTGCCGCCAGTATGACGCGCAGCAGGCGCTCGACATGGGCTTGGTCAACACCGTGGTGCCGCTGGTGGAACTGGAGACGGAGACGCTCAAATGGTGCCGCGAAATGCTCGCCCACTCCCCGCTCGCCCTGCGCTGCCTGAAGTCCGCCCTCAACGCGGACTGCGATGGCCAGATGGGTCTGCTGGACCTCGCCGGAAACGCCACCCTGCTCTACTATATGAGCGAGGAGGGCAAGGAGGGCAAACAGGCCTTCATCGAAAAGCGGCAGCCGGATTTCTCGAAGTTCCCGCGGGTGCCTTGATGGTGGGAATGCGGGTCCTCTTACCAACCATGGGCTTATATATGGGGTGCACGATAATTACCGCCTTATCCTGCCCTCGTCCAGATTGGACCACCTGACTCCCAGCACGCGCATTGCGCCAAGTAGAATGACACCGGAGAAGGTTTGGGAGAGCCTCTGTCGGCGGTCGTTGCGTCAGAAAGAATGACACCCGGATGAGGACACTTACCGGGATCATGAGTCGGAAGAGCAGAACAGAATATTTGGAGAGCTGCCGTGCGCGTTATGTGGGGCGCAACCGGGCGGGAACGAGCGCGATGATCGATGAGATCAGCGACACCCCCGGCTGGAACCGCAAGCACACGATCAAAGCCCTCAACGGCAAGGTCAGCCTGGGAGCCATCGAAGCAAGGCTGGGGCGATCTTTGCCATCGTTGAGCGCAAGGAAGACCGTCAGGACGAGATCCGGCGGCCGGAGAGTCCCGGGAGGTAGGCCCCGTGGTGGTGGGACTTTCCACTATCAACCCAAACCATCAGAACCAGCCCACGCGCCGGGTGTCATGAATCCTGACGCAACGACCCACCAACTCCGGGGTCATTCTTCATTGGCGCAATACGCACGCGCAGCAGAAACGCCAACCCGAAATCCGTCAGCGTCCGCTTTCCGGTCTCAATGCACGCGGAGGTCGCCAGTCGATGTCCCAACCATTGGCTTGCGACCACGCCGCGAACTGCTCTTGCGTCCAGTTTTGGCACCCCGGTCCGCCGGAAAAACGCGGCCCGAAGAAATTCATTTTCCCTCCTCCGGGAGACGGGCTGGCAAACTCCGGCATGTGGATGGCAAGAGCGGAATCCACACACAGTTGGTGCAAATAATTTGAATTTCCCAGCATTTGGATCGTCAAAGCCCTCAATCCATTCCGGCGCAGATAAGCGGGCCGAACCATTTCCTTCCTCCTCCCTCACTTTGATCCTGCCTCCATGAAAACGCTCCCCCCGCAATCCTGGCACTTCCCCTCCATTTTCATGGCTTTGCGCTATGTTCTTCTCTCATGCTTTTTCTCTGTCGCAATCATCCAACAAGCAAATGGCATCGTCATTGGCGACAGGGTTAGAGCCGATCTGAATCTGAAAATCCGCTCCACCGCCTCTACATCGGGTGCGGATTTAGGCACGGTTCCGAGCGGGTCGCTCGGCGTTGTAATCGGAGGACCGACGAACGCAAACGGATACACATGGTGGCGGGTCGATTGGGAAAGCAGCAGTCTATCAACAGGATGGTCAGTCAATGATCTGACGGTCGTGAAAGCCCCGACTCCGGGAAGTCCTAGTCCTGGAAATACCTCCGGTCCGGGCCCCATTCTCCCGGGCACAAGCGTGACACTCACTTGGAGTTCCTCCAGCGGTGCAAGCTATTATGATCTCGGCCTCACCGACATCGCCACCGGCAACCTCGTGGTGGACACAACGACCACCTCGACCAGCCGCACTGTGAATCTGCAGCCCGGGAAAGCTTATCGTTGGAATGTCGCGGCGGGGAATTCAGCCGGCCTGTCCTCATACACCTCATTGCGTTACTTCCAGACCCCCCAAACCGTGGGAACACCAACGGTTTCGATTGGTTCGCCATCAGGAAACGTATCAGTGCCGAATGGGACGACCAGCTACAGTTTCTCAGGCTCGGCGACCGCGCCGGGGAGTTCGGTTTCGGCAGTGGAATGGCGTGTAAACAGCGGAAACTGGAACACTGCATCCGGCACGACATCCTGGAGTTTCACGGCAACGAATCTAAGCGTCGGCCAGAACATCGTTGATGTCAGATCCCGCAATTCCCAGGCTACCTACAGCACTATAACATCAAGAACCATCACGCGGCAAACAGCAGGAACTACGCTCGATTTCTCCAAGCTGATTCCGGAGCAGATTTCCACCAACACCGCACCCCATGATGCGACCCTCTCCGTTACCGGAGCCAATCTCAACAACGTCGATCGGGTAACCTTGAATTGGAGCGGAGCGGACAATGGGAGCGCAACGTGGAATCGAAACGATTCCAACTGGAATGCGAAGGTGACCGTCAATTCCAATACGTCGATGACTCTGCGGCCGAAAGTCGTTGAACAGAATCCCACTTGGTCGGGAACCCTGCATTGGACGGTCACCTTGCGGGACACCAGTGGCGCGACTGCCTCACGGTCATTCACCGTTGTTTATACCCCATCCCCTTCGCAACCTGTCCTCTCCGTAACACCCTCCAACCCTTCGATCCAATCATCTTCAGCGGGATCAATCAGCCTGGCCGTCAGCAATGCAGGTGGCGGGACAATGAACTATTCAGCAAGCGTCGCCAGTGGCTCATCGTGGCTTTCCATCACATCCGGAGCGTCCGGCGGAAACAGTGGAACGATCAACGTGTCTTATTCAACGAATACAGGCACACAACGCTCGGGAACGATTCAGATTGCGGCGCCCGCAGCGTCCGGCAGTCCGAAAACAGTGACCATCATCCAAGCGGGGGCAGGAGGCGGAACTGTCACACTTCCGGGATCAATGGCATATATTCGACAAATTGGCATATCTGACATGCATCCCGGGTTCGACTCGCGAGCTGCTTGCGGACCAGCTTCAGCGGTGATGATTTTAACTTATTATAATCGCCTGGCACCACGACCCATGATAGGCAAATCCGGCCAAACCAACAATTATAGCTGGTATGTCGCACCGATAAATCAGGAAGGAATCCCATCAAGCACAGCTTATTCACACGCAAACTTTCCATTCAATATAGGAACTGCGGATCTTGGCGGAAAGATTAACTATGGAGCGCATGGATATTTAATAGAAAACAGCAATGTGGGGACATTGGCTTACAAAGCCGTCCAATATTTCTGGAAACACGGTATATGGGCTTCTTTTGAAGGTTCTTCCAGTGAAGCGAAAGTCAAATCCGAAATCGATGCAGGACGGCCGGTTTTTTTAAGCACGCAATTCCAATCAGGTGGTCACATCATGGCTATTCGTGGATATACTCCGACTCATTTGATTGCCTCAGATCCATGGGTGCGCAATGACCTTCAGAGCAGAGATCATCATAGTTATACATGGAGTGAAATCCACTATAACGGGGCACAAAAATGGATGATTAAAATGCTTTCTCCGATCACTGCGGGACAACAGATTCGCACCACATCTATATTCCCTGGCAATGTCCGCGCCCAACCAAGCCAGACAGCAAGCCAGATTGGCGCACAACGAACTGCCGGAGCGTTAGGAACCATCGTCTTCGACAGTACGAAAAATTCCACATTCTGGAATGCCGAAGGATACACTTGGGTCAAGGTTCATTGGGATACCGACCAAGTGGTCGGTTGGTCTGCAATCGGAAGTAGCGATAGTCTGTGGATTGAGCCGATACCCGGTTCTTCACCCCCTGCCACCCAATACACGATCACAGCAACTGCTGGCACCGGAGGCACGATCAGCCCCAGCGGAAACGTCTCCAAGAACGCGGGGGGGAGCCAGACATTCACGGCCAGCCCAAATGCCAACTATATGGTCAATCAGTGGTTGGTTGATGGGACCGTGGCGCAAACCGGCGGGAACAGCTACACGCTTTCCAACATCCAGGCCAACCGGGGTGTCCACGTTACATTCGCGGCATCTCCGGCAGGTCCCACCATCTTGCAGAATGGGATCCCCGTGGCGGGAATAGGCGGTCTTCAAGGCAGTTCGCTTCATTACAAGATCACGGTTCCTTCCGGGCAGGCCCAGTTGGTGATCGGCATTTCCGGAGGGACGGGGGATGGAGATTTGTATTTGAAGCGCGGAGCGCAGGCGACAACAACCAGCTACGACCATCGCCCCTATTTGAATGGCAATAATGAGACCGTGACGATACCCAACCCTGCTGCGGGGGACTGGTACGTCATGATTCACGGTTTCTCCGATTATGATGGGATTACCCTGACGGCCTCTTTCACATCTTCGCAGGCGCAAACCGGCTCATTGCAGGTGAATCTCACGCCGGCAGGAGCGGTGGGGGTGGGGGCACAGTGGCGGGTGAACGGAGGAGCGTGGCAGAACAGCGGCGCCACCTTGCCGGGACTTCCTGCAGGTTCCCATACGTTATCCTTCAAAACGGTGGACGGCTGGACCACGCCCGCCAACCAAACGGTAACGATCAACTCCAACCAAACGACCACAGCGATCGGCACTTACGTGGCGGTTCCGGGCCACGTGGATCTGGTGGTGCTCGAACCTATCCCCGTCCCCGCCACCCATGTCGCCCAAGGAGGGACGATCCAGATGAGTTGGACGGAAAGAAATAATGGCTCCGCAAGCCCTGCTTCCACGCACAACACAAAGATATTCTTATCCAGCGCTTCGCATGGAACAACCCATCAAATCGGCTACTATGGCCCGATGGGGTTCTTGAGTCCCGGTGCATCGGAAAGTTATTCCGGTTCCATCGTCCTGCCCCCTTCGATCCCTCCTGGAGAGTATCATGTGACGGTGTTCATCGATTCCGATCAGCAGATCCCCGAGTCTAACGAGAACAATAACATCGGCAGTTCCAGCCCGGCCAAACTCACGATCCAATCAAACGGTGGAGGCGGCGGCGGCGGCGGCGGTGGATCTTCGGCATTCGCCTCCTGGGCATCAGCATTGCCTGCGGGCCAACGCGGGCCGAACGATCAACCGCTCGGCGACGGTGTTCCGAATCTGGTGAGATATGCGCTTGGTTTGGCTTCCGGCCAACGCGCACGGACTGAAGATCTTCCCGCTTCCGGGTGGGTGACGGTGCGGGGCAAAACCTATCAACGCTTCACCTACACCCGCCCGGCTGATCGGACGGATATCGGATATATCGTGCAATGCTCCTCAAACATGATCGATTGGCGTCAGGCGGAGTTGGTCGATGTCGTGGCCAATGGCAACGGTACGATTACGGTCATCCATAGGCATGAAACACCCGCAAACTCGGGCGGACAGGGCTTCATGCGCCTGCGGGTAAGCCAGCCTTGACTCCCCACGGGACCATTTTCATCCCATCGCTCTCAACCGGCCGAGCAGCGTTTCATCCGCAGTTCGCCGGGCAAGAGCCCGATGGTGAGAATTGTCATTCTTGGTGCAGGAGAGGATGTGGGGGCTTCCCTTGCGGATGGTGACGTGGTCGATGTCGAGATGGTGATCCCGGATCAAGCCTTCAAGCATGCCGCGGATGTCCTGGGGGTAGCGGAAATCATGCTTCCCGGCGGCGGGGTCCGCCATGAAGCCTATGAGTTGGCGGATGGCCTCACTGGATTTTTCGCATTGGTAACGGTAACCATAGCCGGTCCGGGCCTGGATTTCCGGAACGGAGCAGGGGCGGGACCAGTCCGGGTATGGAAGAAGCGGTCGTGCGACCTCCGCCGAAAGCAGGTCGCGGGCGAAGGCCAGAACGACAGGCACAAGCGAGGAAGGCGGAAGGCTGGCTTTCACAGGGATTTCCAACAATGCGGGTCCGAGCGTTTGCCGGACATAGTCCAGCGAGCGGTCGGCAAGGAGGAACCCGAGGGCTTTCCTGCGATGGGTTTAATCATCCAGCAAATGCGAGGCGGCGAGCAGAATGCGGGTTTCGACAAGGTTGCCGGGCGGGCAGGGAGTCGATTCTCCATAGGAGAGGTTGGGGGCTTTGGGAGCAAAGGCCGCCAGGAGGCTGGCGATGGGCCGTGCAGGTGGGGCACTTTCTCCGCACGATGCAAGGGCATCAAGGATGGTGAAGAGAGTGGTCCGGTTCTCTCCGGGTTCGCCAGCAAGGCGGTCGCGCAACGTAGCGAAAGCATCCGTACCGAAAGCCTGGTGGAGATCCCGCCAGAGAGGCGCGGTGCAGATTTCCCACGTCTGATCCGGGACAGAGGACATGAGTTCATCAAGGAGATCCCGGGAGCGGGTCCCGGCCAGTGAGCGGAGGACGAGGGCGAGCGGCGCATCCTCCATGCCCCGGTGATAGCGGTGAGTGACGTGATCCGGCAACCCCGTGATGACTGCCCGTGCCAGACGGTGGAAAGGCGAGCCGGGGCCATGTCTTTTCCCGGCGGAGAGATCAGCGAGCGCGGCACAGGCCCCTCGGAAGCCGTAGCGGCAGAGGATGTTTTCCTGGTCCTCCTTCGCCCAGAGAACGATGGCAGCGCGGCGGTACCAATGGTCCATGGTGCAACCGGCGTTGCCGGTGTAGCCTTCGGCTTCCTTTTCATCCGGCTCCCCCTCGCCGATGGGTTGGCGGGAAATAATGGCATCCTCCCCGATGTGATAGGAACCGAGATCCACCCGCCGGTCCCGCGCATCCCGCCAATGTTCGATGACGAGGGATTCATCGATGATTTCGCCCATGGTTCCGTCTTCCACGTCTTCATCATCGTCATAGCCGTATCCCCCGCTCTCAAGGGTGCCGCAACAATGGTAGGTCACGAGGCCGGCCAAGGCGGAAAAGCCAGCTTCCCCGGCAGCGGCAAGCAGCGCGCGGGCGCGGACGGTGTCCTCTCCCTTCAGATTTCCCAGGGAGAAATTCGCCTCGGTATAGCCATGCTCCAACAGGATGGCAGCGAGATCGCCCGGACTCTCCCGTTTCAGTTGCTCCAGCACGGGCACCAATGACCTTGCCTGCGCATCGGGAGGCTGGTTGAGGGCGTCCGGCTCCCCGGAATCGAGCCGGAGGTTATAAACCAGACAGCATCGGTAGCCGGAACGCACTGGCACCACCTCATGCTCGCAATCGGCGAAAAACGCGGCGTGCTGGAATTTGTGCCGGTGTTCCGGCTCGCTGAAATCGACTTCGATTTCCTTTCCCGCGTGGCGGATGAAGAGACCGCCTCCCTCATGGGCGGAAGGCAGCGCGATGATCAGCGTGCCGAACATGGCATCGAGTTTTTCGGTGTCGCGATGGGCTTTGAAATGCCCACCTTTCCCGTAAAGCAGCAGCTTGTAGGGATGGGCTGAGATTTTCCCCTGGATGCCGAGATTCTCACGGATCCGGACCACGGTCTGGTCGAGGAATTTCTTCCACTGCGGCGATTTAAAGGAGAATCGCGAGGCATCGATCTGCCAGCATTTGCGGACGGCTTCGTCCAATATGGTCTTCTCACCCAGGCCATAGGGGGCGGCCTCTGCCAGTGCAATCAACTCCTCCGCCTGCGAAGGCGGGAGCGGGAAGGCCAGTTCACCAATGCCATCGACATGCAGCCCGGGCAGAAAAAACGGTGCCGTCCCGGCGGAATGGAAATTCCCGCTGCCGGTGATGGAGGACAACGCTTCAAGCAAGGCCCCGGATGCTGACATGCCGGAGTTTGTGTCAGCCCGGGCCGCGATGTCAAAGCAGGCGAACCCGACAGGCTGGACACAGCCTTTCCTTTTGTCCTCAAACGATCTGTGGATCGCCGCAATGACTCTCGAACACCGGCTTCCCCCTGCTCAGCAATGACAGTCATTTCGACCTTGTTCCGGGGATCCGCCGCATTCCGTTATGAAGCGGTCCTATGATCGGAACCCGCAAAGGCGGACAACGGAAGGAATGAGGTGGTCTGAAAGGAGCGGATCACTTTCACTCCCCCCGTGCCCGCCACACCGATCAAATCCATCCTGCTCGCCGCCCGTCCGAAGACGCTGCCCGCCGCCATCGTGCCGGTGTGGGCGGGGTGTGTGCTATCATGGAAGCTCACCGGGGCTTTCAATCTCTGGCTGGCCATCTGCACGCTGGGCGGGGCGGTCGCCATCCAGATCGCGACGAACTTTTTCAATGACGCCATCGACCACGCGAAGGGCGCGGACACGGCGAAGCGGCTGGGACCGAAGCGGGTGACCGCCTCCGGCATGATGAGCCGGAGCAAGGTGATGAAATGGGCCGCCGGGTTCCTCATCGCGGCGGCGTTGTTCGGAGCGTTCCTCATCGAGGCTCGCGGCTGGCCGATCCTGGCCATCGGCATCCCGTCGCTGTTCCTGGCCTACGGCTATACCGGCGGACCCTTTCCGCTGGCCTACCGTGGGATGGGTGAGCTGTTCGTGATCCTGTTCTTCGGCTTCATCGCGGTGACGGGCACGGTGTTCGTGCAGACCGGCGGGTGGCCGAAAGAGGCGTTGCTGCTGGGCGGGCAGATCGGCCTGCTGTCGGCGGTGCTCATTTCCATCAACAATCTGCGCGACCGCGAGGAAGACGCCTCCACCGGCAAGCACACGCTGGCCGTGCGCTGCGGGCCGAAGTTCGCGGTCATGTTCATCTGGCTGCAGGTGAAGCTGGCAGCCTTCGCCGGGCTGGGCTGGGTCGCCTTTGGTTACCCTTATCTGGCCATCGCCAGCGCACCGGTGCTGCTGATGGGGCTGCGGATCATCTGGGGCCTGATCAGCACGCCACCCGGTCCCGCCTACAACCGCTACCTTGCCATGGGCGGCATCCAGCTCATCATGTTCGCGGCGGCCTATCACCTCGCAGCCGTTCTGAAACCATGATCTCCACCGGACAAAAGCCACTCATCGCCCGCTACCGCATCCGGAGCCGTGGCTTCCTCAACGCCATCTCCGGCCGCCGTGAGTTCGAAGGCGCGCTGATCCGCGTCGGCGACGGCTTCGGCTGCATCCATCCCTGGCCGGAGCTGGGCGACCCCACGCTGGACAAATGCCTCGCGGACCTGGAGGGACCGCGCCGCTGGCCCATCGTCCGCCGCGCGCTGCGCTGTGCCGAGTATGACGAGGCCGCCCGCAGCCGCGACGAATCCCTGTTCGAGGAAATGGAGGTACCGAAAAGCCATGCCACGGTCACCGATCCGAAGCTCCCCGCGATCCAGGAAGCGGTGGAGGCGGGCTTCACCGTCATCAAGATCAAGGGAGGCCGGAATCCGGAGAAGGAACGCGCGTTCCTGCTGGAGGCGGCGGAGGAGTTCCCCGCCCTGAAATGGCGGATCGACTTCAACGAGTCCCTCACCCCGGAGACGGCGGAGGCTTTCCTGCTGGGGCTGCCGGAAAAGGTGCGCGGCGCGATTGATTTCATCGAGGATCCCTGCCCGTTTTCGGAAACCGCGTGGCCTGCCCTCTACCGGAAAACCCGCGTCCCGCTCGCCATCGACCGTGAAGCCGGGCCTCACCGTGAAGGCGCGCAGGTCTGCGTCATCAAGCCCGCCATCGACGAGCCGTTCCTGCTGGCGGAGGCAGCCATCGCCCACCGGCAGCGGGTGGTGCTGACCAGCTACATGGACCATCCCTTCGGCCAGGCGTTCGCCGCGTGGGAGGCCGCGCGGCTGGAACTCCAGTTCCCCGGCATCACCGGCGTCTGCGGCCTGCAGACGCACCACCTTTTCGATGCGAACGAATTCAGCGAGGCGCTCGGCCCATGGTCGCCGGACTTTACTCCGCCTCCCGGCACCGGCCTCGGATTCGACGACCAACTCGAAGCGCTGCCATGGACGCGGCTCTACTGACCGATCCTTCGTTCTGGGATGATCCGCGGCCATTCGCGCCGGGGGATGACCGGCGCGCCCTGCCGGATCTGCCGGAACTGGAAGGTCATGTCCTTTTCCAGACATCCGGCAGCACCGGCACGCCGAAATGGATCGCCCTTTCCAAGTCCGCGCTGCTGCTCTCCGCGGCCTGCGTGAACCGCCACCTCGGCGTGACGGAGGACTCCCGCTGGGGACTGACGCTGCCGCCCCACCATGTCGGCGGCTTCGGTGTGGCGGCGCGGTGCTTCGAGGCGGCGTGCGGTTGCGCCACGTTTTCCGGAAAGTGGAATGCCACGGCTTTCCAAAAGTGGGCGGAGGAGAAGGCCATCACCCATACCTCGATGGTGCCGACGCAGGTGCATGACCTGGTGGCGGCGGAGCTTCCGGCCCCCGCGGCCCTCCGTGCCATCGTGGTGGGCGGCGGCAGGCTGGACGAACGGACCGGACAGGCGGCAAGGGATCTCGGCTGGCCGGTGCTGGCCAGCTACGGCATGACGGAGACCGGCTCACAGATCGCCACCCAGTCACCGGATCTACTGGATTCACCGTACGAAACAGGCCGCATCCCGCTGCTCGACATCTGGGATGTCCGCACGGCGGATGACGGCATCCTGGAGGTCTCCGGCCCTGCACTCTTTTCAGGAATCCTCCGCCCGGATGGGTCCGGCGGATGGAACTACGAGGAACGCAGTAGCGGATGGCACCGCACGTCCGACAGGGTGCTGTTACAGGACCGCCACATCACCCCGCTCGGACGCGCCGACCAGATCGTCAAGGTGCTGGGCGAACTGGTGGATCCGGAGGAGATCGAGCGCGAACTGGTGGGGATCTCCGGCGGAATCTTCGCTCCCGGGACATTCGCCATCGCCGCCGTTCCGGATGCGCGCGCGGAGCACCGGCTGGTGCCCATCTTCAAAAATACGATCCCGCCGGAATTGGTCCTCAACCTGCTAAAGGAGTATGAAATCCATGCTCCAGGATACCGCCGCCTCCAGCCCCCCGTGTTCGTCGAATCGCTTCCTTGCAGCCCGCTTGGGAAAATACTCCGGGCCGGGCTGCGAAAGTTGGCCGGCGGCTGAAAAGTTGTTGTCATCTCCGGAAAATCCAGCGAGCCTGCAATTACTTTGAAAAGCCGTATTAAATGGCCGCTCAACAAAAGTGGCCTACGCGATCACCGGTGGCGGGCCGGCGGATGCACCCCCTTACCCGCCATGTTTCCACCCATTGAATCATGATCAACCGTACCGATGAGTCACAGGCATTGATTACCGAAGAGGAAACCCTTCCCAAAATCAAAACCACCCGCAACCAATCTGTGACCTCTCGACCGCGACCGACGGAACTGGGCCTCACCGCCCCCAACCAGACCGCCAAAAACTACGTCCTCGACACCAACGTGCTGCTGCATGACCCGGCGGCGCTCGAACGGTTCAAGGAAAACCACCTCTGCATCCCCGTGGATGTCCTTTCCGAACTGGACAAGTTCAAGTCGGAGCAGACGGAGCGCGGAGCGAACGCCCGCCGCGTCCACCGCCGCCTGACGGAGATGTTCTCCTGCGCGCGGAAGGTCACCCGGGGAGTGGACACCGCGGAGGGAGGCACCATCCGCCTGGTGATCTATGATCCGGAGGCCTGCCCGAAGAACTCCAGCCAGCTCGACAGCTTCCACCGCATCTTCCCGGACCGGGAGCGGGTGGACCACCGCATCCTGGCCGCCACGCTCCTGCTGATGCAGCACAACAAGAGCCCCGTCGTGCTGGTCACCAAGGACATCAACATGCAACTCAAGGCCCGGGCGGTGGGCATCGATTGCCAGGACTACCTCAATGACAAGGTGGATGCCCGGGAGGTCTCCAACTACGAAGTCCGCCGTATCGAGGTGGACCCCATGGAGCTGCACCGGTTCTCCAGCACCGGGGAGCTGCTCATCTCCCCGGAACGCTTCACCGGCCTCGCCACGAACGAATACCTGCTGCTGGGCGCGGGGGAAAAGCAGACCATCCCCGCCCGCCTGCATGCCGACGGCCGCTTCGTGAAACTGAACATCCCGGAGGTGCTGAAGATCCCCGACGGACAGACGCTCAAGCCGCTCAACCTGGGCCAGCGTTTCCTCATCGACGCCCTGCTCAACCCGGACATCTCGCTGGTCACCTGCTACGGTCATGCCGGCACCGGCAAGACGCTCGTCGCCGTCGCCGCGGGCCTCCATGAGATGTTCAACCGGAGGTACAACGGCATCACCGTGAGCCGCCCGGTGGTGGCCATGGGCGACCAGCTCGGCTTCCTGCCCGGCTCGCTGGATGAAAAGATGCGCCCATGGCTGCAGCCGATCCATGATGCGCTGGACCTGCTGATGCGCCCGAACATCCCGCTGGGACCGAAGCGCAAGCAGCAGAAGCCGAACCCCGGCGCCCCGCCCGCCAAGAAGCCCTACGAGCTGCTGATGGAACAAGGCATCCTGGAAATCGAGGCGCTCTGCTACATCCGCGGCC
Source organism: Akkermansiaceae bacterium (assembly GCA_019634595.1). NCBI lineage: Bacteria > Pseudomonadati > Verrucomicrobiota > Verrucomicrobiia > Verrucomicrobiales > Akkermansiaceae > Akkermansiaceae bacterium. The sequence continues at coordinate 96,295 of JAHCBC010000002.1, forward strand.
GCTCGATCCCGAACCGTTTCTTCGTGCTGGATGAGGCGCAGCAGCTCACCCCGCAGGAAGCGAAGACCGTCGTCACCCGAATGTCCCGCGACTCGAAGCTGGTCCTCGTCGGTGACCCCGCCCAGATCGACAATCCGTATGTGGACAGCCGCAGCAACGGCCTGGTCTATACGCGGAACCGCCTCAAGGGGCAGCCGTTCGTCGCCCACGTCGCCCTCAACCGCGGCGAGCGGTCGGAGCTGGCGGAGGCTGGCGCACAGTTGATGTGACCCCCGCCTGACTCTTCTGATAGAGCGCGCGATGCCCACGGGGATCGCGCGCTTTTTCGTTTCCGCAAACAGGGGTCTGAAATTTTTTGTCCAATTTTCCGGTTTCATGACCTTGTGTGAAAAAGCGGGGTATTCCGTCCCGCACCTCCCACCACAAAACCCATGAAACCCAGCTTCCGTCATCTCCTGCCTCTGTGGCTCGCTTCCGCTGTCTGCGCGCACGCCGCCACGACCTATCAGGAAACTTTCCCGAACGCGACCGGAGGCAACGTGAGCCATGCCTCCATAGGCTGGACCACCGTCTATGGCACATCCGCGATAGATGGCTCCGCCAACACCACCAACAGCGCCAGCGGTGGATTCGTCGTGAGCAATCTGGGCGCCGGGTATGGTGCCAAGACGACCTTTGAGAGCAGCTACGGCCTGGCCTACACCACGGAGTTCTATGATCCGCAAAATCCCATCACCACGGCGGACATCTCCAGCATCTCCTTCCTCGCCCGGAACAGTTCCGCGAACGACCGCTACCGCATCGTCCTCGCCATTGATGCCCCGGGGAATCCCACCCAATGGTTCGTGTCCAACACGTTCTTCACCACGACCGCAGGGACCTGGGCGGATGGCGCGCAGCTCCGGGAGCTGCTCTTCACCACCGCTGCCTCCAGTTGGCGGAATATGACGGTGACCAGCAGCGCCTTGTCCATCTCGGACAGCACCCTCGGCTCGGCACTGCCAAGCGGCACCCTGGTCGCGGCGGGCCTGTTCCTTTCCGGCAACAATAACACGGCTGGAACAAGCGGTGGCGCCCATGTGAACACGATGCGCTATGACAACTTCACCGTGAACGTGGTGCCGGAGCCATCCGCCGCCCTGCTGGGCATCGCTGGATCCGCGCTGCTGTTGCTGCGGCGCAAGACGCGCGACACGGGCGGCTGTTGAAATGGAATTCATCCCCGGCGCGGCAATCATCCTGTCCGCGCCCCACGGGATGCTTTTCTAACAGTTTCTCCACTCCTGCCGTATTGACGGCCTCCGGACTCCCCCGAAGCATCGCCGCCATGACACGCGTGGAGTTCGATCAACTGGTGGAAGGCCTGGAGGAAAAATTCCGTGGCCGCAAAGACGCGCTGACACGATCCTCCATCTCGTGGGCGATGTTCGGCTACGTGGTGCTGTCCGTCGCCATCGTCTGTAGCCTGGCCCTGCTCGCAGGCTGCGTGTTCTTCATCATCCTCCATCCCAACGTCGTCACCATCAAGTTCGGGGCCGTGCTGGGCATCGCGGCCGGTGCCCTTTCCCTGACGCTCATCCGCAGCCTGTGGAACCGTCTGCACCCGCCGCAAGGCAAGGAGATCACACGGGATGAAACGCCGGCCCTCTTCGGGATGATCGATGACATCTCCGACGCCGCGGGCGGGGTGCGGTTCCACAAGGTTCTCCTCACGAACGACCTCAACGCCTCCGTGGTGCAACTGCCGCTGGCAGGCATCTTCGGCATGCACCGGAACTACCTGAGCCTGGGCCTGCCGCTGATGGACGCGCTGGAACCGGAGGAGTTCAAGGCGGTGCTGGCCCACGAGTTCAGCCACCTTTCCAACAAGGACGGCAGCACCGGCAACTGGATTTACCGCATGCGCATGACCTGGGAACGCGCGGCGGACGGGATCTTCCAGAAGGAAGGATTCCTCATCGCGCCGCTCAAGAAGTTCTTCGTCTGGTTCTGGCCGCGCTTCAACGCCCGGGCCTTCGTCCTTTCACGCTCCAACGAGTATCAGGCGGACGCCTTCGCGGCGAAGGTCACCTCCCCCGCCACCTCCGCCCGCGCGCTGCAGCGCGTCGATCTCCGGGCACGCCATCTGGAGGATGTGTTCTGGAAAAACATCAATCTCAGGGTGGCCGACGAGCCTCTCCCACCGCTGGCGATTTATGGAGAGATGAGGAGTTTCCTCAAAGCCGATCCGGAACCGGCGGCCGCTTCCCGCTGGCTCTCCCACGCGTTCTCTCTCGCAACCGGAACCTCCGACACCCACCCGAGCCTGAGCGACCGGGTCAAGGCATTGGGCATGCCGGTGGATTCGCGGTGGATTCCCACGTTGCGTGAGCACGCATCGGACGCGCTGCTCGGTCCGGAGTTTTCGGCCCGGGCGCGGGAAGCATTCAGCGGTGAGTGGCACCAGTTCGTCCTGGAGGACTGGCAATCCAGCCACCGGAGCCGCGCGGAGTCCCGGGACAAACTGCAGGAGCTCACCCCCACGACCGAAGGCGGGGACAGCGGGGAGACCGGCTGGCAGCGGATCATCCTCCGTCTGGAAGCGGAAGGGATCGACTCCGTTTTCCCGGCCCTGCGGGACTACGCCATCCGCCACCCGGAGCACAAGGAGGCGTCCTTCACCACGGCAAGCTACCTGCTGGAGCATGACGACCCGTCCGGGCTGCGGATCATGGAACGGCTGGCGGAGGACCCGATGGACACCCTGCAATGCCTCGGTGCGATGGCCGCCTACCATGACCGCCAGGGGAACCATGACGCCGTGAGGGAGATGAAGCGCCGGGCGGATCTCCATGATGAGCGGATGAACTCCGCGATGCACGCCCGCAACAACCTGACGAAGCGCGACACATTTCTTCCGCACGGCCTGGATGAGGAAAAGATCGGTGAGATCCGCGAACTCCTGGCCGGGGAAAAAAGCGTCCGCACCGCGTGGCTGGTCCGCAAGGAACACCAGGAGTTCGCGAACTGGAGCCATTACATCCTTGCCGTGGACCTGCGCTTCCCGTGGTACCGGTTCACATCGGACAACGACGTCCGGAGAGTGCTCCAGCGGCTGGTGGATGGACTGAAACTGGACGGCTACATCCTCGTCATCCGCGACGAAAAGGAAAACAAGCCGATCTGCAAAAAGATCCGTTCCCAGCAGCCGGAGGGCGCAATCTACACGGTCCGCTGAATCTCTTCGGCGGGAAGGCCGTGTGCCTCCGCCACCGGCTTGCAGGTCAGTTTTCCGCCGTGGGTATTGATCGCGGAGCGGAGTTCAGGCCGGGCTTCGCACGCACCCGCCAGCCCCTTGTCCGCGATGAGTGAGATCCACGGGTGGGTCACGTTGTTGAGGGCCTGGGTGGCGGTGCGGGCATACGCGCCCGGCATGTTCGCCACGCAGTAGTGGAGCACGCCTTCCTCCTCGTAGGTGGGATTGTCATGCGTGGTGGGACGGGTGGTTTCCGCGCAGCCGCCCTGGTCCACGGCGATGTCCACGAAGACGCTGCCGCGCGGCATGAGGCGGAGCATTTCACGCGTGATCAGCTTCGGAGCCTTCGCCCCCGGCACAAGGACCGCGCCGATGACCAGGTCCGCCCGCGGCAACAGGTCGGCGAGGTTCGCCTGGTTCGAATAAACCGTGTGGCCGCCCATGGTGATGTCGAGGAAGCGCATGCGCTCGAAGTCCACCTCGAGGATGGTGACATCCGCACCGATGCCGGTGGCGACGCGGGCGGCATTCACCCCGGCGGTACCTCCACCGAGCACGACCACCCGCCCGGGTGCGACGCCGGGCACGCCGCCCAGCAGGATGCCACGCCCGCCCGCGTGCTTCGCCAGATGGTAGGAGCCGACGATGGCGGCCATGCGCCCGGCGATCTCGCTCATCGGCTCCAGCAGGGGCAGGTGGCGGTTCACTTCCAGCGTCTCATAGGCCAGCGCGGTGCAGCCGCTGGCCATCAGTCCTTCCGTGAGCGGCTTGCTCGCGGCGAGGTGGAGATAGGTGAAGAGGAGGTGCCGTGACTCCAGCATGGCGATCTCCCCTGGCTGCGGCTCCTTCACTTTCACGATGAGATCCGCTTCCGCGAACACGGTCGGGGCATCTTCCGCTAAAATGGCACCGGCCTTTTCATACTCCCCGTCCGGATAGCTCGAGCCCGCTCCGGCACCCCGCTGGACGAAAACGCGGTGACCGCGCTTCACCAGCTCCACGACGGATCCGGGAGTCATGGCCACGCGGTTTTCCTGTGCCTTGATCTCAGTGGGAACGCCGATGTTCATGGGAAAGGAAGGCAATTCTCCGGATTGCCGGTTGTTGGGGATGGTGAAGGTGGATTGAAGAGGCAATCCGGAGGCTTGCCTTCCTTTCAGAGGGAACCGGCGATGACCCGTGAAAGCCGGGCAAGGGCCTCGTTCATGGCCGCGATCCTCGGGGACAGGTCGGTCTTGTCCGCCGACGGGGTGAACGGGACCTCCGTGCGGAAGTTACGGGGCTGCAGGGGCCGGCCATGCACCGGCTGGACCTTCCAGGTGCAGGCAAGCACCACGTGGTCGTGGTCCGCAGGCTCGAACTGGGAGATGCGGAGCTCCACCAGCGAGGTGTACTCCAGGGTGACGAAGTTGTTGATCGGCTGGATGTTCGATGACCCGGTGAGGCGGGTGAGGTTCATGGAAACGACGCGGGCGATGCCCGTATCCAGCGGCTCCGCCCACAGGTGGTAGTTGCTCATCTTCAGCTCGCCCGCCTTCACCCGGGTGACGATCTGCTGGCGGTCCAGATAACTCGGGAGCGATGGCCGGTTGATGGCGACGGCCGGTGTGGCGGATGACGGGTTCCTGTCCGGGATGGCGGGGTCCAGCAGGTAGGTGACGGAGGTGTCCTTCACCGGCTGGAGCACGTTGCAGGAAAAAAGAAGTAACGGAAGGAGGCAGAGGAAGGCTTTCATGGTGTTGGGTGGGCGTGGGGTGGAAGATGCCGGCTGAAGCCAGCGCTCCGTCATTCGTTCTCCTTGCCGGAGATCAGCGCGTTCGGGTTCCGTTTCAGATCGTTCGCCAATTCCTTGATGGCTCTGGAAGCACGCTCGGTTTCCTCCAGCACGTTCTGGAAACGCATCAGCACGGGTGCCCGCGGATTGCTGACATGGCTGAGTTCCGCGGCGGTTTCGTTGATCCTTTCCAGGCTTTCGTCCGCCCGCTTCAACACGGCGGAAAAGTCCGCCATCATCGGGTCGATGCCCGCGTTGATCTTCGCGGTGAGTTCGTTGATCTCCTTCAGCGACCCATCCAGACTGTCGATGGCACTGTTGAGCTTGTCGTTGCCGGTGATGGCCTGGATGTCCTTGGTGATGGTGATCACGTTGTCGTTGATCTCCTTCATGTTCAGGGCGGCCACCTGCTGCCGCGCCACCACGATGGTGTCCCGGAGATCCTTGATGATGCCCTCCAGATCCAGCGAGTTGAACTTGTCCAGGCCGCTCGAAATGCCCGCGATGAGTTCATCCATCTCCGTGCCCACGCTGGGGACGATGGGCATGCCCGGGTCCCTGCGCGGCTGGTAGGTGAAGCCCTGCGAGTTCGGCAGAATGTCGAACTCCACGTAAAGCTGGCCGGTCAGCAGGCTCTGCTGCTTCATGCCCGCGCGGAGGCCGCGCTTCACGGCATCCTCCACCCGTTCCGGATCGGAAAAGTCGATGGGATTCCCGCTGGTGGTGCCGATGTCCCGGATCGCCTTGTCCGTCAGCTCCACCACCACCGGGATGATCTTGCGGTTGTTGTCGGAGTCCACCAGCACGCTGATGGATTTCACACTGCCGATGCGCACGCCGCCGAACCGCACGTCCGAGCCGACCAGCAGGCCGTTCGCGCTCCTTTCGAAGAAAATCAGGATGTCGTGGGTGCGTTCGAAGTACTTGCCCGCGCCGAAGGCAACGAGGGCGAAACCCGCCAGGATCAGCCCGATGAGGGTGAACGCTCCGATGACCGTGGGATTGGCTTTCTTGCTCATGGCTGGCTGGCTTCTGGATCGTCGCCGCGGTTGAGGAACACACGGACGGCCGGGTTGTCGGAATGGTCGCGGAGTTCCCTTGGATTGCCGGTGGCTCCCTGGGTCCTTGTCGCAGTATCGAGGAAAATGGAGTTGTTGGCTACGGCGAAAATGCTGGCGAGTTCATGGGTCACAATGACGATGGTGGACCCCAGGCTGTCGCGCAGCCGCAGGATGAGGTCATCCAGCCGGCGGGAGCTGAGCGGATCCAGACCGGCCCCCGGCTCGTCCAGGAACAGGATGTCCGGGTCCAGCGCCATCGCCCGCGCGATGCCCGCCCGCTTGTTCATCCCGCCGCTCACCTGGGACGGATAGTAGTCCTCGTAGCCGGACAGGCCCACCAAGGCGAGCTTGTAGGAAACCAGGTCGGCGACCGACTTCGGATCGAGGTCCGTATTTTCCTCGATGGGCATGGCGATGTTCTCCGCCAGCGTCATGGAGGACCACAGCGCGCCGGACTGGTACATCACGCCGAAGCGGTTGATGAACGCGCCGCGCTCCGACGGATCCGTCCGCGTGAAGTTCTTTCCATCGTAGAAAACCTCACCTTCCGCCGGTTCCCGCAGCCCGATGAGGTGGCGCAGCAGGGTGCTTTTCCCGCAACCCGAACCGCCCATGATGATGAAGATGTCCTTGTCGTTGATGTCGAAGCTGAGGTCCTTCATCACGACGAAGGAGCCATAAGCCATGGTCAGGCCGCGGACGGATATTTTCGCGTTCGGAGCTTCCATGGATCAGATGTCGAGAAGGGTGAAGATGGCGGCGAAGGCGGAATCCAGGACGATGACCGCGGTGATGCCGGCCACCACCGCCTTCGTCGTGGCTTCCCCGACGGCCGCGGAGGAATTCCCCGCCCGCATCCCATGGAGGCAGCCGGCGATGGCGATGGCCGCACCGAAGAAGAAGCTCTTGAACACGCCGAGCGAGGCGGTGGTGATGGTGACCGCCGTGAGCGTCTCATGCCAGTAGAGGATGGGCGGGATGCCCACCGCCGCGCCCACCAGCATACCGCCGAGGATGCCCACCACGTTCGCATAGATGGTCAGGATCGGCATCATGAGGATGAGCGCGAGCAGCCGGGGCAGGACGAGGAAATCGAACGGGTCGAAGCCGAAGGTCTTCAGCGCGTCGATCTCCTCGTTCGCCTTCATGCTGCCGATGTTCGCCGCGAATGCAGCACCAGTTCGGCCGCTCATGATGATGCCGGTCATGACTGCACCCATCTCCCGCACCATCGCGATGCCGACGAGGTCCGCCACATAGAGGTTCGCGCCGAAGTTCGCCAACTGGACATTTCCCACAAAGGCGAGGATGAGGCCGATGAGGAAACTGATGAGGGAGACGATCGGCAGGGCCTGCGCCCCGCTCTGCTGGACGATCACCCAGAAATCCCGCCAACGGAACCTGGCCCGCCCCCTGAAAAAACGCCCTAGCGCCAGCATGGACTCCCCGACGAAATCCGTCAGGCATCCCAGGCCCTGGGCGATGTTGATCGAAACCTTCCCCAGCTTGCGGATGTCCGACTCATCACGGGTGGTGGACTTCGCCTCGCTCCGCTCCGGAACCGCGAGCGCGAGTTCCATCAGCCCGCGCAGGTCCTCCGGCAGGCCGTCGAACGGAGGCGTTTCCTCCGCCTGCCCCTCCGCCGCCGGAACTGCCCGGAACACGGATAACAGGAAAGCGGGCAGCGTGGAGTCATACCTCCCGAGGGCGGAGGTTTCATAGGAAACGGGGGCACCCTCCGGGGCGTCTCCGGAAATCTCGGGGCGCGGCCCGGAACGGGTCCAGTCCCCGGCCAGCTCCAGAACCCCACCGCCTTTCCAGACGGCGGTCGGTTTCATCTGGTCGCTGGCTTCCATTTTGGCGGAATCTTGCGCCATTTTCCTGTCAAAACAAGAAAGGAAGCACCTCCCGGGGAGAAAGCCTTGCTCTTGCAAGATGCCCGGATGGCACTATGACCGGCAGATGATCGCCGCCACGGTTATCGAGCGCATCAGGACATTCTTGAAGCCAGACTGGCCAACGCCGAAGCGGGCAAAGGAAGGTTCATGAGCATCCAGGAACTTCGCAAACGCCTGCACGGAACTTGATGAGAACGGTCGTCGTTTATTCGGACGCGGCGAACGACTTGGAGGAAGGCCGCGACTTCTACGACTTCCAGGAACCCGCACGGTAATGAACGGTAATCGGCCGCCCACCGAGAATCCCACGGTGCATCCATTGACAGCATCGCGGAGACGGATTTAACTGCTCCCCAATGCGCGCCTGCCGATGGATCCTGACCTGCGTGATGGCTTTCTCATCACTGGGCTGCGGATTGTTCCCGCAACAGACGACCTGGAAGGACGCGGTGAACCGGCAGGTCGGCCAGCTCGGCTACCGGAACTGGATCATCATCGCGGAAGCATCCTTCCCCGCCCACAGCCGCCACGGTTTCCGCCAGGTCACCGCCAACGTGGAAATCCCGGAAGCCGTTGACTACGTGCTGAACGCGCTGGAAATGACCCAGCATGTCCGGCCCCAGGTGTTCCTGCCGCGGGAGCAGCGGTCGATCGAGAACGACTTCGCGCCCGGCATCGATGACATGCGGAAGAAGACGAAGGAGGCGCTCCACGGCCATGAGGTCACGGAACTGGACCAGCAATCCCTGCTGACCCTGCTGGAGGACGCCAGCCGCAGCTTTGACGTGCTGGTCATCCGCACCCAGACGGCCCTGCCCTATTCCTCGGTGTTCCTCGAGCTGCAGCCCGGCTATTGGGACGCGGATTCCGAGTCACGCCTGCGCGACCGCATCAACGCGGAAAGGATGCGAAAAATCTCGCGGCCCGTTCCTTGAGCGGCATTCTTCCCGCGTGAGCAGCAAAGACGAAGAAATCCGCCTGGAACGTGCCAACGCCTGGATCGGCGATGCGGTGCTGGCCCTTTTCGCCCGCCAGTTCGTCCTGAGGGAACGGAACATGATGGATGGCGAGTGGTTCACCCGCATGACCTCCAACGAGTTTCTCAGCGCGTTCGGCAACCCCACCCGGGTGGAGGCCTCCATCGGCAAGCTGTTCCTGGAAGGTGGCCTGGAGGCGGCCTTCGCCTGGATGGACGCGGAGCTGGTGCCCCTGTTCCGCCGCCAGATCGCCAAGCGGCCCTGATTTCCGGAGCCGGTTCTCAGAACAGGGTGGCCAGCTTTTCCAGCGGGCGGGAACCCAGCAGCACATAGACCTGGTCCCCGTCGATCCAGCGGGCAACCGCCCATGGTCCGTTCTGGGAAAGGGTCGGGTGATCCCTCGTCGGGAGTTCCCCGCAGACGTCCGCCCGCTTGAAGATGACCAGATGGACCCGGCCATTGACCGGCTCATCGAAGCAGACGAGCGAGCCCCGCTTTCCATCAATCACCAGTTCCCGGCAGCCTTCGCCCTGGGCACCGACCAGTCCCGGGGGCAGCCGCTTCGCGCAGGGCAGTTTCTGCTTCTCCAGGATCTTCTCCAGCTCGCCATGCGGCTGGCGGTGTTCCTCGAAGCCGAACAAGGGGGACTCGAAGGTGCGGATGAAACTCGCCTGGACCACATCGACCGGCACCGTGGTGGAGGCCGGGATGACCGCTGAGATCGCTTCCGGAGGGACGCTCCGGTCGATCGTGAAAAGAAACGCCAGGCCAACTCCCGCGGCGGCTGCCGCCGGCCACGCCGCCTTGCGCCACCAGCGGCTCCCCGGCTGGCGGGCTTGGGCCGTCGTCGCCATGGAGGCCAGCACCCGTCCACGGAGGCTGTCCGGCGCGGCCATGGAGGCCAGGCCGCCGATCATCCAGGCATCGAGCCCTGATTCCGCCTGTGGGATGCCACCCAAGCCGGCGGTTTCCAGGCCGAGGATATCCTGCCGCAATGAAGCAGGGGCTTGCACGGAGCCGAGAGCCGCCGCGAACGCGGCATCCACCGCCCGTTCCCCGGCCAGCCACTCACCCAGCTCACGGTCCTCCGCGGCAAGCTGGAGGGCCGCGGCGAAATCCTCATCCCCCGCGTCCGCACCGTCAGGGCGGAAGCTGCCGAGCAGAAACTTTGCCTCGTCCTTATCCATGGCGTTTGCCCAGCGCCTCCGGTTCGAGTTGCAGGATGTTCTTCGGCGCGCTGGCCGGCTCCGCGGTCATCTGTTTGCGGAGCATTTCCTTTCCGCGGGAAAGGCGGGACATCACCGTGCCGATGGGGATCTCCAGGATCGCCGCGATTTCCTTGTAGCTGTGCTGCTGGAGATAAAAAAGCGCCACGGGAGCGCGGTAGGTTTCATCCAGGGTTCCGAGGATTTCCAGCGCGCGGGAGCCGTCCATCTGCCGCTCCGCATCCCCCTGGGGGGCCTCCGCCTCGCAGATGATCTCCTCGTTCAGCTCCGTGTCGGAAAATTTCGCCGCGTGCCGCCGCTGGCTGAGGAACTCACGGTGCAGGGTGGTGAAAAGCCAGGTCTTCGCCTTCGAGCGGTCCCGGAGCTGGTCGCCCTTTTCCGCCCAGATGCAGAACGTCTCCTGCACCAGATCCGCCGCCCGGTCCGCGTTGCGCGTCAGCGACATTCCGAACCGGAACAACGCCTGATAATAGGAATCTACCAATTCCGCGAACTCACTCATCGTTTCTTATGACTCACCACGGATGAAACTATTCCGGAAATCTCCGCTGAAAAACATCTCTTTTCTCGCATGATTTCCACCCAACCCCTACGTATCAGGAAACTCATGAAAAGATTGCTTACAATTTTTCTCGCATGCTCGGCAGCCGCCCAAGCCGACCTGAAGCTCGAAAAATCCGAAGGTTCAATGAAGGTCACCGATGGTGGAAAACTCATCACCGAGTACCGCACGGACTGGAAAGTCCCCTACCTTTATCCGCTTCTCTCGCCATCCGGCGCGAACCTCACCCGCCACTGGCCGACGAAGGAAGGCATCGCGGAGGAAGCGACCGACCACCCCCACCACCGGTCCGTGTGGATGGGCCACGGTGCCGTCAACGGCGCGGATTTCTGGGCGATGAAGGGCGAGGGCAACCCGACCATCATCCACAAGGGCTTCGGAGCGGAGACGAAGACCGCCGCCGACAGCGTCTCCTTCACCGCGGATCTGGAGTGGCAGGCGCACGGGAAGAAGCTGATCGACGAGAAGCGGGCCATCACCGTCCGCAAGATCAACCCGACCACCAGCACGCTGGAGTTCACCTGCACCCTGACCGCCGCGGAGGACGTCACCTTCGGCGACACGAAGGAAGGCATGTTCGCCTTCCGCATGGACCGCACCTTGCGCCTGAAGGGCAAGCAGGCGAAGGCCCACATCATCGACAGCAAGGGCGTCACCGATGCGGACACCTGGGGCAAGCGCGCGGACTGGGTGGCCTACCACGGACCGGATGAGAAGGGCGAGCCGGTCGTCGCCGCACTGTTCGACCATCCGAAGAATTTCCGCTACCCGACCTACTGGCACGTCCGGGACTACGGCCTCGTCGCAGCGAACCCCTTCGGCATCCATGACTTCGAAGGAAAGAAAGACCAGCCCACGCTGGGCGACCACGCGCTGAAAAAGGGCGAAGCCATGACCTTCCGCTACAGCATCGTCGTCCACCACGGAGACCTGAAGTCCGCCGAACTCGGCAAGCTCTGGGAATCCTTCTCGAAGAACTGATCCACCGAACCCTCAAACCCAACACATCCGTAAATCCATGAACCGCCGCCGTTTCATCAGCACTTCCGCCTTCGCCGGAACCTTCTCACTCCTGTCCCCGCTGGCACGCGCCCAGGGCGCGAACGGGGATGCCCGCGTCGCCATCATCGGCTTCAACAGCCGGGGCAAGGCGTTGCTCGAACAAGTCCTCAAGGCGAAGGGAGCCCGCGTGGTCGCCCTCTGTGACGTCGATTCCGGCGTCCTCGACAAGACCGCGGACGCACTCGACAAGAAGGGCATCAAGGTCGCCAAGTTCGACGACTACCGGAAGTGCTGCGAGTCGAAGGAAATCGACGCCGTGGTCATCGCCACGCCGAACCATACCCACGCCCTCATCGCCTCCACCGCCGCCGCGAATGGCAAGCACGTCTATGTGGAGAAGCCGGTTTCCCACAACGTCTGGGAAGGCCGCCAGCTCGCGCTCGCCGCGGAAAAGCACAAGGTCATCATCCAGCACGGATTCCAGCGCCGCTCGGAGACGGGCTGGCTGGACGCCGCTGCGTGGGTGAAGGAAGGCGGCATCGGCAAGGTGACGCTGGCCCGCGGCTTCTGCTACAAGCCGCGCAAGGCGATCGGCAAGGTCGGCGCGCCGAAGCCCCCCCCGTCCAACGTGAACTACGACCTGTGGTGCGGACCGCGCGAGGTGGTCCAGGTTCCCCGGGAAAAGTTCCACTACGACTGGCACTGGCAGCAGCCGTATGGCAACGGCGACCTCGGCAACCAGGGGCCGCACCAGCTCGACGTCTGCCGCATGTTCATCGGGGATCCGGATCTCCTTCCGGCTTCGGTGATCTCCGCCGGCGGCCGCCTCGGCTATGAGGACGACGGTGACTGGGCGAACACCCAGATCGTCTGGCTCGACTACGCCCCGGCGCCGATCCTCTTCGAAGTCCGCGGCCTCCCCGCCAAGGGCCTCAAATGGGAAGACGGCATGGACAAATACAAGGGCGTCGATCTCGGCAACATCATCGAGTGCGAAGGCGGCTGGCTCGCCGGAGGCCATGGTGGTTCCTGCGCCGCGTTCGACAAGGACGGCAAGAAGATCAAGGAATTCAATGGAGCCTCCCCGCACATGCAGAACTTCATCGACTCCATCCACTCCGGGAAGATCGCGAAGGAGCGCCAGGTCGAGTCCGGCCACCTCTCCGCCGCGCTGGCCCACATCGGCAACATCTCCTGGAAACTGGGTGCCAAGGGCGGCCTGAAGGAAGGGGATTCCGCCTTCACCAACCCGGCGGCGAAGGATGCCTTCGACCGCATGGTGACCCACCTGGAGGCGAACGGCGTGGATCTCGCGAAGACCCCGCTCTCCGTCGGCAAGTCCCTGACGCTGGACACCGCCAACGAGAAGTTCAACGGCACCGGAGCGGAAGAGGCCAACGCCCTGCTCAAGGGCAGCTACCGCAAGGGCTTCGAGCTGGTTTCCTGATACCTTCCATCCATCACGGAAAAGGCGGGCCGGGTGACCGGTCCGCCTTTTTTCATGGTTGTCGGGGAGCGCATGGAATGGCGCCAGCTTTTGGAGTGCGGCGGCCCTCCGCCGCTTTGGAGGAAGATGTCGCCAGCGGAAAGCAGCACGAAAGGACGGCAGACTTCTTGGTGCGGAGACTTCCGAGGCTTTGGGGAACTCATACCCGCAACTGCATAGCGGCGGAGAACCGCCGCACTCCATGACGCTGCCGCGAAAATCCGGCTCACCACTCCGGATCCACCTCGAAACCATCTTCAACTTTCACCTGATTGGTTTTGAAGCGGTAGATGGATTTCACCATCGCTGCGGAAGCTTCCCGTTCGAACCAAGCCGCCGAACACCATGGATACTGGTTTGCAACCAGAACAAGCCCGTGTTTGACGGGATTCTGGTGCACGTAGTTCAACCGGGCGAAATAGCCGGTCTGGTAAGTGAGCTTCGTCTCCCGGAAATTGAACCATACCTGCCTCCGTGGCGTTCCATCCAGACGGTTCACCCATCCCGCGGTTTTCGCATGCAGCATGCCGAGCATGGAAGAAAGATTCGCCGCGTCGGTGGGAGAGTTCCCGATGAAGTGGTAGTGGTTGGAAAAAACCGCCCAGGCTTCGAGATTCCATCCGAAATCGCGGGCGACGGTGAGCAATCCACGATGGAGGACCTCAAGACGTTCGGCACCGCGGAAGTGATGGGCCTTCAGATAGGTGCCCGCCGTAACGAAATACGCGCCACCCTCCACCAGCCGGTGTGGCGGAGCATGGGGCCATGGCGTTTCCGGCATGGGAGAGTGATAGGAAACAAAATAAGGAAGGGCGATATTTTATGGCGCCAGCTTCTGGAGTGCGGCGGTCTTCCGCCGCTTTGGGGAAAAATGTCGCCACTGAAAACGGCGGAAAGGGACAGCAAGCTCTGATACGCGGAGGGCTTCCGTCGTTTGAGGAAAGTCCCTCCATCACCGGATAGCGGCGGAGAACCGCCGCACTCCATGACGCTGCCGCGTTGACGGCGGATCAGCGGGACTTCCAGTCCACTTCCTTCGCGTCGGCCCAGAGTTCCTCGAGGGCGTAGAAGTCGCGCATTTCCTGGTGCATGACGTGGACCATGACATCCACGTAGTCGAGGACCACCCAGCGGGTGTCGGCCTTGCCTTCGGTGAAGGACGGGGTGTTGCCGTTGTTTTCCTCCACCACGGCGGCGATTTCCCGGATGACCGCGCGCAGGTGCGGCATGGAGTTTCCGGAGCAGACGATCATGTAGTCCGTCAGGGTGGAAACGCCGCGCATGTCCCAGACGCGGATGTTCTCCGCCTGGATGCCGTCAGCCGCCTTCGCACACGCCAATGCCAATTCTTCTCCGTGGATCGCCATAATTTCCCTTCGCGGGACGGCCACCATAGCCGACGATGCCCCGCGCACCACCCTAAAAACGGCCCGTCGGAAGACAGCCGCCCCAGCCCTTTCCATGCCGTCCGCCCTTTCCACCACCGACCTCCTGGAGAATCCCACCGCGGATGATATCCTGAACGCCTTCCTCGACTTCCTCGCGGGGACCGGGACGGAGCCATACGCCCACCAGGAGGAGGCCATCCTGGAACTGTTCCAGGACAAGAACGTGATCCTCGACACCCCCACGGGATCGGGGAAATCCCTCGTCGCGCTGGCCATGCAGTTCAAGTCGCTGGCGCAGGGCAGGCGGTCGTACTACACGGTGCCGATCAAGGCGCTGGCGAACGAGAAGTTCCTCTCGCTGTGCAACGTGCTGGGTCCGGAAAACGTGGGGCTGCTGACCGGGGACTCCACCGTGAACCCGAAGGCGCCCGTCCTCTGCTGCACGGCGGAAATCCTGTCGAACATCGCCCTCCGCGACGGAGCCGCCGCCCATGTGGACGACGTCATCATGGATGAGTTCCACTACTACGCGGACCACAGCCGCGGGGCCGCGTGGCAGATCCCCCTGCTGACCCTGCCAAAGGCGCGCTTCCTGCTGATGTCCGCCACGTTGGGGGATTCCTCGTTTTTCTCGAAGCAGCTCACGGACCTGACCGGTGCGCCCACCGTGCTGGTGCAGTCCGACCAGCGGCCGGTGCCGCTGGAGTTCACCTACTCCACCACCCCGCTGGAGGAGATGGTGGCGGAGCTGGTGGACGGCGGCCGCGCCCCGGTCTATCTGGTCCATTTCACCCAGAACGCGTGCGCGGAAACCGCCCGCAACCTGCTTTCCACGAACTTCTGCACGAAGGAGGAGAAGACCGCCATCGCCCGCGCGCTGGATGCCGCGGACTTCCGCAGCCCGTATGGCCGGGAGCTTTCCAAAATCCTGCGCCATGGCGTGGGCATCCACCACGCCGGGCTGCTGCCGAAGTACCGCCTGCTGGTGGAAAAATTGACCGCGCGCGGACTGCTGAAGGTCGTTTGCGGCACTGACACGCTGGGCGTGGGCGTGAACGTCCCCATCCGCACGGTCATGCTGACCGGCCTGTGCAAGTATGACGGGCGCGGCACGAAGATCCTGGCCGTGCGGGATTTCCGCCAGATCGCGGGGCGGGCCGGACGCCGTGGCTTCGACGACATCGGCTACGTGGTCTGCCAGGCTCCGGAGCACGTCATCGAGAACCTGAAGCTGGAGGAAAAAGCCAACGCGAACCCGAACAAGAAAAAGTCCTTCGTCAAACGGAAGCCGCCGGAGAAAGGCTACGTCCACTGGGAGGAGGCCACCTTCCGCAAGCTGATCGCCTCGCCGCCGGAGCCGCTGGTTTCCCGTTTCAACATCAACCACGGCATCCTGCTGAACGTGCTGTCACGGACGGATGAGGACGGATGCGCCGCGTTGAAAAAGCTCATCGCGGATTCCCACGAAACCGCGTCCCGCCAGAAGGCGCTGCGGAAGCAGGCGTTCACCCTTTTCCGCGGCCTCGTCGGCGCGAAGATCCTGCACATCCTGCCGCCTGCGAAGCGCACCGGCCCGCGCAAGGTCATCCTGGACATCGACCTGCCGGAGGACTTCTCCATCAACCACGCGCTCGGCCTGTGGCTGCTGGATGCCATCCCGCAGCTCGACCGGGAATCCGACGACTACGCGCTGGACGTCCTCTCGCTCATCGAGGCGATCCTCGAAAATCCGGACGCCGTGCTCCGCAAGCAGGTGGACCTGATGAAGACGGAGCTCATGGCACAGCTCAAGGACGAGGGCGTGGAATACGACGACCGCATCGCACGGTTGGAGGAGGTGGAATGGCCGAAGCCCGGCAAGGAATTCATCTACGCCACCTTCAACGAGTTCAAGCTGCTCCATCCCTATCTGGCGAACGAGAACGTCCGCCCGAAGTGCGTGGCCCGCGAGATGGTGGCGAACTACCAGTCCTTCGAGGACTACGTGAAGACCTACAAGCTGGAGCGCACGGAAGCCGTGCTGCTGCGCCACCTTTCCGAAGTGTACAAGGTGCTCTCCCAAACCGTCCCGGACCACCTGAAGACGGAGGCGCTGCATGAGGTGGAGTCTTTCCTGGAGCTCATCGTCCGGCACACCGACTCCAGCCTGCTGGACGAGTGGGAGACGCTGAAGAATCCGGAGGCCGTGCAGGACCACTCCGCGGCGGAGGAAAAGCTCCGCGCCTTCAAGGCGAAGATCCCCTACACGAAGGACCAGCCCGCGTTCAGCCGCCAGCTCCGCAACCACCTCCTGACGCTGGTCACCGCGCTGGCCCGCTACCAGACGGAGACCGCCCTCTCGCTGGTGGAACCCGCGGACTCCGACGGCAAACCATGGACCAACGAAAGGCTGCTGCGCCTGCTGGATCTGTACCACGAAACCCACCCGCAGATCCGCCTGGACCCGGAGGCGCGGAACGCCCGCCACACCCACCTCGCGGAGGACGGCGTGACCATCCACCAGACGCTCATCGACCCGGACGACCTCAACGACTGGTGCCTGACCCTGACGCTGGACCGGGCGAAGTCGGACGAAATGAGGACGCCCGTGCTGTTTCTGGAAGCCATCGGGGCAATCACATGAACACCCACTTTCGTGTGACCCTTCGGGGTTTGCACTGACCGGCCTCGTCCCGTGGGATTGGAAACCCAAAAACCAATCCCATTCCTCGAAGCCATGAAAACCCACCCAAGCCTTCTCTGCACGCTGATTTTGTCCTCCGCCGCCCCGGCCCATGCCGCCTTGCTGGCCTATGATGGATTCGACAGCACCGTCTATAATGCCGTCCCCTTGAGTTCCGGCGGCGGCTTCAAAAACCCCGACGCGGGACCATCCGACGCCCTTTTCTACGACAACGATACCAGCCGCAACAACGGCTCCACGGAGATCGGCCAGAATCCCTACGTCCATGGATTCACCGGGCCGTGGAGGTATAACGCGAACATCTCCTCCAGCGTCTATGCCCGGCTGGAACCAGCCCAGCTCTCCTACGCGGGCCTCACCACCACCACCGGCCACCTCAACCTGCATCGCTCCGCCAGCTCCAGCGCGACGGGCAAGGCCTTCGCCAGGGATCTGAATGTCGGGCCGAGCACGGGCTTCGGCAGTGTCCTCTACATCGGCGGACTGATCCAGCGCACCTCCGGCACCACCTTCAGCCTGAGCCTCAATTTCACGGGTGGCGGAACCCGCAACATTTCACTGTCCATCGCGGCGGATGGAATCACCTCCATGTCCGGCACCGACGCAACGACGGTCACGTCCGACTCCAACCTGTGGGTGCTCGACACTCCCGAGTTTTTCATCCTCAAGCTCGAAAACTCCGTTCTCGACGGAGTGGCCGGCGGAACCGTGGGGGACCAGATGTCCCTCTACATCAACCCGGACCTTTCCAACGAGGCCGCCAACACGGCCGCGCTCATCCTGGGTGACGAGGATTCGAGCTTCTTCGTCACCGGAAATTCCGGATGGACCATGGGCAGCCTCACCATCGGCAGCAATGCGGGGGCGGCGGGCCATTCGGCGATCTTCGATGAGTTCAAGATCGGCACGGAGTGGGCGGACATGCTGTCCACCATCCCGGAACCGGGAACGGGTGCGCTCGCCTTCGTTTCGCTGCTCTTCGCGTGCCGCCGCCGCCGTTGATCCGCACAAAATCCTCAAATGGATTGCACGGCGGGAATTCCCCGCTATCCGGGAACGCGTGTCCGAGCTTACCGGTGCCATCATCCTGCCCCTCATCGGCGCGGCGCTGCATCCTTTCCTGGGGGTGTTCATCCAGCGTTGCTCGCGGGGCGGGCTGGGGCTGACGCTGATCGTCGCGGTTTCCAACCTCATCACCGCCGCCATCTTCGCCACCTACCTGAAGCCGCAGGGCGGATGGGCGCTCCATGGAAAGGACTGGCTGGCGGTGCTGAACGGCATCCTCTTCTTCATGGGCCAGTGGTTTTCCGCCCGTTCCCTGAAGGGCGGCGACCTGGCCGTCCACTCCTCCGCGATGGGGGTGAAGCTGATCATCGTGGCGGCGCTGGCGACCGCCGTGGGCCTGGAAACCTCCCGCCCGTTCCTGATCCCCGCGGCGGTCATGGCGTGCGTCTCCGTCTATATGGTGGCGGGCGGCACACTGGCGGGCTGGCGGGAACACGGTTCCACCGTGGGCTTCACGCTGCTGGCGTGCGTCTTTTTCGGCATCAATGACTTCATGACCGGCTGGCAGGCCCACCACATCGGCGGACCGCGGTGGCTGGTCATCCTTTTCGCCACGGGCGGGGCGCTGTCGCTGGGGCTGCTGTCGTTCCGCATCCCGCAGGTGAAGGCGCTGGCCCACAGCGGGAACGTGAAGTGGTTCCTGGTCGCGGCGGGGGCCACGCTCGGGGTGCAGGCGCTCATCGTGAACATCGCCTTCAGCGAGTTCCGCCAGCCGACGCTCAGCAACGTGGCCTACAGCACCCGCGGGGTGATGGCCGTCATTTTCCTGTGGTGCCTGGGCCAGCGGAAGACCGGCGGCCTGTTCGCCAAGCAGATCGCGGGGGCCGTGCTGATGGTCATCGCGCTGGTGCTGGCCCTGCAAAAATAACTTTCCGGCGGCCACGCTTGCTTTGCGGTGGATGAGGTGCGAGGAAGTTGCAGGTATTCAAACGGATGATTGATTCCACGAAACCGCAGCGTGCCGTTCCGGAGCGCTACCTGTTGCTGTTGCTCGCGTGCGTGCAGTTCACGCACATCATGGATTTCATGGTGATCATGCCGCTGGGGCCGCAGCTCATGCGGGAGCTGCACATTTCCCCGGCGGAGTTCGGCAACATCATCTCCGCCTTCGCCATCACGGCGGGCATCGTCGGGCTGGCGGTGGCCCCTTTCACCGACCGGTTCGACCGCCGGCACACGCTGCTGTTCTGCTATGCGGGCTTCACGCTGGGGACGCTGGCGTGCGGGTTCTCCCAGACGCCGCAGATGCTGATGCTTTCGCGCGCCGTCTGCGGGGCCTTCGGTGGCGTCAGCAGCGCCACCATCATGGCCATCGTCGCGGATGTGGTGCCAGCGGAACGCCGGGCGCGCGGGATGGGCATCATCATGACCGCCTTTTCCGCAGCGGCGGCGCTGGGCGTGCCGCTGGGGCTGAAGATGGCGCAGCTCTGGAAATGGGAGGCTCCTTTCCTGGTCATCGCCGGGCTGGCCGCCGTGGTGTGGGTGATGCTGTTCCGCATCCTGCCGCCGGTGCGCGGCCACCTCCAGGCCAGCCGCAGCGCGAAGCCGGGCCATGATTTCCTGCTGCTGATCCGCGACAGGAACGCATGGATGGGCCTGGTGCTGATGATGGCCGCCGTCGCCGGGCATTTCATGATCATCCCCTACCTGTCGCCCTACCTGGTCGGAAATGTGGGTCTGGCGGAAAAGAACCTGTTCCTGGTCTATCTGGTGGGCGGCGTGGTGACCATCTTCACCGGCCCGCTGGTGGGGAAACTGGCGGACCAACATGGACGGTACAAGGTGTTCATCGTGATGGTGGTGTTCGCCTGCGCCATCATCTTCCACCTCACCACCTCCGGGCCGCTGCCGCTGTGGCATGTGCTGCTGAACGCGGCGATCTTCTTCATCTTCGCCAGCGGACGCTTCGTCCCGGCGCAGGCGGTCATTTCGCTGGCGGTGCCGTCTTCCCGCCGCGGAGCCTACATGAGCCTGGTCTCCTGCACGCGGGATCTGGCGTCCGGGGTGACCGCCGCCATCGGCGGCCTGATCGTGACCACCGGTGCGGGCGGGCAGCTCCTGCACTTCAACCGGCTGGGCTTGATCGCCATCGGCATGAGCCTTTTCAGCCTGGTGATCTTCCGGTTGGTCCGCTCCGCGGAATGACCCGTTTGCGCATCCGCCGATCACGGCGAAACTCCCGCCATGAATCCAGCTCCCATCGACCCCCGTACCACCATCGGCCACGTCCACCTGAAGGTCTCCGACATCGAGCGGTCGCTCGCCTTCTACTGCGGCGTCCTGGGCTTCCGGGTCACCCAGCAGTATGGGAAAGGCGCGGCCTTCATCGCGGCGGGCGGCTACCACCACCACATCGGCCTCAACACATGGCAGAGCCTGAACGGCCAGCCGCCGCCTCCGCATGCCACCGGCCTGTTCCACCTGGCCATCCTCTACCCGGACCGGCCGTCGCTGGCGGATGCCCTGCGCCGGTTGGCCGAGGCCGGTATCACCATCGACGGAGCCAGCGACCACGGGGTGAGCGAGGCCATCTACCTCCGCGATCCGGATGAAAACGGCGTCGAGCTTTACCGCGACCGCCCACAGGAGGAATGGCCGTTCACCCCGGAAGGCGAACTGGCGATGGACACGAGGCCGCTCGATCTGGCGGCATTGCTGGCGGAGGCACCCTGATGGGTCGTGCGAAATGCACAGGATGATATTTGCAATACGTCAAAAAATCGCATTTTATGGTCAGGAACCAGGAACTCCGGAATGGCTCATCCCTGATAATGATGATGTTACAACTAGTGGCATTCCATCTGCGAAAGGGAGAGGAACATCTCCGGCCCGCCGGTAGTCCAATCGAGAAACCATCATGAAAACCTCCAGAATCATCCTCTCCGTCATCACGCTGGGAGCAGCCGGACTGCTCACCTCCTGCGTTGATCCCTACTACACCGGCGGGACCACCACGACCACCACCGTCACCCAATACCGCCCGGGCTACATGGTTGATACCCTGCCCGGTGGCTACCGGACCGAGGTGATCGGCGGCGTGAGCTACTACCGTCACAACGACGTCTATTACCGTCCGCAGGGCCGCCGCTACGTGGTGGTGGATCGTCCGGGCGGCTATAACCGTGGACCGGGCCGCTACGATCACCGCGACCGTTATGACCACCGTGACCGCTACGACCGCGGGCCGGGCCGCTATGATCCCCGGGGTCCACGCGGTGGCCATACCACCGTGATCCGCACCCTTCCCAGCGGCGCCCGCGTGGTCACCCACCGGGGCCAGCGCTACTACGAGTCCCGCGGCACCTACTACCGCCCCGCCAGCGGTGGCTACATCATCGTCGGCAGCCCGTTCTGAACCGACCTCCCGACGATCCGGCAAAGCGGCCCATCACCCCGATGGGCCGCTCCCTTTTATTCCTGAAACATCCATCCGCGCTACGCGTAACTCTCCGTCCAATCCATGAAACTCACGCTCCTCAGCACCTCCCTCGCCACCCTCCTGCTCGCAGGTTCCTCTTTCGCGGCGGAAGCCGTGTCCATCTTCGACGGCAAGACCCTCGACGGCTGGAAGCAGAACAACGGCACCGCCAAGTATGAGGTCGTCGATGGCACCATCGTCGGCACCACCGCGGAAGGCAGCCCGAATTCCTTCCTCTCCACCGAAAAGCACTACGGAGACTTCGAACTGGAGTTCGAGGTGAAGGTGGATGACAAGCTCAACTCCGGCGTGATGCTCCGCTCCCAGACGAAGGACGGGAAGCCGGACGGACGGGTGAACGGCCCGCAGGTCGAGATCGAGGCCAGCGGCGAGAAAGGCGCGGAAGCCGGTTACATCTACGGCGAGGCCATCGGCGGCTGGATGACCCCGAAGGAAAAGCTGGTCCCGCACAAGAAGTTCAAGGACGGCGAGTGGAACCACTACAAGATCATCGCCAAAGGCCCGCGCATCCAGGTCTGGATCAACGGCGAGGCCGTCGAGGACCTCACGGACGAGAAGGTCTTCGCCAGCCACCCGAAAGGCTTCATCAGCCTCCAGGTCCACGGCATCAAGAAAGGCACCGGCCCTTACAAGGTGGCGTTCAGGAAGATCACGATCAAGGAGCTGTGAATGGGTAAGGAGGGAGGACACTCTTGTCCTCCGGCGGCATTGGCGAAATAAGTGCCTTTGCTTCGTTTCCCGTTGCAGCCGGAGGACAGGAGTGTCCTCCCTCCTTACTGGCTCCTTACCGGCTCAGAGCGTCTTCAGATACGCGATGCTCTGCTTGATGCTGGCGAGGGCGTCCGGGGACTGGTCCTGCTCGACGTGGCAGTGCTTGATGCCGGCCTTTTCCGCCGCCACCAGGATCGGCTCGGTCTTGATGATGCCGTTGCCGAGTTCCTTGAAGGCATCCTTCGGCACGCTGCCGAATTCCGGGGTCTTGATGCCTTCCTTGAGGTCCTTGAGGTGAAGCTGCTCCACCCGGCCCGCGAGCCTGGCGATGAGGTCGGTCGGCTCGATGCCGCCGAGTTTCACCCAGAAGAGATCCAGCTCGAACTTCATGTCCTTGGAGAACTCCTCGGTGAAGATGTCGAAGCCGCTCTTTCCGCCTTCCAACGGCTGGAACTCGAAACTATGGTTGTGGTAGCAGAGCTGGATGCCCGCTTCCTTGGCCTTGGCGGCCGCCTTGTTGAGGTTGCCCGCCACGCGCTTGTAGTCGTCCAGCGTCTTGCGGTCACCGTCGTGGAGGTAGGGGACGACGAGATGGCTCAGGCCGAGGCCTTTGGCCTTTTCCACGATCTTCAGGAAGTCGGAGAAGCTGTCGTCCTTCGGCTTGGTGGCGGATTCCCATTGGAAGTGGGTGGAGTTGATCTTCAGGCCGACATCCTGTGAGCCCTTGATGAGCGCGTCGGCGTCCGGGAAGCCGAACGGCTCGACCTGCTTGTAGCCCGCATCGGCGACGGCCTTCAGCGTGGCGGCGGTGTCCGCCTTCAACTCATTGCGGAGGGTGTAGAGCTGGATGCCGATGTTATCCCGATAGACCGCGCCACCTTCCAGCGCGAAGAGTCTCTGGGTCTGCAGGGCGAGGGTGGCGGCAAGGCCGGTGTAGAGGAAGTTGCGGCGGTTCATCGGGGAAACGATGCGCCCGTCACCCACCCCGCGCAAGCGATCTGCAAAGAAAAGCGCGGGGACCGTCCGGCCCCCGCGCTGTCTCCGGTCATGCGTGACCGTCCGGATCAGTCGTCATGGTCAAGCCCGGCGAAGCCGTCGAGCGTCTTCGGCACGAGAACCTTGTCGATCGCGTGGAAGACGCCGTTGGTGGCGACCACATCGGTGCTGACCACCTTGGAGTCATCCAGCTCGATCTTCTTGCCACCGTCATCGACGTCGACCTTCACCTTGTCGCCGCTGAGGGTCTTCACATCACCATCCTTGAGGCTGGAGGAGAGGAACTGTCCGGGGATGACGTGATAGGTCACCAGCGTGCGGAGCTTTTCCTTGTTCTCCGGCAGCAGAAGCTTGTCGAGCGCGCCGGAAGGCAGCTTGCCGAAGGCTTCGTCCGTGGCACCGAAGACGGTGAACGGGCCGCTGCCGCTGAGGGTTTCCTCAAGTTCGGCTGCCTTCACCAGCTTGGCGAGGATGGAGAAAGTCACGCCGTCATGGATGACGGAGGCAACACTGCCGGGAGCAGGGATTTTTTCCTCCGTGGCGGCTTTCTTGTCAGCTTTGTCCTCGTTCTGGGCGAAGGCCGCAGGAGTGACAGCGGACAGCGCGAGGACGAGCATCATTTTTGGGATCGTGTGCGTTTTCATCGGTTGTGAGATGGGTGGTTGCAGGGTCCGCCGTGTGGGGCGTCCCTGTCCTTTTCCATCGCACTGTCCGTGCCAGCGGCCTCCCCGCCGACCTAACCCGTTGATTTTCCAATGCCGGCCATGGATACCAAATGGAACGCGCTGCCACTCGGCCGGTGCAGATCCGCCCGGGATGGTGCAGGATGCCCGCAGTTGGGGCCGGGGAAAGACGGCGACCGGTGATCGCCGCCACGCGGCTATTGCAGCTCGATACGGTCGCAGAGCTTCATGCGGGTGGCCTCACCCGCTTCCGGGATGTCCTGCATCTTCTCCGTCCAGTGGACGCGGATCTTCCTGCCTTTGGCGGCGTCCCCATCCTTGAGGAGCTGCTCCAGAGGGGCGTCCGGTTTCAGGACGAAATAGGTCTCGATGCTGCCGTCCACCTGCTTGAGGTCCAGGTGGAGGTAGTCGCCCTGCTCCGTTCCGGCGAAGATCCCGTCGGAATAGCCCGCGCCGAAGACCGTCCCGGCCGGAGCCTTCGCCCCGTCCGCCTCACCCATCACTCCGGCATAGGCGGTGGAGCCCTCGATCCGCTCGATCAGATCGTCCGACATGGCCGTCAGCGCGGCCTCCATATCCGTGAAGTTCTTCTCCCCTTTCGCCACCGGCTTCTTGTCCGGGCCGATGTAGAGGACGAGGGCGCCATCGGTGAAATCGAACTTCTCCTCCACCAGCGACGCCGGTTTCCCGTCCTTCGCCTCATCCGCGAGGGTGGCGTGGGCGTATTTCAGCTCCCCCTCCGCATTGTAGTAGAAGTCCCTGGTCAGCACCCCGCCGTCGCCCTTCTGGCTGGCCTTGATGCGGCGCAGGACACCTTCGGAAAGCCAGGCCTTCACCTGGAACTCATCGCCGTCCTTCGGTTCATAGATGTGTTCGAGCGACTTGTATCCTCCGAGGTCGCGGTTCACCTCCGCCAGCACCTTGGCGGAGTCCCCTTCCTGTGCGGGGACTATGGCGAGGAGACCCAGGAACATTCCGGCGACGGCGGCTGGCAGCTTCATACCAGCAACCCTAAGGAGGGTGGACATTGCGGGCAAGCCGCTATGTCCTCCCTCCTTACACCCTCCTCACTTCGCCACCGTATGCTCGACTTCCGGCAGGGGCGGCAGCGGGCGCTGCGGCAGCCAGCCGAGTTCCTGGAAGAAGCGGCTGGAGTGGATGAGGTAGCTCTGGAAATGGGGATCGGTCTTCCGCCGCTCGAACAACTTGTGCTCCTTGCCCGCGTAGGTGAGCAGCTCCACGGAGACGCCGGCTTTTTTCATGCGCCCGAGAAAGGCGGTGTTGCTGGCGGGAGGTGAGACGGGGTCCAGCTTGCCGACGAGGATGAGGGTCTTCGGAAAGGTGGCGTCCGCCATGGTGGCGGGGGAGAATTTCAGCGGATCCATGCCCGCTTTTTTGCAACTCCCGATGCCGCCGCCCCAGCCCCCGCTGAGGTCGAAGG
Source organism: Akkermansiaceae bacterium (assembly GCA_019634595.1). Lineage (NCBI taxonomy): Bacteria > Pseudomonadati > Verrucomicrobiota > Verrucomicrobiia > Verrucomicrobiales > Akkermansiaceae > Akkermansiaceae bacterium. The sequence goes on from JAHCBC010000002.1 coordinate 121,922, forward strand.
CCGGATAGAGCAGGACCAGCGCGTCCGCCTTCGGCGAAACCTTGAGGTCGTCCTTCGGGTCATCGTAGCCGGGGATGGTGTTCAGGGCCGCGGCGAGGTGTCCGCCCGCGGAGCCACCACCGGCTGCGATGCGCTGCGGGTCCATGCCGAACTCCGCCGCGTGGGCGCGGAAGAAACGCATGGCGGACTTCGCATCGGCCAGGCACTCGCCCGGGGACTTCGCCACGGAGTATTTGCCTTTCTTGCCCTGGCCCAGCAGGCGGTAGCGGATGGTCGCGCAGACCATGCCCTGACGGGAAAGGTGGAGGCTTTCGAAGGCATGGACGGACGGCTCCCCGCCGACCCAACCGCCGCCGTGGATGAACAGGACGCCGGGGCGGAGTTTGCCATCGGCTGCGGGTTTATCCGGCAGAAAGACGTGCATCTCCAGGTCGAGGCCATCGACGGTTTTGTAGGTGAGCACCTTGCTCGCCTTCGCCAGAGCCTCCTGCGGGGTTTCCGGCAGCGCGTCGATCGCCGCGGGGATCGGCACGGTGGTGGCCCCGGCGGCGGGTGCCTTCGCCAGCAGCGGTTGCAGGGCGTCGAAGAATTTCGCGCCCATCTTCTCCGCTCCGGAGGCGCTGGGGTGGACCATGTCCTGGATGGTGTCCGTCTTCCAGTCGAAGCCGGTTTCCTGGTCAACTACGGTGACCTTGAGCTTCTCAGCGAGCTTCGCGATCTCCTTGTTCAGCTCCGGGATGTATTCGTACTTCGGCAGCTTGCCGCTGGGGATGACCTTGGCCAGCAGGATGATCACCTGCGGGTTGTCCTTGCGGGCGAGCGTGATCATTTCCTCCGCCGTGCGGATGATGCCGGGGATGGGCTTTTCCTCCACGGTGTGGTTGTGGCCGGAGTGGATGATGACGACGTCCGCCGGGTGCGCGGCGTGGAATTTCCCGTACTCCACGGCGACCTGCTCGATGCTCTTGCCGCCGTAGCCGCCATGGGCCAGCCCGGCCTTGTCCTTTTTCGGGCCGACGAAGACGACGGGGATGCCCGCCTTGTCCAGCTTCTCCGCCAGCACATGCCGGTACACCTTGAAGGTGCTGCCGCCCTCCGTGATGGAGTCGCCGAGGCAGAGGATGCGGGGCTGGGAAAACGCCTGCGAAGCGAAGGTGGCGACGACAAGGACAAGGAGGCGGATCGATCTCATGGAAAAGCTACTCTCCGATACGGAGCTGGAAAAATTTCTTTCCATCACTGAACGGGTCGGAGCCACGGACGGGAATGCCGATGTGGCGGAAATCTCCGGCGGCCTGGAACAAGGAGGGCGACGCCAGGGCGGGAACGCGCTGCCAGCCGGTGAGATTGTCCGACTCCCAAACTTCCATCTTCATGCCGTTGGCCCGCTGGTGGCGGCGGAGGAGGAAATAGAGCTTCCCGTCCTGGGACAGCAGCCGGGGGCGGGCGTCCGGTCCTGCCGCGCCGGAGAAAAACTCCACCAGGTTGGCCACGCCGTCGCCATCCGGGTCCGCACCGGGGCCGGAGATCTGCGGGTCCGCCAGTTGGGCGGCATCGAACCGGGAGAACCTCCATGCGTCGAACGGCGGGTCCACCAGCTTCACGGTGGCGGAGATGTCCGTGCCGAGGAAATAACCGGAGGAAGGGTTGATGGTGACGGTGACCGTCCGTTCCCCGGAGGGGACCGCCACCGCCGGGGAACCAACGGGCACCACCAGCTCCCCAACGCCCGCCGGGATGGTGACGGAGGAGGGAAATGACGGCGACAACTCCGCCGGGGAAGCCGTGCCGCCCCGGGTGAGGTCCACCACCAGCGGAGCGTCCAGCGTGCCGTTCCGGGAGACGATGAACTCCGCCGGGACGCGCCCGCCGCGCATGGTGGATGGGATGAGCGGGGTGACGCTGACGATGTTGTCCGGGCCGGGCATCACCCAGCGGGCGGCGTCCGCGATGACATACTCATCGGCTCCGGTGGTCTCGATGAGGAGGCTGCCGGAATTCGAACTGCCCGCATTGAACTGGAAGCTCCCCATACTCACCCAGGTGTTGCTGTTCTGTTCCTGGTCGATGCGGACGAAATGGCTGCCGCCGTTGTGGAAGACGGTCACGGGCACGTTCTTCGCCCGGTTGGCCTGGGCGGGCCAGCGGAGATAGACGGTGTAGCTCCCGGAGGCGGGCAGGTTCGGGACGAAGCGCACGGATTTCGTACCCTGCCCGGTGTTGCCGTCGGTCAGGTAGTCCTTTCCATAGTAGCCGGACTGGGAGGTGCTCTCCGTCCACTGGCCGATCTTGATCGCGTTGTCGTCGGCGTTGTCAACGATGGTGCCGGTGCCCGCGCCGCCGTCGGAACCGGTGGTGAGCGCCTGCCTGTCCGCACGCATCTTCACCACCAGCTTCGCGTAGGGGACCTGCTGGACGGTGAGGCCATCGTCGATGGCGATGGATGCGGCGGTGGCGGAGGACTGGCCCAACCCCATGAACACCGGCTCCATGCGGATGGAGCCGAACGCCATGTGGGAGGAGGACAGGCACCAGGGGACGAGGAGGTTCTCGCACTCCCCCTGCTTCGGCACGATGGAGCGGTAGGAGATGGGGTAGGGCCCGTTGGTGCGGTCCTGGACGTCGCCCTCGTTGCGGACGAAACCGTTCGCGTTCACGTAGCGCTGCACATGGTGGGAGTCCATGGTGTAGGCGGCCATGCCGACGGAGTCCGGGGCGACCTCCGTGCCACGGCAGTTCTTCGTGCTCATGACGTAGTCGGAGACCATCCGCCGCGCCTCGCGCACGTAGAGCTGGTAGGGCCAGTTGCCGTTGTCGGTGAACTCATCCTTCGGCAGGCCCCAGGTGGGGTAGAGACCGTCGGGGTGGCGGGCGCGCACCCGCGGGTGGTTCTGCAGCGTCCAGATGAGTCCGCGCTGCCAGTTCTCATGCTCCTTCGCCAGCGCGGTCCGCTGGGCGTGGTTCAGGGTGGCCCAGTTCCAGCCCGGCCCGTAGTTCCGCCCGATGTAGTCGGTGGAGACGGCACCCGTATTGTTGGAGTCCGTCTTGCGGTTGGGCATGAGGTCCAGCTTGAAGAAATTGTTGCCCTGCCCGGCCTCCACGGCCCGCAGGAGCAACTCGTAGTTGGCGGCGTCATACCCGGGTGGCTGCGCCACCATCACGCGGTTGTCCGCGCGGTCGGTGAGGCACATGCGGAAGCAATACGCCTGCAGCCGGTGGTCCGCCGTGCCGTTCGTGGCGACGGATGGCTCGATGCCTGGCAGCAGTCCGCTGGCGGGGTTCCCGGCGATCCGGTAGGCGCTGATGCTGGCGAGGTTGTTGGTGAAGTTGTGGCTGCCTTTCCCCACCTGCACGCCGCTGTTATCCTCCCCGTAAACCGCGTTCGCCTCCCGGCCGATGAACCAGCTCACCCCCGCCCCGGCCATCACGTCCCCTTCGTAGGATGCGTCGATGAACATCTTCCCGCGATAGGTTTCCCCACCCTCCATGCGGAGGCCGGTGATGCGCAGGCCATCCATGACCACGCCGTCATCCAGGTCCAGCAGGCCGGTGAAGACGGGCACGTTCCACTCCGACAACATCTCGTTGAACACGGCCTCCGCCACCTTCGGCTCGAAGATGGAGGCGACCTGCGTGGTGTGGTTGAATGCCGCCGTCCCCTGGCCGCTCAGGTTCCGGATGGAGGTCCAGTTTGGCTGCTGGGAGTAGTGCACGTACACCCGGTGGTAGAAGTCCCGGCTGAGGCCACCGAGGATGGCCGTGCTCCCCAGGTCCGTCCAGCCGAGGCCGCTGGAGGTGAGGCCGCCGAGGTGCGCGGTGGGGGAAACCAGCACGACCTTCTTCCCCATCTTCGCGGCCTGGACCGCGGCGGTGATGCCGCCGGAGGTGCCTCCGTACACGACGATGTCGAACTCATCCGGATGCGCGGAAAGCGCACCATGGATGAGCGGGAACAGGAGCGCGGCGAGCGCCCCGGCCCGGCCGGTGGGTTTCATAGGGGTTTTGGGTTTTCCGGCGGGATGGGTTTTTTGCCGGAATCCGGGGATTCTCCGCGAGCGGAGCCGCGGTTCAATGAAAATGTTCCGCCGAAAGTCACGGCGCGCCCGGCGGTCGCGGCCGTTTTTTCACAGCGGCTGCCAGGAATGCCTGGCCCAGAAGGCGCGCAGCTCATCCACGGAACCGTTGAAGGCGTTGTGCTCCAGCGGACGGTCCATGGTGCCGAAATACTCCGGTGCCCTCCATGGGCCGTGGTTGTAGTGCTTCGAGTTCGACCGGCCCCGGCCCCACTCGACGCCACCATACTGCCACATCGCCCACTCATCCCAGATGCCATAGGCTTTCATGAGATCCCTCGGCGTGCGGAAGCCGTTGGTGTGGTTGTAGAGGGCGATCCAATACGGGCACTGGCGGATGCGGCGTTTCTCGGCGGCGCTGGCATTGCTGAGCGTCGCCCGCAGGCCGCCGCTGTTCTCCAGATAGATGACGGGCAGCACGCCGGTTAGCTGCTCGATGCGGTCGATGAAACGCACGATGTCCGACGCGCTGGACTTCGTGTCGAAGTCGCCCACCAGCAGGATCTTCCGGCCCTGAAGCCCGCGCTGCGCGGCGATTTCCCGCAGGCGGCTGACGTAGCGGTCCGCCTGCCACACGGGGTCGCTGGTCTTCAGGACGAAGTAGTAGGTGCCCAGCATCATGCCCTCACGGTTCGCGGCGCTGAGGAAGTCGGCGCATTTCTCGTCGATCAGCGTGCCCTTTCCGGTGCGGGCGATGAGGCCGTGCGAGCCGTTCCGCCGCAGCGCGGAGACGTCATGCGGCGAGTAGGAATCCCCCGCCCGCTGCTTTTCCTTCGGGTCGAAGCTGGAGACGTTCACCACCTTCGGCGCGTCCAGCAGCGCCACGTTGCCGTAGCCGCCGCCACCGCAACTGTTGAGGACAAAGGGGACCAGCGGAACCAGCGCGAGGAGGAGACGTTTCAGCACGGTTCCAACCAAACGGAGCGTCCACCGGAAAGCAAGCGATCCTTCCAAGACACCCAGGGCCATCTCATTTCAGGCGTTGCCAGAGGAAGCAGGTGGATCACCACTGATTTCACTGATTTACTGATTCAGAATCCGGCAATATGGCGGAAGAACGTCCATCCCTCCCTTTCTTCAATCAGTAAATCAGTGAAATCAGTGGTGAATTTTTCCAAATTTCGGGTGGAGCGTCCGAAATGAGGTGGCTCTTCCAAGACACCGCTCACCGCTTCAGGTCCACGATCACCCCTGGCGGCGCCTCCGGCGGGCGGGATGCCTCCAGCCGCGCCCTCACGATCTCGTCCCTCTCGATCCCCCGCACCGTCGTTTCCGCCTGCACCTCCAGCAGGTGGTGCGCCCAGCGGCTGATGAAATACTGGCACAGCATCCACACCCCGGCCCCCAGCATGACGAGCAGCACCAGCCAGGAAATCCAGCCCGCCGCCAACGGCAGCCACTTTCCGGAAAAGCCTTCTCCGAGCTTCACACCGAGGGAGGCGGCACCGGCCAGGATCATCCAGCCCTTGTAGCCGGGGTCGGCCGCTCTCACGGAGTATGCCAGACCGATCGCAACCGTCAGGAAATTCACCGCGATCCAGCCGTTGATCAGCCCGAGGGGCGCGAGCACGAAGTACCATATGACCCCGGAGCCTCCGGTGCTCCCGGAAGCCAGGAATGACGCGATCACGGCCAGCACGCCGACGATGCAGCCGGTCCAGATGGCACTGGCGAAGTAAAGGAGACGCTTGAAGATCGAGCCGACGGCCCCTCCGAAAACATCCAGCGGATCAAAGCTCATTTCCGGAAATCAGGTGGCGTGCATCACGACCGGCGGCGTCCCAGCAGGAGGAGCGCACCAAACGCTCCCAGCACCGCCGCGGCCGGTTCCGGGATGGCGGTGAACGAGACATCATCGATGCCCACGGCGGCGCGGCGGTTGCCGCCGGTGCTGTTATCCGTCCAGCGGAGCCACAGCTCCTGGCCCTGTCCCCATGAGATGCCCGTCACATCGGAGGCCAGCACCACGCGGCCGGCGGTGTTCCCGTTGATCGCGCGCGACGACCCGCCGGAGGGCTCGGTCACCGGTGCGGTGAAGGTCAGCGCGGAAACGGAAGTCCAGCCGGAGGTCGCGCTGAGCGATCCGGTCCCCGCCGCGAAAATCTGGTAGTCGAAGGTGAGGCCGTCCGCGATCTCCCCGACGATGGCCCGCCATTGCTCACCGGCATACTGGAGGTTGAACGCGCTGATAATGCCCGACGTGTCGTTGGAGATGCTCACCCCGTAGCTGATCGCGGAGGTGCCGGAATTGTGGTTCTGTGAACCGAGGGCACGGTCGATATTACCGCTTGGCCCCAGGCTCTGGATGGTTCCGACGGCTGCGGTTCCTCCCGTGCTGACGGTGTAACTGCTGAAAGAGGCGACCGGAGTGGGAATCCGGGAGACGGCATACCAACCGGGAATGGTCGAGTTGTCCGCCCACGCGACCGGGTCGGTGCCGCTGCTGGCCAGCGTGTTGAAGTTCTCCGTCAGCGTGGAGCCGTAGGTGGCATAGCTGATCGCGGCCTGGAGGGGAGTTGCCGACAATGCCAGCAACGCAGTCCGTAAAAGAAAGTCCTTGGGTTTCATCGCAACCAGACCCCTACAACGGAAGTCGTCCCCAAAGCACGGAAAAAATGACAGCGGCCCCCGTGGGGGAGGCCACTGCCCGGTGTGGATCACCGCGCGGCTCCGCCCCCCGCAGGAACCTGTGGCAACGACTCCCCGATCATCTCACCCCAGTGCTGGAGGAAGAATTTCTTCTCCTGGGTGAGCAACCGGTCCGAGCGTCCGAGGATGGGACGGAGCGAGGTGGTCATCTGGAGGGTGACCAGCGCGAAGATGGCCCCCCAGATGAACAGCGGCCCGCTCTGGGAACCGCCGGTCTGGCGGATGGCGGTGAGGAGGAACTTCAGCGCGAAGAAGAGGGAGATGATCCACGCGCCGATGGCCAGGAAGCCCATGAAGCCGAAGGAGTCTGTCGATTCCGCGAAGATCCACACCGCGGGCGAGCAACCGAGCAGCAGCAGCCCGGCGATGGCCAATGACCCGGCGAGGCAGGCCGACAGTTGGGAAAGCGACGCCCGTGCGCCCGCCAGGGTGGCGAAGATGTAGAGGCTGGGGAAGCAGATGGCACCGGAGATGAGCATGCCCGCGGCGATCTTCAACGGAGCGGCCCAGAGTTGTTCGTGCTTCGCGAAGCAACCGAGCACCACGCCAAAGACCAGGCACGACACCAGCATGATGAGCGTGAACTTTCCACCCGCCCCGTGGCCGGGTGTGGCGAGGCGGTCCATCAGCTCGTGCGGCCGGCGGAGCAGTCCCTCGACCAGGTGCTTGAGATCGAGGTGTGCCGGGAAGGCGGCCTCATCGGGGGCTTGCGGCGTGGCATGGGGGATTTCGGGTGGCGTGTTCATGGTCGTTTCTTTCGTTGGTGGAGATGGGTGGCGGCGGCGGCCAGCGACAGGAGGGCGAGGAGGCACAGGACCTGGATCTGGTGGCCGTCCGTGATGCGGCCGAAGGAAGCCCACACGGCCTCATAGAAATTCCCGCGCATGGGCTCCGGCCTGAGGAAGGCGACGTCCAGTGACGGCGAGCCGAAGAACGGCCGCAGGATCCAGGAGAACTGCGCGCCGAGGAAGGCGTTGCCGCCCAGCCAGGCGCAGAGGGTCAGCAGGGCGGCCCTGCGGGTGGGCGCGTGGTGTCCCAGCATGCGATGGAGGTGGATGTTCGCGGAAGCTCCGGCAAAGGCGATCAACGCGGTGTGGGTGAGCAGGTAGGCCGCGTGGGAGATCTCCGCGGCGGGAGAGGTGGGCGGCGGGGCGTTCCACGCCAGCAGGAACGTCACCGGCGCGAGCGAGCCGAGGACCAGCGCCGCCAGCGCGAACGATGACAGCAGCGCGAACAGCGACTGGCGGAAACCGAGGCCGCTGCCGAGCAACATGCCCAGCAGGCCGTTGAGCAGCCCGTTGCAGAGAAGCGTCAGCCCCACCAGCAGCGGCAGCTTCACCGCCACGTAGAGACCCATCACCGGGGAGCGCCAGAAGCCGACGGTGAAGCCATACAACATCAGCCCGCAACAGGCGGTGAGGGCGACCGTCCCGGCCTTTCTTGAGGAGAGGTCATCGAGCCAATGGGTGTCAGGCTGGATCAGCGGCCGCAGGTTCATGGCGAACATCCCATGCCCTCACCGTGAAGGGAGGATGTCGCTTCTGTGATCTTCGCGTGAAATCAGCAGCGGGGAAGAGAAAGACCCCACCACTCAGGGTAATCCAAATCCCACGGTGGAGCCTCCGAAATGAAAAAGGCACCGTCGCTCCGTTTTCCGGAACAGCGGTGCCTTTGTGAAACGTGGGCCGTATCAGGCGACCAGCGCCTTCAGCCTGCGGCAGACTTCCTCCACGTTCGCACGGGAGTTGAAGGCGGAGATGCGGAAGTAGCCCTCACCGGCGGAGCCGAAGCCGGAGCCGGGGGTGATGACGACCTGGGCCTCGCCGAGCATCTTGTCGAACATGTCCCAGGAAGTCAGACCGGCGGGGCAGCCGACCCAGACATACGGGGCGTTCTCACCACCGAAGACCGGCAGGCCTGCGGCGGCGGCGGCTTCGCGGAGGAGTTTCGCGTTGCCCATGTAGTGGGAGATCAGCTCGTTGACCTGCTGCTTGCCTTCTTCCGAGAAGACGGCGGCGGCGGCCTTCTGGACCGGGTAGCTGGCACCGTTGAACTTGGTGCTGTGGCGGCGGGACCATAGCTGGTGCAGCGGCACGCGCTGGCCGTCGTCCGTCTTTCCGGAAACGGTCTTCGGGATCACGATGTAGGCGCAGCGCACGCCGGTGAAGCCGCCGTTTTTCGAGAAGGAACGGAACTCGATGGCGACGTCCTTCGCGCCTTCGATCTCGAAGATGGAACGCGGGATGGCGGGGTCCTGGATGAACGCCTCATAGGCGGCGTCGAAGAGGATGATGGCGTCGTTCTTCTTCGCGTAGGCCACCCATGCCTCGAGCTGCGCGCGGGTCGCGACGGCACCGGTCGGGTTGTTGGGGAAGCAGAGGTAGATGAGGTCCGCCTTCTCCGAGGGGACGTCCGCGACGAAGTTGTTGCCCGCGTTGCACGGCAGGTAGAGCAGGCCCGCGTAGGCGCCCTTGTCATCCGCGTCGCCGGTGTTGCCGGCCATGACGTTGGTATCGACATAGACCGGATAGACCGGGTCGGTGATGGCGATGACGTTGCCCTTGCCAAAGATGTCGAGGATGTTGCCGGTGTCGCACTTCGAGCCGTCGGAAATGAACACCTCATCCGCGGAGATGCCGAGGCCGGAGAACTGGTTGTCCACGATGGCCTGGCGGAGGAACTCGTAGCCCTGCTCCGGGCCGTAGCCTTTGAAGGAGTCGCGGCTGGCAAGCTCATCCACGCCTTCGTGCATGGCCTTCACGACGGCGGAAGGGAGGGCCTCCGTCACGTCACCGATGCCGCAGCGGATGATCCGCGCCGCCTTGTCCGGATTCGCCTCGGTGTAGGCCTTCACCCGACGGGCGATTTCGGGGAAAAGGTAACCCGCCTTCAGTTTCAGGAAATTCGCATTGATGGTTGCCATGGCGGCGGAGGTTTAGCCGCCCGCCCGGCACCGTGCAATCGTTTCGTTGGGGGGGAAATGTGGCTGGGGCGTCCCGCCCCAATGGAGCGCAGCGACATGGCGGCCCTGATTCAAATCTACCTTTGGCCGCAACCCGTTGCAGGGGCATCTTGCCCCTGGCATTCCGGTGGGTCCGCTGTCTTCCGTGGCAGGTGGTTGGGATGCGGGCCTGATTCTTCGCGGAAGACAGAGGCGGGACGCCCCTGCAACGGCCTGGGCCAAGATGGCCCAGCCACATTTCGAAGACTCAGAACGAGAACAGCACCTTCCCGTCGCGGCCGGGCTCGTCCAGGCGGGAGAGGGCTTTCGGAAAATCCCCGAGGGAGAAAAGGGAATCGACCTTCTGGACGATGCCGCCCGCCTTCACCTTCTCCGCCAGGGTTCCATAGACCTCCCGGATCTGCTCAGCGGACGCGCCTTCCAGCCACTTGGTGATCCACAGACCGCGCACGGCGATGTCGCGGAAGATGAGGAGACCGTTGGGCACGGTGACGGGACGCCGCCCCATCGCGCCGTAGGTGATGTGGGAGGCACCCTCCCGCAGGAGCTTCAGCAGGCCCAGCGCACTGTCACCGCCGACGGCGTTGAAGGCCAGCGCGGCGCGTGCTCCGCCGAGCAGCTCGCGGGCGGAGGCGCGGCCCGCATCGTCATCGGTGAAAACGGCATCCCCGCCGAGCGTCTTCAGCTCGTCCACCAACTCCGGCCGCCGGACAAAGGACACCGTGCGGATGCCGGAGTCCCGCGCGAGCTGGATGACGCAGCGCCCCACGGCGGAGTTCCCCGCGTTCTGGACGATCCATTCCCCATCCTCCACCAGGCCGAAGCCGCGCAGCAGCCGCCACGCGGTCGCCGGGTTCACCTTGAGCATGGCCGCCTGCACCGGATCGATGCCTGCCGGGAGCTTGAAAAGCGTAGCCGCCGGGACGGTGGTGTGGGTCGCCCAGGTGGCGGAGCGTTTCAGGAAAATGACGGGGTCCCCTGCGGAAAAACCTTCCGCCGCGCTGTCCTCCACCACGCCGAATCCCTCGATGCCGGGTGTGGCGGGCAGCTCCGGCTTCACGCCGTAGGTGCCCTCGATGGTGTTGAGGTCCGCCGGGTTAAGCGGCGCGGCGACCATGCGCACGAGCACCTCCCCGGGCGCGGGTTCATTGGGTGTGAAATTCTCCAGCTCCAGGACATCCGCGGGCTTTCCCGTGGTGCGGAAGATCAGGCGTGTGCCGCTTTCGGTCATGCCCCAATGTGGAATCCCCGCACGGCTTTGCAACCCTTCCCCCGCCCGACCGCCGGTCGCGCCGGAAGCCCGCTCACTTCGACATGCCGGAGATGGTGGAGAAGATGGCGTTGATCATCAGGTAGGCCATGGTGCCGATGAGACCGGCCATGATGATGAGGACGGTGGGCATGATGAGCGCCATGATGCGCTGCAGGTCCTTGTCCAGTTCCTTGTCGTAGCGTTCCGCGGCGCGGCGCAGGGAAAGGTCGATCTTTCCGGTCTGCTCTCCGACGGCGATCATGTCGATGAGCAGCGGCGGGAACGCACCGGAGCGGATCATCGACTTTGAGAAAGACCGTCCGTCGCCCACCTGGTCGATGACGGTGTTGAGGTAGCCGCGCAGGGAACGGTTCTGGGTGGCGTCACGGGACAACTCCAGCGCCCGGTGCAGGGGCAGGCCGTTGCCGACGAGGTTGGCCATGGTTTCCAGAAACTGGACGTAGAAGCGGCTGGAAATGACCGGGCCGACGAGGGGCAGCCGCAGCTTGATGCGGTCCCACGCGGGCTTGTTCGCCTCGTTGTCCTTCCACGCCTTGAAGAAGAAGCCCACGGCGATCATGCCGATCAGCATGGCCAGCCACCACTTCTTGAGGAACTCCGACGCGCCGATGAGGATGACCGCGCCGATGGGGATCTTCCCGCCCGGGGTGCTCTCGATCAGCTCCGTGAGCTGCGGGATGAGGATGGTGACGAAGACGATGGACACGCCGATGCCCGCGAGGACGAGGAAGGCGGGGTAGATCATCGCGAGGATGAGCCGGGCCTGGAGTTCCGCCAGCGTCTTGAGGTAGTGGGCCTGCCGCTTGAGGATGTCATCCAGCGCGCCGGACGCCTCCCCCGCGGCGGCGAGGGAGCAGTAGAGCGGGCCGAAGGAGGGGCTGGCCTTTTTCAAAGCCACGGAGAAATTCACGCCGTCCCGGACGATCTGGCGGATCTTGAAGGAGACGGCCTTCAGGTTGCCCAGCTCCTGGCGGCCTTCCATGGACTTCAGGGCGGGTTCCAGTTGCAGGCCTGCGCCCAGCATGTCGGACAGTTCCTCGGTGAAGAGGATGACCTCCTGGCGCTTCAGCTTCACCGGGCCGTCGGGGATCTTTTCCTCCGCGTCCGGCTTCGCGGCAGTCTGGCGCAACGGGGGTGCCTCCTCCTTCGCTTTCTTGCCCTTGGCCTTTGAAGCGGATGGAGCGGCGGCGGCGGACTCCCGCAGGTTCACCGGCTGCAGGCCCTTCTTGTCCAGCAGGCGCAGCGCCTCCGGACGGTCGGTCGCATCGATCTCGCCGGTGGTGACGGAACCGTTGGCGGCGAGGGCTTTGTAGGCGAAGACTGGCATCGGTGGATGAAGTTATTCGGCCCCTCCGAGATCCGACGATGTGACGGAGATGACCTCCTCGATGGTGGTGTCCCCTTGCATCACCTTGTGCCAGCCGTAGCTGCGCATGGGGATGTAGCCGTCCCTCACGGCCTGGGCACGCAGGTCGTTGGACGGCGCGCTGTGGGCGACGAGCTCCTGCATCTGCTGGGTGAGCAGGATGACTTCGTAAATGGCGAGCCGTCCCGCGAAGCCGGTGGCGCGGCAGCGGTCGCAGCCACCCGGGCGCGCGCTGTAGGCCTGGCCGTGGAGGTTCAGCGGGATGCCCAGCTCCGTCTTGTCCTCGTCCGTGACCTCGCGCGGCAGCTTGCAGTTCGGGCACAGGCGGCGGACCAGACGCTGGGCGAGGAAGGCACGGACGGCGGCGGAAACGAGGAACGGCTCCACGCCCATATCGACCAGACGGGAAATGCCGCCGAGCGCGTCGTTCGTGTGCAGGGTGGAGAAAACCAAGTGACCGGTGAGGGACGCCCGGATGGCGATTTCCGCCGTCTCCAGGTCCCGGATTTCCCCGATCATGACGATGTTCGGGTCCGCCCGCAGGATCGACCGCAGCGCGGTGGCGAAGGTCAGGCCGATCTCCGACTTCACGGCGATCTGCATCACCCCGGACAGCTTGTTTTCCACCGGGTCCTCCACCGTGACGATCCGCCGCTCCGGGTGGTTCACCTCGCTGAGGAAGGAGTAAAGGGAGGTCGATTTACCGGAACCCGTGGGACCGGTGATGAGGATGATGCCGTTGGGCAGGTGAAGCAGTTGCTCGATCTTGCGCCGCACGAACGGCTCCATGCCCAGCTTCTCCAGGTTGAACTTCTGCTGGTTGAGCAGACGCAGGGAAACGCTCTCCCCCTCCACCGTCGGCACCGTCGCCACCCGGACGTCGATGGTCTGGCCCTCGAACTGGAGGTTGATCCGGCCGTCCTGCGGGATGCGCCGCTCCGCAATGTCCAGCCGCGACATGATCTTCAGACGGGCGATCACGGAACTCTGCAGCGCCTTGATGTTCTCCGGCACCGTCACCTCGATCAGCCGCCCGTCGATGCGATAGCGGATGCGCAGGTTGTTGGCCAGCGGCTCCACGTGGATGTCCGTCGCGCGCTGGTCCAGCGCCTCCCGGATGATCTGGTTGACGAACTTGACCACGCTGGCCTCCTCGTCGTCGTCATTGTCGATGACGTTCGCCTCGTCCTCGTTGTCGGTGATGTTCTCGTAGTCGAAGTCCCGGCCCTCCAGGATCTGCTCGAACGTGTCCGCGCCCACCCCGTAGAGGCGGCGCAGCGCCTCGTGCAGCCGCCGCCGGGACGCCATGCACCAGTCGATGGGCAGGTCCAGCTCCTGCGCCACCGCCTGCCGGGCGACGAGGTTGAAAGGATCGAAAGTCGCCAGTTTCAGCCGCCGGTGCGCGCCCTCACCCGTGATCTCCACGGGCAGAAGCCGGTGCCGCAGGGCGATCCTCGGGCCGCACGCCTCCCGCAGCGGCAGCGTCACCTCCGTGATGGGGATGCTGTCCAGCCACTCGATGCCCAGCTCCCGGGCCAGCTCGCCCAGGTATTTTTCCTCATCCACCAGCCCCGCATCCAGCACGTCGTCAATCGGAGAACGCTGGCGCTGAACGGCTTCCTTCAGCACCTCCGCGAGGGCGGGCAGGTCTTCGCAACCGGTGCGGCGGGCGGGTTCGATCAAAAGCTGGCTCATGCGGTGGATGCAGTCTCACCTGAAACGCCGCCGGGATGCAACCTTGTCGGTGGAATGTGGAAGAGTGCCGAGTGAGCGGTGATCAGAATGGAGCGGAGCGACATGGACGCCAGCGAAGCGGCGCCCGAAGGGATTCGCCGGGAGGCGAAGTCAAATCAGTGAAAGAGGGCCGGCCCCAGTCGGATCATCCGCGCTTCCGCCGCAGGCAGAGCGGCGCGGCAAGGCCGAGCAGGACTGCGGCGACGGGTTCGGGAATCGCTTCCAGATTGACGTCGAAGTTCTGGATGCGGGCGGCGTTGGCGGTCTTGTCGGTTTCGAAGTAGAATCCGACCTCCGTCACATTGGCGATGATACCGTCGCTGACGATGTTGGCGGCGACCAGCGATCCGGAGTCCACCTTGATGCCGGCGGCCGGATTGTAGGCGAACCAGTTCAGGGCCGTGGGTGTGGGTGTGAAGGTGGTGCTGCCGCCGTTGAAGACCTGCTGGGAGACGTAGTAGCTGCCACCGGTGCGGATCACCATCCGTCCGCTGTCGGTCGCGGACTGGGAGGCGTAGGTGGTGGTGGTGAGGGTCACGTTGGTGGCGGAGGTGAAGCCGACATTGCCGGTGTTCAGTCCGTTGAGGAAATCCGCCTGCTTCCAGAGGACCAGGAAGCCGGTGTTGTTGGCGACGCCGTCGATGAGGTCGGATGACTTCAGGGAGATCACATCTCCGCTGGCCGCGTTGTTGATGCTGCTTTGGATGACGCTGGTGCCGCTGAAAGTCTCGATCTTTCCGTAGAGATTGGCACTGGGCTGGCTGGCGGAGTAGCTGGGGATGGAGAAAGCGTCGGGGCTGCCATCGGTGAATCCTCCGGTGTTGTTGAACGTCCGGTTGGCGGTGACGTAGGCCGTCCCGCCCCAGTTGACCGCCAAGGCGGCCCGCGCGGTGCCGCAACAGATGCAGAGCGAAAACAGGAGTAAGGGAAAGCGGGCGCTGAGAGGGGATTTCAGGGCTTTCATGACCAGTTACTCTGGAAAGGCCGGGAGGTCATAGCAAGGGGATTTCCGCCACTTCCCGCTGGCACTTTCATCCCGCAGGGGGTTTCATGCCGGTGTGTCCTATCTGGAAATCCGCGACCTCCACACGCACTTCAGCCGCAGCACCGGGCCGTGGTTCGCCCGCACGAAGCAGGAGGTGAGGGCGGTGGACGGCGTGAGCCTGGAGGTGCAGCAGGGGGAGATCCTCGGGCTGGTGGGTGAGTCCGGCTGCGGGAAGTCCACGCTTTCACGCACGCTCATGCAGCTCATCCCGGCGACGTCCGGCTCCGTCATCCTGAACGGGGAGAACCTGTCCCAGCTCCCGAAGGCCGTGGTCCGCCGCCGCAGGCTGGACTTCCAGATGATCTTCCAGGACCCGTATGCCTCGCTCAATCCGCGGATGACGGTTTATTCCACGCTGGCGGAGGCGGTGCTCCAGCGGCACCCCGGGCTGAAAGGAAAGCCGGAGCTGCGCAAACGGGTGGAGGAACTGATGGCCACCGTGGGACTCGACGCGCGGGTGATGAAAAAATACCCGCACGAATTTTCCGGCGGCCAGCGCCAGCGCATCGCCATCGCCCGTGCCCTCGCCCCGGAGCCGAAGCTGGTCATCGCGGACGAGCCGGTGTCCGCGCTGGATGTCTCCATCCAGTCGCAGATCCTCAACCTGATCAAAAAGCTGCAGCGCGACCTGGGCCTGACCATGATCTTCATTTCACACGACCTCGGCGTGGTCCACTATCTGGCGGACCGCATCGCCGTGATGTATCAGGGGAAGATCGTCGAGACCGGCGGCGCGGAGGAGGTCTTCCACCAGCCGAAGGAGGCCTACACGCAGCGGCTGTTGTCATCGATTCCGCGGCTGGCGGTGTGAACGGAGCGCGGACTTCAGTCCGCTTGGCTTCGCAATGTCGGTTTCTACTGGGACCGCGGGATTCATCCCGCTTGGCTTCGCATGCTGGCTGGATTCCCCGGGGCGGACTGAAGTCCGCGCTCCATCCTGTCACCCACCTCGGGCCCAGGACATGGTGGCTTGAAAGTACGCCGGAAATGGCGTGTATTCTCGGGTCATGAACCCGTCCCCGTCCCTCCGCAGCACCCGCATCGAGCTTCCGGGCGCGGGCATGAGCCGCCGCCGGTTCCTGCGCGCGTCGGGGGTGGCGATGACCTTGCCTTTCCTCGAAAGCCTGCTGCCAAGGGCGCTGGCGGCGGAGACTCCGAACGCATCGCCGGACGGGGTGAAGCGGTTCGTCGCCATCGGCGCGCCGTTGGGATTCCACACGCCGTTCCTTTTCCCGGAGACGGCGGGCACGGACTACAAGCCGGTGAAATACCTGGAACCGCTGCAGGACCACCGGGACAAGTTCACCGTCATCTCCGGCCTCATGCACCCGGATGTGGACGGCGGGCACGCGGCGGAGGCCAGTTTCCTCACCGGTGCGCCGCATCCGTCCGCGCCCAGCTTCCGCAACACCATCTCCGTGGACCAGTATGCGGCGGAAACCATCGGCCACCTGACGCGATACCCCTCGCTGAGCCTGTCCGCCACCAGCGGCAACAGCCTTTCCATCTCCCGCTCCGGGGTGAAGGTGCCACCGGATGTCAGCCCGTCCCGCCTTTACGAAAAACTGTTCCTCGAAGGCTCCGCGAAGGAAAAGGAAAAGCAGGTCAAGCGCCTCCAGGACGGCCGCAGCGTCATGGACCTGGTGATGGATGACGTGAAGCACGTCCAGCGCAAGGTCGGCCGCGACGACCACGAGACTCTGGACCAGTACCTCACCAGCGTCCGGGATTTCGAGCAACGCATGGTCGCCGCCGAAGAGTGGACGAACAAACCGAAGCCGAAGGTCGATGTGCCGAAACCGAAGGACATCGAGGACCGCGCGGACTTCGTCGGCAAGATGCGGCTGATGTATGACCTCATGTTCCTGGCACTGAGCACGGACTCCACCCGCCTCATCACCTTCGTCGGGGCCGGTGGCAATGAAGTCGTCACGCTGGAGGGCGTGGACGACGGCTGGCACAACCTGAGCCACCACGGCAAAGATCCGGAAAAGATCGACATGCTCGCCATCATCGAGCGGGAGGAGTTCGTCCTCTTCGCCGAGTTCATTGGCAAGATGAAGGCGTTCCAGGAAGGCCGGCACTCGCTGCTGGACCAGACCGCCATCGTCATCGGTTCCAGCCTCGGCAACGCGTCCAGCCACAACAATTCCAACCTGCCCATCGTCCTCGCGGGCGGCGGCTTCAAGCACGGCCAGCACCTCGCCTTCGGGGAGAAGGGCGGCCCGCCGCTCTCCAACCTGTTCGTTTCCTGCCTCCAGCACATGGGGCTGGAAGCGGAGAGCTTCTCCTCCGGAAACGGCAGGCTGGCGGGGATCTGAGGCAGATCTTCCGCAGTGAAGGGGACTTCATGGTGAGGCAGCCTTTTTGACCACGGATTGAAGGATTGAACGGATTACACGGATTCAGAGAGAAACGTAGAATCTGGATCCGTGAAATCCGTATAATCCGTGGTTCCAGAAAGGCGGTTTTCCCATCATGCCGCATTCATGGTGGAGCACGCCATGACCGGGCATGCCCACTCACAGGTTGAGCAACCAGCCGATGAGCAGGATCTGTGGCGTGGCGATGAGCGGCAGCGCCAGCGCGATCTTCCATGACTTCGTGGTTTCACGCAGCACCAGCATCTCCGTGTAGTCCGTGGCGGCTCCGGCCATCAGGAACGTGAATGCATTTCCCGGTGCGGCGGCCCGCGCCATCAGGTCCGCCGCGATGGGGCTGGAGCCTTCCGAGCAGACCTCGATGACCGTCGTGGCCAGCAGCGTCAGGAACAGCCCCAGCAACGTCGGGCCGAAGTAGTGGGAGAACAGGTCGTCCGGCACGAAGGCGCGGATGATGCCCGCCAGCACGATGCCGAAGAAGATCCAGCGCAGGATCATGGTGGAATCGCGGAAGCCGTCCACGACCATGCCACGGATGTTCGACGGTGTCGGCTTCACCGCGCGTCCGGCGTCACGCAGCGCGCTGCGCAGGCGGAAGTCATCCGGCAGCGTGAACGCGTTCGGGTTGGCGGGGAGCTTGCCCGCCTTCACCAGACGGTCGGCGGTCCAGCCGGTGATGACACCGATGACCATGGACAGCAGGATGAACAGCAGCATCCACTTCCAGCCGATCATCGCCGCGAGGATCAGCGTCACGGATAGCGAATTCCACGGGCTGGAAATGAGGAAGGCCATGGTCTGGCCGGTGGACGCGCCTTTCTTGTAAAGCTGCGCCGCGATCATCAGCACACCATGGTTGCATAGGTCCAGCAGCGTGCCCGCGAGCACCGCGCGGATGGTGCCCGTCAGCGTCCCGCCCTTGCCCAGCAGGCTGGCGATGATCTCACGCGGGATGCGGCCGATCACCCCCACGGCGATGATGCCGACGAGGATGCCCCACCATGCCTTTGACAGGAACTCGAAGCTGGCGTGGGAAAATTTGTGCCACCACACCGGGCCGCCGCTGACGAAGTGGCCCGCCAGTCCCGCCACCAGCAGGATGAGGGAACCCCACAGCAGCCAGTCGATCCGGCGCTTCGGCGCGCAGCAGTCCGCGGTCTCCGCGGCGGGTGCTTCATCGTGGCAGGAGGGCGCCACGGACGGTTCCGGCGGAGTGGCGGAGCAGCAGCTCCTTTTCTCCGGTTCGGGCTTCGGTGTGCAGCAGGACATGGCTTCGGGAAATGGGAGAGGGGTTCAGGAAAGGCGGCGCTTGTAGAGCGTGACGATCTCCTCCAGCCGGGTTTCGAGCTGGCGGGGGTCCGCAGCGGCATCCGTCACACAGTGACGGACGTGGTCCTCCAGCAGCTTCGCCTCCAGGGCGCGCAACGCGGAGTGGACCGCCGTGATGGTGTGCAGGATCTCCGGGCAGTCCCGGTCCTCCTCGATCATGCGGGCGATGCCCTGCGTCTGCCCTGCGATCTTCTTCACACGGGCCAGCAGCGGTGCTTTGTCAGAACAGTTGCGGTGCATGCTTATACCTATAGGGGGTATGGGTAGAAATGCAAATGGATATTTTTCCACCCATCCGCCGGGCCGTGCGGGGCCTCTCAGTCGAAGCGGTTCCGCAGCAACCGCAGGGCATTGAGGATGACCAGCAGCGTCGCCCCCGTATCGGCCAGGATGGCCAGCCACAGCCCGGTCATGTCGAGGAAGGCGAGGATGAGGAAGACCGCCTTGATCCCCAGGGCGAAGGCGATGTTGAAATGAATGACCTTCAGCGTGCGGCGGCCGAGCAGGACCGCATCCGCCACACGGTTGAGGTCGTCTTTCATCAGCGTGATGTCGGAGGTCTCGATGGCGGTGTCGCTGCCGATGCCTCCCATGGCGATGCCCACGGAGGCGATGGCGAGGGCGGGCGCGTCATTCACCCCGTCGCCGATCATGCCGGCGTGGCCGTGGGTGGCCACCAGTTCGCGGATCTTCACCACTTTGTCTTCCGGCATCAGGTCGCCATAGGCACGGTCGATGCCCGCCTCCGCCGCGATGGCGTCCGCCGTCCGCTGGTTGTCCCCGCTCAGCATCACGACCTCCGCGACACCGGCGCGGTGCAGCCGCCTCACGGCGTCGGCCGCTTCCGGCCTCACCTGGTCCGCGATGGCGATGATGCCGAGCAACTCTCCGGCGCATCCTCCGTGCGGGGCATGGCCGATGACCGCCAGCGAGCGTCCCTTTGCCTCGATCCCCGCGAGTTGTTCCTCCACCTCCGGACCGCAGAGGCCGGTTTCGTGGGTGAGCCTGTGGTTGCCGATGAAATGGGGATGCCCGCCGATGCTGGCGGTCGCGCCCCGGCCGGTGACGGACTGGTAGTCGCCGGCAGCCTCGAAGGACAGGTTCCGCTCCCGGGCCGCCGCCACCACCGCCATGGCGAGCGGGTGGGAGGAGTGGGTGTCGATCGCCGCGGCGCGCCGCAGGACTTCATCGGCGGGGAGGCCGGAAAGCGGGATCACCTCCACGACCTCCGGCCTGCCCCGGGTGATGGTGCCGGTCTTGTCCACCGCCAGCGCCCGCAGCTTGCCGACGGTTTCCAGATGCAGTCCGCCCTTTACCAGCACACCGCGCCGCGCCAGCGCGGTGATGCCGGAAACGATGCTGACGGGAGTGGCGATGACCAGCGCGCAGGGGCAGGCGATGACCAGCAGCACCAGCGAGCGGTAGATCCACGGGCCGAACGGCTGGCCGGAGACAAGGGGCGGCACCAGCGCGACCAGCACCGCCATCACGAAAACCAGCGGGGTGTAGATGGCCGCGAAACGGTCCACGAACCGCTGGGTCGGCGGGCGTTCCTCCTCCGCCTCACCCACCAGCCTGATGATGCGGGAAAGGGTCGAGTCGGATGCGGTCCTGGTGACTTTCACCACCAGCGAGCCTTCGCCATTCACGGTGCCTGCGAAGACCGGGTCACCCGGAGCCTTGTCCACCGGCACGGACTCCCCGGTGATGGGTGCCTGGTTGATGGAGGAACGGCCGGAAAGGATCTCACCATCCAGAGGGACCCTCTGGCCGTTCCGGATGAGGATCTCGGTTCCCGCAGCCACATCGGTGACGGGTGTTTCGGATTCCGTGCCATCGGGGTTCCTCACCACCGCCGTTTCCGGGGAGAGATCGAGCAACGAGTTCACGGACCGCCTTGCCCGGTCCGCCGCCCATGACTCCAGCAGTTCCGAGAGCGAGAAAAGGAACACCACGCTGGCTCCCTCCAGCCGTTCGCCGAGAATCCACGCCCCCGCGACGGCTGCGGTCATCAGCACATTGATGTCCAGTCTCAGCCTGAGCAGGGACTTCACGGCGAGTGGCACCACCAGGATGCCTCCGGCCACCGTAGCGATCCCGTAAAGGATGGCCGTCACCAGTGGCGGCGGACCGAACGCCCAGTCCACCACCATGCCAGCGCCGATCAGCAGGCCGGACAGGATCACCAGCCAGAGGGCCATGGCATTTGACTCCGGGTGTTCATGCCCATGTGTGGCACCGCCGCCTTCATGGTGGTCATGTCCGTGGTCGTGATGTTTTTCGTCGGGAGTGTGGCAATGGCAGGACATGGCTTGTGGATGGACGGTTGGGAAAAGGGCGGAAATGGATGCGCAACGGAGCGTTCATCTCGGACAAAGCGCCGTTAGCCGATTCCGCCGGTTTGTGGAATGATCTGAATCACGCGGGACGGCTGTCGCAGGCTCCCCGCAACATATACTCACTGGTGCTATGGGTTGCGCCTGTGATTCAAACCAGGCCTGAAGTGGCGGGATCCGCTTCAGGCCTTTTTGTATGGTGGAGGCTGGAAGTTCATCGCTGCCGCGTTACGGTAGGGTGCCTGGGCATTGCGCCAGCTTATGGAGTGCGGCGGCCCTCCGCCGCTTTGGGGGTGGATGGCACCTGCCGGACGATGTGGGGAAAATCACCACGCCCCAACTTGCGGATGGCATCTTCACTTCAGGGAAAATCCCGCCCGCGACTGATGGCGGCAGAAGACTGCCGCACTCCATGACGCTGCCGCGCCTATGGAATGCCACAGCCACTTTCCGTCTCCCGCTCAATGCAGGTGCAGCGTCAGACGCTCGGTCACGGTTTTCGCGTCAGGAGCAACCTTGATCTGCAGGACGATGTCCACGTGCTCGCCTTCCGGGATTTCCTTGTCGGAAATGAGGGCGTTCGCGTTTTCACCCTCACCTTTGGCAAAGGTCAGACGCGTGGGGTTGGCGCGGTCGCCGCTGATGGCGGTGACCACCTGCTTGTCCGGCGCGACGACCTTGTTGTCGTCATCGACGAAGACGATCTTCGCCTTGCGGTCCTTGGTGATGACCAGCTCCGCGTGCGGCTCCACGGAGTGGATGAGGATGCCGCCGTTCGGGCCTTTCTTGTTCTTGTCCTCATCTCCGTCGTGGTCGGCGTGGTCGTGCTTGTGTTCCTTTTCAGCGGCGGTCACATGGGGGACGGCGGCCAGTGCGGTGAGGGCGATCAGTGCGGTGATGATGTTGTTGGTTTTCATGCGATGGTTGGTTGTGGGTTGATGGTTGGTGTTGGATTCGGTGAAGCGTGCGCCGCGATGGCGGCCTGGGATGCCTTCCTGCCCAGCAGGCGGAAGAGGGCGGGCGTGACGGCGAAGTCGAGCAAGGTGGAGGACACCAGGCCACCGACGATGCAGACGGCGACGGGGTGCAGGATCTCCTTGCCCGGCTCCCCGGCGGCCAGCACCAGCGGGATCAGCGCGATGCCTGCGGCGAGCGCGGTCATGGTGACCGGCACCAGCCGTTCCAGCGTCCCGCGCTCGATCATCTTGCGGCTGAAGGTTTCCCCCTCATGCGTCATCAGGTGCAGGTAGTGGGAGATCATCATGATCCCGTTCCGCGCGGCGATGCCGCACACGGCGATGAAGCCGACCAGCGTGGCGATGCTGATGTTGCCCACCAGCAGCCACGTCAGCGCCAGGCTGCCCATCAGTGCGAGGGGAAGATTCACCATCACCTGCAGCGCCAGCGCGAGGCTGCGGAAGTAGGAGAACAGCAGGATGATGATGATGCCGAGCACCCCGGCGAACAGCAGGGCGATCCGCGTGGTGGCCGCCTTCTGCGCCTGGAAGTCGCCCTCGTAGCTGATGAACGTGCCCGTCGGCAGCTTCACCTGGGCGGTGACCTTTTCCTGGAGCTGCCGCACCAGCTCGCCCGCATCCGGACGAGTCGGCTTGATGGAGACGACGTAGCGCCGCTGCGTGTTCTCGCGGAAGACGGAGGACGGTCCTTTCGCCTCGCGGATCTCCGCCACCAGCCGCAGCGGGATCGACTTTCCGCCCTGCGTGTCGATGGGCAGTTCGCGGATGCGTTCCGGATGCTCCCGCCATTCCTCCGGCAGGCGGATGGCCAGGTCGATGATGCGCGGCCCATCACGGAGCTGCGCCACCGCCTCCCCGCCCATCAGGGTGGAAAGCGTCTCGTTCAGCTCGCCGGGGGTGACGCCGTAGGCCAGCGCGCGCTCCCGGTTCACCTCGATCCGGAGCTGCGGGATGGGCGCCTGCTGATCCAGCTTCGCGTCCTCCAGTCCGGGGATGGTCTTGGCGATCTTCTGGATCTGCTCGCCGACGTTCTGGTTGGTCTCGAAGTCGGGGCCGAAGACCTTGATCGCGATGGGTGCGGTCACGCCGCTGAGCAGGTGGCTGATGCGGTGGGACAGCGGGCCGGAAAGCACGCTGAAGGAGCCGGGCACCTGCCGCACCTTCTGGCGGATGTCCTCCAGGATCTCCTCGCGGGATCGCTCGGAAACGCCGGTCTTGAAATCCACGTCGAACTCCGCGTTGGAGATGGGCACCACGTGGTCGCTGCGTTCCGCCCGCCCGATGCGGCGACCGATGTGGTTGATCTCCGGCACCGTGCGGAGCTGCTTTTCGATGGAGGCGGCCAGACGTTCCATCTCCATCAGCGAGGTGCCGGGGGCCGCGCCCGTGGTGACGATCACGGTTTCCTCGTTGAAGGCCGGGAGGAAGTCCTTGCCCATCTTCGGATAGAGCGTGAGGGAAAGCCCCAGCAGGATGACCACGGGAATCAGCACCAGCACCGGCTGGTCCAGGCTGGCCTTCAGCAGGGTGTGCTTCACCAGCCACTTCATGCCACGGGTGACGGGACCGTCGTGGTGCTTCGCCTTCTCCTCGTCACCGGGCTTGCGCTTCCGCCAGCCGAGCAGGAACGAACACAGCACCGGAATGGCCGTCAGCGAAACGATGAACGACGCGATCATGCTGATGATGGTCGCGATGGCGATGGGGCCGAACAGGCGTCCCTCCACCCCGCTCAGGCCGAGCAGCGGCACGAACACCAGGATGATGAGGACGGTGGCGTAGAAGATGGAGTTCCTCACCTCGCCGGAGGCGGCGGCGATCACTTCGATCTTCGGCAGCGGATCGGCCAGCACCGCGTTTTCCTTCAGCCGCCGGAACACATTCTCCACGTCCACGATGGCGTCGTCCACCACCATGCCGATGGCGACCGCCAGCCCGCCCAGCGTCATGCTGTTCATGCTGAGGCCCATCAGTTGGAACGTGATCAGCGTGACGGCGAAGCTCAGTGGCATCGCCATCAGCGTGATGAACGTCGTGCGGAAGTTCAGCAGGAACAGGAACAGGACGACGATGACCATGATCACCGCCTCGAAGAAGGCCTTCACCAGGTTGTCCATCGCGCGGTCGATGAAGTCGCCCTGGCGGAAAAGCACGGTGGCCTCCACGCCGGGTGGCAGCGTCTTCTGGACTTCCGCGATGGCGGTCTCGATCTGCCCGGTGAGCTTCAGCGTGTCGAAGCCGGGTGCCTTCGTGACGCTCATGATGACCCCGGGGTCGCCGTTGACGTGGGCATTGCCACGCATCGGCTCCGTGTCCCAGGCGACGGTGGCGACGTCACCGATGCTGATCGGCTGGTCCTTCACCGTCTTCACCGGTGTCTTCGCGATGTCACCGAGGTCGGTGGTCATCGCCAGATTGCGGACCATGATTTCCTGGGAGAAGGAACTGAGGAAGCCGCCGGTGGTGGTGGTGGCGGCCTTCTTCGCCGCGTCCCGCAGTTCGTCCAGCGTCACGCCGTATGCCTGCATCTTCCACAGGTCCGGCTGGATCTGCGCCTGCTTCACGCCGCCGCCCATGTTGAGCACTTCGGCGATGCCGGGGATCGACTGGATGCGCCGCCGGACGTTCCAGTCCGCGATGGAGCGGACCTCCATCGGCTCCACCTTGCCATCCGTGCTGCGGATGCCGACAAGGAGGATCTCCCCCATCAGCGACGCGACCGGCGTGAGGTACGGCTCGGTTCCTTCCGGCAGCGTCTCGCGGACGGACTGCAACCTTTCCTGCACGAACTGGCGGGCCTGGTAGATGTCGGTCCCCCAGTCGAACTCCGCGAAGACCAGTGACAAGGCGATGTCCGACTGCGAGCGCAGCCGGTTCAGCCCGGCGATGCCGGTGAGGGAGCTTTCGATGGGCTGGGTGACCAGCGCCTCGACTTCCTCCGGAGCCAGCCCGGGAGCCTCGATCAGGATGGTGACCGTGGGCTTGGTCAGGTCCGGCAGCACTTCCAGCGGCAGCTTCGTGGACGAGCGGTATCCCATGACCAGCACCAGGATGCACAGGCCGATGATGACCGCGCGGTGCCGCAGGGAAAAACGGATCAGTTTTTCGAGCATGGGTCAGGCTTCCGTTGATGGGTTCCCGCGGCGGATGAAAAGGACGGCGACGAGCGCCAGCGCGAGCACCGCGGTGGTGCCCATGAAGATGCGCTCGCGCAGCGGGCTGGCCTCATGGTCGTGGTCATGTCCGTGGTCGTCGGCGGAGGCATCGCCCTTGTCGCGGGCGGCCTTCTGCTCCGCGCTCATTTCGGACCCGTCTTCGTTGTGTTCGTGGCCGTGGGCGGCATCCAGCGCTTCCTTCAGCGAGACACCGGAGCCGCTGCCGACGAAGCCCAGCGCATACGATCCGCGCGTGACGACGAGGTCCCCGGGGAACACCCCGGAAAGGATCTCCACCTGCGTGCCGTTCGTGCGCCCCGTCCTCACCGCGGAGCGGACGAAGGCGTTCGGGATGTTGAAGTCCTTCAGGAACACATGGCGGTTCGACGGGTCGCCTTGCACCGCCTCCTTCGGGATGGTCAGCACGTTTTCATGGCGCGCGGTGATGATCTCGAACTCCGCGCGCATGCCGGGGCGCAGGCGGTTGTCCGGGTTCTTCACCAGGAAGATCGCGTCGATGGTCGCGCGCTCGCGGTCGGCGGTCGTGCCGAAGCGGACGAGCTTCCCCTCCAGCGGCTGGTCGCCCAGCGCGGAGATGCGGATGATGGCGGTGGTGCCGGGCGGCAGCTTCGACGTCTGGTGCTCCGGCACGCGGGCGATGGCGTGGACGTCCGTCAGGTCGGAGATGTCGAGCAGCTCCTTTTCCGGCTCCACCGGCTCGCCCAGCCGCACGTGGGACTCCACCACCAGTCCGGAGATGGGGGCCTTCAGCTCGATGGTGGGCGGCGGGTCGCCGGGCTGGCGGCTCTCCACGCGGGCGATGGTCTGGCCTGCGGTGACCATGTCGCCCTCGCGGGCTTCCAGGCCCACCACGCGGCCAGGGATGCGGCTGCTGAGGACGGCGTGCTTTTCCGGGATCTCCTCGATCCGGCCGAGCGCGAAGGTGGTTTCCTCAAAGACGGATTCGGACGCTTCGACGGTTTCGATGCCGAGCGACTGCACGCCCGTCTCATCGAGCATGACAGGTTTCTCCGCAGCGTGGGCGGCGGTGAGGAAGGAAAGGAGGCTGGCGGTGGCCAGCGTGAGTGATTTGAAATTCATGGAAATGGAGTGGTTCAGAAGTTGCCCAGCGCGGCCTGGTGGCGGGCGCGGGCGAGGTGGAAATCACGCAGCGCGTCGAGCCGGGTGGACTCGAGCTGGAGGCGCTGTGCGCGGGACTTGAGGACGGTCTGGAAGTCAGCCTGGCCATCGCGCCATGCCGCCTCCGTGTCCGTGGCCTGCTTGGTCGCCAGTGGCAGGAGCTGGCTGTCGATCTCGCGGATCAGCTTCGCCCACTCCGCCATTTCGGAACGTGCGCCGCCCGCCTCATGGCGGATGCTTTCCGCCAGTGCGCGCGTCTCCAGTTGCTTCCGCCGGTGGGTGACCTCCGCCGCCTCGATGTTGCCTTCGTTCTTGTTCCAGAACGGCAGCGGGATCTTCAGCCGCAGACCGACGACGGCCTCGTTCTCATAACCCTCCGGGGCGTCCTCCGTGCGTTCGGCGGAGAAAAACGCGCCGCCCTCGAAGTCCTCGCGCCGCTTCGCTTTCTCCAGCCCGATGGACTGTTCCGCGATGTCCGCCTCCACCTTGGAAAGCTGGAAGTCCGCACGGCGGGACGGGTCCGCTCCGGTGCCCGGCAGGGCGGGGGACGCCAGCGTGCCGGAAACGACCAGCCCTTCATCCGGGCGGATGCCCAGCAGCGGCTTCAGCTCCGCCAGCGCGGATGCTTCCTTCGCATCGAGCTGCCTCGCCTCCGTGTCCGCCTGCATGGCCTCCACCCGCGCCTGTCCGGCGTCGAGCAGGGAACCCTCGCCCTTCTCCGCGGCGGTGCGGATGCTTTCCGCCAGCTCCTTCGTCAGGCCGGACTGCCGGTTGAGCAGGTCTTTCCGCAGGCGGATGGCCAGCACCTCGATCAGCGCGCGGTTCGCGTCGGAGACCAGCTTCTGCTCCACCTGGCGGACTTCCAGCTCGGCGGCTTTCAGCTCGGTGACGGAGATGCCTTTCTCGCGGCGCAGCCGGTCGGTGACCGGAAACCTCTGCGAGATGCCGATCTCGACGCCGCCCTCGCGGAAGTCGCGGCTGTGCTGGAGGGACGTTTCGAGCTGCGGGTTGTCGAGCCGTCCGGCCTGCTTCATGCGGCCGACCGCTTCCGCGATGCGCAGCCGCGCCGCGGCCAGGTCCGGGTTCTGGGCACGGATCCGTTTCGGGATGGTGTCCGGGGTGACGACGACGGCCGGCGCGGCATGGAGCGCCGGGACCATGAGGAGTGAGGCCGCGCACAGCGCGGTGAAATGGGAAAACATAGGGGTGTTGTCTGACGGTTGGGCAGGCGGGAACACGGAGGTTCCTGCGGGGGGCATCCGGCGGAAATGGCCGGGCCACGGTGGGAGCGGGGCGTGCGGAATGGGCACGCCGCTCCCGGGAGGGATCGTCAGATCAACGGTGGCTTGTCCAGCGACTGGAACGGGCCTTCCGGCGGCCGCTCGCTCTCATGCCGGATCACGCTCCGGGAAAATTCCGGCACCG
Source organism: Akkermansiaceae bacterium (assembly GCA_019634595.1). NCBI lineage: Bacteria > Pseudomonadati > Verrucomicrobiota > Verrucomicrobiia > Verrucomicrobiales > Akkermansiaceae > Akkermansiaceae bacterium. Next base: position 149,767 of record JAHCBC010000002.1, read on the forward strand.
TCAGCCGGTGGAAAACATCCTGGTCCAGGCCGAGCGGGAGATGGTGCAGGCAGGTGCCGCAATGATGGTGGTGGTCCGGCGGGCACGTGTCATCGTGCGTGTGCCCGTGATGGTGGTCATGGCCGTGGCCGTCATCATGGCCGGAGCAGTCGTGGTGCTCGTGCATGCAGACCGGCTCCTGGCCGTGCGCGGCAAGCACACGCGTCCCCAGCCCGGCAATGAAGCCGATGACCAGGAACCATGTCAGGAAAGTGCGCACGCTGGATTCCGACGTAACCGTGTTGCGGATTTATTCAAGAAATTTCAGTTATCCCAAGTATCTTGCGATTGCAACGGAGTAGCGGAGTAGCGGAGTAGCGGAGTAGCGGAGTAGCGGAGTAGCGGAGTAGCGGAGTAGCGGAGTAGCGGAGTAGCGGAGTAGCGGAGTAGCGGAGTAGCGGAGTAGCGGCATAGCTGCGCCATGACGGTTGGGGAGATCCACCCGATCTCACAGACCCGCATGGAAAAGACGCCATCCATGATAACCGGAATCACGGAATGGCACCCATCCGCTCCGCCGTAGTGGCGCAGTCATTACGCTACGTCAGGGTGAGCCGCAGCGATGGCTGCTAAAGATCTAACAAAGATTTATCTCGACGAGTTAGGGGAGATACACCATGTAGATTCCCCATATCTTATGTTGAACCCCCGTATTAAGTATCTCGCCCTCATCTTTCCCTTCCTGCTTACCTCCTGTCCTTGGACCAGTGAAGAACTGGATGAATACCGGCAGGCAGAAGCGGCCCGCAACAAAGAAAGTGTCGCCAATCAGCAAAAGTCCGCTCCGGCGAACAATCCCTTGGACGGACCGTCCGACAGCGGCGGCGCGGGATCAAGCGGTCATCGTTCGCCCGGATCCACCAGCACCTCCAGTGGATCCGGCTCTGTAGGGCCCATGGGCGGCGCGGATTGACAGATGGCTTCCAGAGTCAGTAGCGGCATGGCTGCGCCATGACGGCTGGGGAGATCAACCTCCTCCCCACGGCTCCCTCCGCACGGGAAAGACGCCATCAACGGCGAACCGGAATCGTGGCATGCCCCCCCATCCACTCCGCCGCAATGGCTGTGCCATTACGGAGGGGTGCAGCGATGGCCGCTATACTTTTCACGGATATGCCCTAGTGTCCTCCCATATGATCCGTTTCCTGCTTTCCTCCATCGCCTGTGCCATCGCTTTCACCTCCTGCGGTCCGCTGGATGATGGAGATCCGCTGGACGGAGCTCCCGGCAACGATGGCGCGTCGCTCCACCTCCGCTCCACACCTGAGGAAAGCAGCGTCAACCGCTCCATCGGGGTCGAAGGTCGCTACGACCGCTACTCCCGTTAGCAGTCGGTTGAGGGATCGCGGCTTCCAGCCGGGCCAGGGTCCACTCTGAAACCGGCCCCATAAGCCGATCACCGGCAAGGCCTTCCGCGCAGGCTCCCGCGCAACACCGCCGGGACACCGATGCGACGGCAGGCTGTGGGACGGGGCAGCCACGCTTGCCGGAGAATCGGCCATCATTGGCATGTCCCATGCTCATGGTTGTCAGTCCATTCCATGAATCGCCTGAAATTTTCCCCGTCCCGCAGCCTCGCCGCCGCCAGCGCGGGCGTGCTGGGATTCCTCCCGGCCATCGCCTCCGCCCACCCCGGCCACTATCACCCACCGGGGGAGGAAGATGAATTCGACGCGTTCACCGCAGGCCTGCTGCACCCGGCCACCGGCATGGACCACCTGCTGCTGGCACTGGCCGCCGGGTGGCTGATCTTTTCCTTCCCGAAGGCGAAGGCCGCGCTGCCCTCCGCCTTTCTCGCCGCGCTGGCCATCGGCGCATGGACCGGCCGCGGCCTGCAGGGCGGTGCCTTTCTGGAGATCGCCCTTTCCTGGACGCTGCTGGCCGCCGGAGCCGCCATCCTCATCGGCAGATACCTGAAGGCCGCTCCGCTGGCCGTCGCCCTGTGTATCGCCGGGGCCGTCCATGGCTTCGCCCATGGCGCGGAGACCGCAGCGGGTGTCCCGTTCCTGCCGTATGCCACCGGCTTCATCCTCGGCACGGGCATGCTGGTCGCCGGGGGTGTCGCCCTCCACGCCGCCACCTCCCGCCTGCGCCAGCCGCTGGTGCCCCGCATCGCCGGAGCCGCCCTGCTCGCCGCAGGCACCGCATCCCTCATCCACGCGATCTGATGCACCTCTCACCGCGCGAACAGGAGAAACTGCTGGTCGTCGTCGCCGCGGATCTCGCCCGGCGCAGGCGCGACCGCGGGGTGAAGCTGAACTACCCGGAGGTCATCGCCCTCATCACCGCGGAGATCTTCGAAGGCGCGCGCGACGGAAAGTCCGTGGCCGAACTCATGAGCTACGGCACCACCCTGGTGAAGCGCGACGAGGTCATGGAAGGCATCCCCGAAATGATCCACGACATCCAGGTGGAGGCCACCTTCCCGGATGGCACCAAGCTCGTCACCGTCCACAACCCCGTCCGATGATCCCCGGAGAAATCATCACCCCCGCAGGCGCGCCCGACCTGGATCTCAACGTCGGCCTCGCCACGAAGACCCTCGCCGTCGCCAACACCGGCGACCGCCCCGTGCAGGTGGGCAGCCATTTCCATTTCATGGAGGTGAACAACCAGCTCGCCTTCGACCGGGACGCCGCGCGCGGCTTCCGCCTCAACATCCCCGCCGGGACCGCCGTCCGCTTCGAGCCGGGTGACACGCGGGAGGTGCCGCTCGTCGCCTTCGCCGGGCGGAGGATCGTCCACGGCCTCAACAACCTCGTCAACGGACCGCTCGACTGATCCATGAAACAGACGCGAAAGAACTACGCCGGCATGTTCGGCCCGACGGTGGGCGACCAAGTGCGGCTGGGCGACACGGAGATTTTCATCGAGGTCGAGCGCGACCTCATCGCGGAGAACGGCGGCTACGGCAACGAGGTGAAATTCGGCGGCGGGAAGGTCATCCGTGACGGCATGGCGCAGCACCCGCTGGCCACGGATGAAGAGGTGCTCGACCTGGTCATCACCAACGCGCTCATCCTCGATGCCGCGCACGGCGTCATCAAGGCGGACATCGGCATCAAGCACGGCCGCATCGCGGGCATCGGCCATGCGGGGAATCCGCTGCTGCAGGACGGCATCACCATGGTCATCGGCGCGGGCACGGACGTCATCGCCGGGGAAGGCTGCATCATCACCGCGGGCGGCATCGACACGCACATCCACTTCATCTGTCCGCAGCAGATCGAGCATGCCATCGCCAGCGGCGTCACCACCCTCATCGGCGGCGGCACCGGTCCGTCCCACGGCACCTACGCCACCACCTGCTCACCCGGCATCTGGAACATCCACCGCATGCTGGAGGCAGCAGACGCTTTCCCGGTCAACATCGGCTTTCTCGGCAAGGGCAACTGCTCGTCCATGGACCCGCTGCGGGAGCAGGTGAAGGCCGGTGCCATCGGCCTGAAGCTCCATGAGGACTGGGGCACCACCGCCGCCGCCATCGACACCTGCCTTTCCGTCGCGGATGAACTGGACGTCCAGGTGGCCATCCACACGGACACGCTCAATGAGGCCGGTTTCCTGGAAACCACGCTCGCCGCCTTCGCCGGACGCACCATCCACACCTACCACTCGGAGGGAGCGGGCGGCGGCCATGCGCCGGACATCATCCGCGTCTGCGGGGAGTCGAACGTGCTGCCTTCCTCCACCAACCCGACGCGTCCGTTCACCGTCAACACCATCGACGAGCACCTGGACATGCTGATGGTCTGCCACCACCTGGACTCCCGCATCCCGGAGGACGTCGCCTTCGCCGAAAGCCGCATCCGCCCGGAGACCATCGCCGCGGAGGACCTGCTGCACGACCTGGGGGCCATCTCCATGATGTCGTCCGACAGCCAGGCCATGGGCCGCATCGGCGAGGTCATCACCCGCACCTGGCAGACCGCGCACAAGATGAAGGTCCAGTTCGGCCCGCTGGAGAGCGCCGACCACCCCGCCGCCGACAACTTCCGCGCGCTGCGCTACGTTTCCAAATACACCATCTGCCCCGCGCTCACCCATGGCATCGCCCATGAGGTCGGCAGCATCGAGGTGGGCAAGCTCGCGGACCTCGTCGTCTGGAAGCCCGCGTTCTTCGGCGTGAAGCCGGAGACCATCCTGAAAGGCGGCCTCATCGCGTGGGCGAACATGGGCGACCCGAACGCCTCTATCCCCACGCCGCAACCGATGATGTACCGCCCGCAGTTCGGCGCGTTCGGAAAGGCCATCCACTCCACCTCCGTCACCTTCGTCAGCCAGTGCTCGCTGGAGGACGGCGGCCTCGACCACCTGGGGTTGAAAAAGCGCCTCGTCGCCGTGAAGGGCTGCCGCACCGTCACCAAGGCGGACCTTCCGTTCAACAACGCCCAGCCCGACATCACCGTCGATCCGGAAACCTACACCGTCACCGCCGACTGCAAGGCACTCCGCTGTGAGCCGCTGGCGGAACTGCCGCTGGCACAGCGGTATTTCCTGTTCTGAACCTATCCACCTGGCATATTGGCAAGGATGAGTTCCAAAGACAAAAGCCCATCTCCCGCGAGAGGAGTCACGCCCACCAGCATCGGCGGCATCCTGCTGCAGGCCATCGCCCGGTGGTTCCGGAGAAAGTGACCATGCACCTCATCCACCGCATGCTCGCGGAAGCGTCCGCGCTTCCAGCCACGGCACAGGTCACGCTTTCCGCCGAGCGCCGCCAGTTCCTCAAGCGCCGCTGGCGTGGCATCGCGCAGGACGGCACCGAGTTCGGCTTCGACCTGGAGGCGCGCCTCACCGACGGCTGCGTCATCCACCAGGCGGATGGGAAGGACTACATCGTCCGCCAGCTCCCGGAGGTGGTGTATGAAATCCCCATCACCTCCCCGGAGCAGGCCGCGCTCGTCGGCTGGAAGTCCGGCAACCTCCACATGCCCGCGCAGATCCTGCCGGACTGCATCCGCATCCTCCATGACGATGCGATGAAGCAACTGCTCGAACGCGAGGGCTGGCCTTTCACCGAGCCGGAGGTCGTCTTCACCCCCATGAAAGCCATGGCCCATGCACCCTGACCCATGGCTGTGGCTGCTGCAGGCGAATGACACCGCCTATCCCTCCGGCTCCTACGCCCATTCCTTCGGGCTGGAGGAACTGGTGGAGTGCGGCGTGGTGAAAACCGGAGCCGACTTGGAGACGCTCCTCGAAAACCAGGTGCTGCCGAACCTCCTCACCTTCGAGATCCCGCACTTCGTCACCGCCCACGCCGCCGCCGTCGCTGGAGATGTCCCGGCCCTCCTCGCGCTCGACACCGAACTCGACGCCTGGCGCATCCCCCACGAGCTGCGCGACGCCTCCCGCCGCATCGGCTCCCAGCGGCTGGATCTTCTCCACCAACTCGACCCCACGCCGCTCATCGCGGAAATCCGCGCCGCCAGCCCGCGCTGCCACCACCTCGTCGTCACCGCGCTGGAGCTGTCCTCGTTGCCGGTGGAACAGGCCGCACGCGCCTTCGGTTTCCAAACGGTCGCCAGCCTCACCGCCGCGTCCATGAAGCTCATGCGCATCGGCCAGACCGCCGTGCAGAAGATCTCCCGCAATACGCTCGCCCGGCTGGGCGAACAGATCGACGCCTCCCTCTCAAAACCCGCCGATGGCTGGTTCAACCCGCTCCTCGAAATCGCCTCACTCCGCCATGCCCGCGCCAACCACCGACTCTTCATTTCCTGAAACCCCGCGCCGTCCGTTCCGCCTCGGCGTCGGCGGCCCCGTCGGTTCCGGAAAGACCATGTGCGTCCTCCGCCTCAGCCAATGGTTGAAGGACGAGATCTCCCTCGCCGTCATCACCAATGACATCTACACCCGCGAGGACGCCGAGTTTCTCCTCCGTGCCAACGTCCTGCCCGCCGACCGCGTCATCGGCGTGGAGACCGGCGGCTGCCCGCACACCGCCATCCGTGACGACACCAGCATGAACATGGCCGCCGTCGTCGATCTGGAGAACCGCCACCCGGACCTGAAGCTCATCCTCATCGAGAGCGGCGGCGACAATCTCTCCGCCACCTTCTCCCCCGAGCTGGTCGATGCCTACATCTACGTCATCGACGTCGCCGAAGGTGACAAGATCCCGCGCAAGGGCGGCCCCGCCATCCGCACCAGCGACCTCCTGCTCATCAACAAGACCGAGCTGGCACCCTACGTCGGTGCGGACCTCGACATCATGGCCCGCGACGCGAAGATCCAGCGCGGCGACCGGCCCTTCCTCTTCGCCGACCTCAAGTCCGAGAAGGGGAAGGACGACCTCATCCACTGGCTGAAGCACGAGTATTTGTTTGTCTAGGCATCACTGGGACCGCGGAATTCATTCCGCATCTTCTCTTCCACCGGCTATCATCTCGCATCATGTCCCACAAAGGCATCCATGACCGGGGTTATCTGCCCCACTGGGATTTCGATGGTTCCCTCCAGGCGGTCACCTTCCGGCTCGCGGATTCCGTGCCGGCAAAAGTCATCTGCGGTTGGCGCTGCGAGCTTCAAACCCTGCTGGAGAGTTCTGACAAGCCGACTTCACAGAAAGCGGCCCTCGAACTCCAGCGACGGATCGCCAAGTATGAGGACGCTGGCTATGGATCATGCCTCCTCGCCCGCCACGCCCCCATCATCCAGAATCTCCTGATCGCGGATCACTATTCCTCCTACAAGCTGATTGAGTGGTGCATCATGCCCAACCATGTCCATGTATTGATCCGGCTTCTTGATGGCCAGCCGTTGGGCAATCTGGTCAAGAAGTGGAAGGCGTCATCCGCGATCCAGATCAACCGGATCGAGAACCGGACAGGTTCGCTATGGGCACCCGACTACCATGACCGCTTCATCCGCGATTTCGACCACTACTACAATGCCATCGCCTACATCCGCAACAACCCGGTGAAAGCCCGCCTCTGTTCTTCACCCACCGACTACCTTTGGAGCGGCATCGGCCAAAATTGGACCGCGGAATTCATTCCGCCCCTCAACCGAAGCAATGCGGAATGAATTCCGCGGTCCCAGTCACCAACACCGCCCTCACCGGCCACCTCCAGCTCCGCTGCGAGGCGCGGGCGGATGGCACGCCCTACATCCCGCAGCAGAGTTTCCGCGCTCCCATCCACCTCAGCAAATCCCACGTGGACGCGGGGTGCGTGGTGCAGACCATCGTCAACCCGACCGCAGGGTTCTTCGACGGCGACCTGCTTGAATGCGACATCTCTGTCGGCGAAGGCGCGCGGCTGGTCCTCAGCACGCCATCCTCGTCCCGCGTCTATCCCACCCGCACGGGAAAGGCCGCCCGCAACCTGCAGCGGTTCCATGTGGAGAAAGACGGCTTCCTGGAGTGGATCCCGGAGCCGTTCATCCCCCACGCGGGCGCGAGCTATTTCCAGAAAACCGACATCCATCTCCATCCGGATGCCTCGCTGTTGCTGTTCGACTGGATCGCCCCCGGGCGGGTGGCGATGGGCGAGATCTTCGCCTACCGCAACCTTCGGTGGGAGCTGGACCTGCATGTGGACGACGTCCTCATTTCCCGCGAGCGATACGACCTCGATCCCGCCACACAGAGCTTGGAAGCACTGAAGGCGAAGTTCCCCGCCGCCCACTACCTGTCCGTCTACGCCGCCGGGGATTTCTCGAAAAACTGGCCCGCCGCCGAACTCGACGCATTGGGCGGAGATGACACCTACCTCGGCCACGGTCCGTTGCCGGGAAATCTCCACGTCATCCGCGCACTCTGCCGTGACAGCCTCGCGGCGCGCCGCCTGCTGGAGAACATGCGTGGCATCCTCTACGCCGCCTCCGGCCATGACGCGCCTAAGCTCGGGCGGATCTTCCTCTGACGGCTACTCCGCCAACTTCGTCCGCACCTTCTCCAGCCCGTCGAGATTCCCTTTCAGGATCACCTCCGCGTCCTGGTCGAGATGGCACAACACACCGACCGGACCTTTCCAGCCGCTGGCCAGCACCGCATCGATCATCGCCTGCTCCCGGTCCCCGTCGCCGATGGGCAGGATCTTTTTCCCGACCTTGTCACCATCCTTGACCATCCCGTTCAGGTTCAGCGCCAGCAGGTGCGGCTTCATCGCCGCGAACAATTCCGGGAACCGCTCCATGTGGCCGTGGGCATGGTGGAAATTATAAACGATGCCCACGTTCTCCATCCCCAGCTCCTTGATGATGGCGAGCTGGTTCTCCGGCTCGCCGAACCAGCCACCGTGGTTGTAGAGCGCCACCTTGCAGCCCAGCCGCTTTCCTTCCTCCGCGATCGGGCGGATCTGTTCCGCCGCCGCCTTCACCTTCGCCTTCTGGCCGTCCACCTTCGGCTCATCGATCAGCACCCAGAGCTGCGGGTGGATCTGGTGGCGGGCGATGACTTCGAAAATGCGCTTGTTCGTCTCATCCGTTCCGCGGGACATCCACCACGCGCTGATCTCTATGCCATGGGCCTTCATCGCCTCCACCTCCGCATCGAAGGTGGGCAGGTGTTCCACCCTCCAATCGTAGGCCAGCTTCGTGATGCCCAGCCGCTCCAGCATCTCCGCCCGCTCCACCGGCCCGCGCTTCTTTGAGTCGAAAGGGACGATGCACCACGCCGCGAGGTTCTCCTTTGCGAGCAGGGAAAGATCCCGCGCGGACGCGGCGAGCGACGAACACAGCAGAAAGACAGCGAGCAGGATTCTCATGGGATTGGCACCATGCCATCCGTTCTTCCCCGCATCGACAAGCGATCTTTCGGCGCCCCCTACGGGGTTTCCTCCCCACGCGCGGCAGCCTCATGGAGTGCGGCAGTCCCTGCCGCTATCAGTCGCGGGCATAACCCACCCTCAGTGCAGATGCCATCCGCAAGGCGTGAGCGTGGCCATTTCCCCCACATCGTCCGGCAGGTGACATCCTCCCCCAAAGCGGCGGAAGGCCGCCGCACTCCATAAGCTTGCGCAATGCCCGGGCACCCTCCCCACACGCGGCAACGTCACGGCGCACCTCCCACCCTCACTGCCCATCCGCAGCCGGGGCATCGACGGCTTTCACCACGATGTCATCCAGATCGAACGTGCCGGCCTCCACCTGGAACAGGCTGGGCATGAACTGGAGGAACGCCGCGTATTCCGGCACATCGATGGTGATGCTCTTTTCCTCCCAGCCGTTGGTGTCCTTTGAAATGTTCGGTGCCTTCGGCTTGCCGGAAATTTTCACCCGTTCGGCATTCGCCCACTCCAGCAGGATGCGCGCGTCGAACCACGGCTGCGCACCGCGCTTCAGGCCGGTCACGCGCTGTTTCCAGGAAAGCTCCAGCTTCTTCGTGCCGGCGGGGATCTTGAACTCCTGGTAGAGCATCACCATTTCGCCCGGGGTGGCGGACTTCAGGGAGAGGAAGCGGTTCGTGCCTTCCTTGCCCCACTCACCGCCTGCCTTCGGCTTCGCCCAGCCCTCGGGCCAGTCTCCGGCGGCAGCCGCTTTCTCAAAGTCGCCGTTGGCAACGACGTTGTCGCCCGCGTGGACGGGGAGGGTGCCCGCGAGGAACGGGAGGCAAAGAAGCGGCAGTCTGGAAGCGATGGATTTCATGGCAGTGGGATGGCTGTGGGTTTCAGGCGGAACGGCGGCGCAGCAGGCCGAGCAGGCCCAGCGAGGCGATGACGGAAATGGCTGCGGACGGCTCGGGGATCGTCTGCGCGGTGAGCAACACGTTGTCGATCCGTACGGAGGTGTTGTTCTGCACCCCCGCTTCGTTGGCGGGGATGTTCGGCACGGAGAACCGGATCTGCACGGAGGCAGCGTCCTCGATGGCAGCCAACGATGTCAGGTCGAGGCTGAAGGCACCAAAGCTACCCGCCGCGGGGAAGTTCAGGCCGCTCCCCGTGGTGGCCGCGGAAAAGGCGGAGCCGTTCACGCTGTATTCGATCGCACTGAACGCACTGACGACCGTTCCCAGTTCCGCCGCGGTGCGGATGGCCATGGCGATGGTCAGATCCTGGAGACCCGCCATGTTGATCGTGATGGTGAGCGAGTTGTTCGCCGAGCCGTTTACCCAGTTGAAGGACCGCCCCGTGGAACTCGTGCCGCCGTCCCCCACCCACACATAGCCATTGAAGTCCGTGTAGCTGGAAGCTCCGCCATTTCCCTGGTTCCCGGAGGAATTACCGCTGCCCGCCCTCACCAGCGTGGGCGCGACGGGGAACGTGTTCGCGGACACATTGGCGGAGTAGCCGGTAACGGCCGTGTTGCTGGAATTCTGGGTCTGCGCCGTGAACAGCGCCTGCACGGTGGCCGCACGCACGGCGGCGGAAGCACAGAGGAGGATCGACAGCGGAACGATAACGGCTTTCATGAGGCGCGGACTGGATTCATATGGCAGCCGGACATCGGGAAACGCCGGGCTGCGCCATTTGACCCATGGATGAAACCACCTGCCCGCTGCTTCCGTCCACTGCCCGGACGGTTAGTGAAATACCGGTCATCATCCGCCCTCCGACACCGTAATATCCCTTCCGCCGAATGCCCCGCCCCTTCCATCTCCTGGTCTGTCTCGCCATCACGGGCGCGGTCCAGGCGCAGCCTGCGGCACCGCTGCCACTCATCACAGAGGCGAAGGAACTCCACCGGCTGACCCGCGCGGAGATGCTCCTGCCGCGGCAGGTGAAGATCAGGGGCATCATCACCTACAAGCGGGGGGACGAGTTCAATGACTTCGCCATGCAGGACGCGACCGGCGGCTTCATCGGGGATTTGCAGACCGCCATCCCCATGACCCAGTCCCTGCAGCCCGGGCAGGAAATCGAGATCAGCGGCTACACCGTGATCGATCCACCGCCCGCGCCGCGGATCAGCATCACGGAAATGAAGCCCGGCCCCATCGTCGGGCTTCCGGCTCCGCTGCCCGTCACCCCCCAGTCGCTGCTCGGCGGGGCGGGCCTTTTTTCCTACGTCGAGTTCAGCGGGGTCATCCGCAGCACCCGCATGGAAAGGGATCTGAATCCCCACCGGCTCGTCCTCGACCTCGGACCGCCGGAACAAAGGCTGGCGGTGAGGATCGCCCGCTTCGATGACGACACGATTTCCCGTCTCACGCCGGACACCCGCGTGCGCGTGCGCGGGACCGCACTGGCGTGGACCAGCGTGAACCTCCAGCCCTACTCCATCTTCATCGGCGTCCATGATGCCGCACAGGTGGAGGTGCTGGATGGCACACGGGACCCCGCCCACATCCCCCTCACGGAGTTCGGGAAACTGGTCTCCGCCCATCCGGAGGGCTTCGACGCCCGCCGGGAAAAGCTCCGCGGGATCGTGACGCTGCATTGGCCCGGGGAGGCCGTCGTCGTGCAGGGCAGCGGCGGTGCCATCCGGGCGATCCCCGCCGGTGACACCCACCTCCAGGTCGGTGACGAGGTGGATGTCGCCGGGTTTTCCACGGCGGCGAGCGGCCGCGTGTATCTGGATGAGGCGGTCTTTGAAAAGGTGGCGCCCGGCAGGCTGCCGGAGGCGGAGGAAATCAACGCGAGCCGCCTGAAGGTGGAGGCCGGGGTGGCGGACCGCGAGGCCCACCGCGTGCGGGTCACCGGCACGCTGATGGAGATCACCCGGCGGGATGACAACCCGCTGCTCAAGCTGGAATGGCATGGCCGCATGTTCGACGTGCTGATGCGCGCGGGCGCGACGGTGCCGCCGGACCTCCGTGCGGGCGCAAAGCTGGAGGTCACCGGCGTCTGCCACTACCAGGTCGGGGAAACCGCGCGCAAGTTCGCCATCCGGCTGGATGGGGTGGAGATCCACCTCGCGGACGTGGCGGATATCCGCCTGCTGTCCGCGCCTCCGTGGTGGACGCCCGGGCGGCTGGCCATGGTCATCGCCGTCATCCTTTTCATCCTCGGTCTTTCGCTGCTGTGGGTGGTCGCGCTGCGGCGGCGGGTGGCGGTGCGCAGCGCCATGCTGGTGCGGGAGATCCGCGCACGGCATGACACGCAGCTCCTGGTGGCGGAGCGGTCGCGGCTGGCCGCGGACCTGCATGACACGCTTTCCCAGACGTTGTCCGGTGCGGCCCTGCAGATGGAGATCGCCGACTCGCTGGATGAACCGACGGCGGTGTCCCACCGGGAACTCGCGCGCCGCCTGCTGGACCGCAGCCGCGAGGACCTCCGCCGCGCAGTGTGGGACCTGACGCCCAGCGTGCTGCTCAACCAGGACCTCGGCGGGGCTTTCCACTCCATCGCGGAGGAAGTCTCCGCGGAACATACCTGCGAAGTCCGGATCGATGCCGGCGGGCCGCTGCCCACGCTGCCGGAAAGAACGCGCTCCCACCTGCTGCGCGTCGGCCAGGAGGCCATCCACAACGCCATCCGCCACGGCGGCGCGGAAACGGTCACCGTCTCCCTCCTGCACGATGACGGCGTGGTCTTCCTCCGGGTCGAGGATGACGGCGCGGGATTCGACCCCGCGCAGGCACCCGGCCCCACGGACGGTCACTTCGGCCTCAGTTCCATGCGCAACCGCATCCAGCGGCTGGGCGGCACTTTCACCATCCGGTCCTCACCGCGCGGCACCACCGTCACCGCCACCGTCCCCATCCCCACGATGTCAGAAGATCCATGAAAAAGCGCATCCGCCTCCTGCTCGCGGATGATCACGCGATCGTCCTCGCCGGCCTCACCACCCTGCTCTCGCTCGAACCGGGCATCGAGATCTCCGCCACCGCGGAGAACGGTGAGGAAGCGGTCACCCGCTACCGCGAAGCCCGGCCGGACGTCGCCCTGCTCGACCTCCGCATGCCCGGCATGGACGGCGTGGAAGCCGCGGCCCGCATCCTGAAGGAATTCCCCGACGCGCGCATCCTCATCCTCACCACCTTCGAGAGTGAGGAGGACATCCACCGCGCCCTGCAGGCAGGCGTGCTGGGCTACCTGCTGAAGGAGTCGAAGCGCCCGGACCTGCTGGCCGCCATCCACGCCGTGCTCGCCGGAAACCGCTGGCTGCCCCAGCCCATCGCCCGGCTCGCCGCGGAACGGGCGAAGCAGCCCGGACTTTCCGCACGCCAGCTCGAGGTGCTGGATCTGGTCTCGAAAGGCCTGACCAACAAGGAGATCGGTGCCATCCTCGGCTTCAGCGCGGAGGGGGCGAAGCAACATCTTCATCAGATTTACCAGAAACTCGGCGTATCCACCCGTGCCGAAGCCACCGCCGAAGCGCTCAAGCGCGGCATCCTCAGACCCGACTGACCCACTCCGAGAACCCATGAGAAACACCATCGCCCTCCTCACCGCCGCAGGCATCGCGGCCGCAGCCGCCCAACAGAATGCGGAGACCGACGTGCTGGTCTACAGCGGCGTCCCCTGCGGCATCGCCTCCGCCATCACCGCCGCGCGCGAAGGAGCGAAGGTCATCCTCATCGAACCGGAAAAACACGTCGGCGGCCTCTCCACCAGCGGCATCAACACCGCCGAGTCGGAGCATATGCTGAAGTGGACCATCGGTGGATTCGCCGACGAGTTCTACCGCGAGTTGGGCAAGCACTACGGCAAGGGTGACAAGCCCGAATACTACTTCGAGTCCAGCATCGCGCAGCAGGTCTATGACGCCATGTTGAAGAACGCGGGCATCGAGATCCGCTACGGCTCCCCCGTGGACAAGGTGGCGAAGGATGGCACGCGCATCACCTCCATCACCCTCACCGACGGCTCCGTCATCTCCGCGAAGGTGTTCATCGACGCCAGCTATGAGGGCGACCTCATGGCCCGCGCCGGGGTGGACTACCGCATCGGCCGCGAGGCGAAGGCGGAGTTCGGCGAGGAAGCCGCCGGCATCCGCTTCGACAAAACCCCGCGCAAGGCACCGACCGTCGATGCCGACGGCAAGCTGCTCCCCGGCATCTCCGCATGGGCGAAGGACCTCAAGGAAGGCGATGCCCACCCTGCGCCGATGAACTACAACTTCCGTTTCACCATCGCCCGCGATCCCGCCCTCCAGGTGCCCTTCCCGGAGCCGAAAAAATACGACCCGAAGCGCTACACCATCCTCGCCAACTGGCTGAAGCAGCAGACCGCAGCCGGTGAGAAAACCCAGTTCCGCGACATCATCGACCCCTACAAGCGCCGCAACGGCAAGTTCGAGATGAACAACCGCCAGGCCGCCATCTTTTCGCTCGGCCACTTCGGCGGGCAGTTCGAATGGGCGGATGCCAGCTATGAAAAGCGGAAGGAAATCTTCGACGACCACATGGAATACTCGCTCGGCCTGATCCACTTCCTCCGCAACGACGAATCCGTTCCGGAAAACATCCGCGAGGAAGCGAAGTCCATCGGCCTCCACAAGGACGAGTTCAAGGACAACGGCAACATCCCCTACCAGCTCTATGTCCGTGAGGCACGGCGCATGCGAGGCGAGTATGTCGTCCGCCAGCAGGACGTGCAGGATGAGCGGAGGAAGGAAGACAGCATCGGCATCAGCAGCCACTTCATCGACAGCCACCACGTCCAACGCGTCGCCCTTTCCGAAACCGAGTTCGTCAACGAAGGCCGCATCTGGCGCCTGGGCTACGCCTACCAGATCCCCTACCGCTCCATCATCCCGAAGGCCGCACAGGCATCCAATCTGCTGGTCCCCGGTGCCGCCAGCTACACCCATGTCGCCTTCTGCACCCTGCGTCTCGAAAGCGTGTGGATGATCACCGGCCACGCCGCGGGCATCGCCGCCTCCATGGCCGCCAAGGACAAGGTGGACGTCCAGAGCGTCCCGGTCGCGAAGCTCCAGGAAAAGCTCCGGACGCAGAAGCAGGTCGTCGATTTCATCGAAGGCCAGCCCGAGAAGTGCGAGAAGCTCAACGGCCCGCCGGAGTTCTGAGCGGCGTATCGCAAATCTCCACGCTCCTGTCCCCAGTAAGGAGGGAGGACACTCCTGTCCTCCGGCGGCATTGGCCAACAAAGAAGGAGAAGTTTTCAGTGTTCAGTTTTCAGGGAAGAGAAGAAGGCTGACCGAGAATCCTCCGAGCAAAGCGAACCTGAAGAGGTCCACATGGAATCTTTGCGCATTCTTCGCGACCTTTGCGGCTTTGCGGTGAATCTTTGATGATTCGCCAATGCCGCCGGAGGACAAGAATGGGAGCGAAGCGGGCATAGCGGCTCTGCCGCAATGTCCACCCTCCTTACTTCCCCACGCCAGGCAGCTCGAGCAGGAGCTTCCTGACTCTCTTGGGAAGCCCGCTCTCCGCAAGCTTCCTCAGATCCGCGAGTTGCACTTCCATCCTGCGGCCGAGTTCCGATCTCCGCTGACGGTGATGGGGCGCAGCCCGTTCCGGATCCATTACCGGCGGCGCGCAATCCCGCATGGTATCCTCCAGCGTGGCGAGAGCCTCCGGGCCACCGCTCGTCCAGAATACGATGCCGTCCCGCGAGCACAGCCCGATCATCGCGGCGGTGCCTTCGAGGAGATCCTGGAAGACAGTCTCCGGCGGTGCCTCGTCGATCGAGATTTCAATGTTCGACACCACAAGCTCCCTGAAGTTCACGAGCAACCTGAGCGCCTCCTGGGCGCAGACCCGGAAGATATCCGCATCCTCGCTTTCGACGACGTCTTCGTGTCCCATCCTGCACTCGAGGTGCCAGAGATGCTTGAGACCGATGAATTCGTCCCACTTGTCCCGGTAGCCCTTGGTGAGGTCCCCGAAATTGCACAGATGCCAGCAGGCCGACCACTTCGGCATCCTGACGCCATTGAAGTAAAACGGCGGCGGCCAAGCGTCTTCTTCTTCCCCGCTCATGGTTCTTCCTCCCCCATCGCCACCGCCTGTGACCCCATCTTGTCGAGACCGTTCCAGTCCATTTCCTCCACCGCCTGCTTCCTCGCAGGCATGAAGTCCACCACATCCCCTTCCGGTGCGGTGGCGATCCATCCCCGCTCCTGCCAGCTTGTGAACCATGCGGAAATTTCCTCCGGCTCCGGTTCGCGGCTCGCGGGTTCCGCGAAGAGGTCCACCAGCGTGCCGCCTTTCCGCAGCCGCAACAGCAACTCGTACTCCACATCGTCCAGACGGCACTGCAGCCGCCCGCGGTTCTCCCCGCGCCAGATGGCCAGCCGGGTAACGGCTTCCTCCACCGGAGCGAACGACTCCCACTCTTCGCACAGGTCCGCGCGCACGGGCAGCTCCAGCAGGATGACATGCGGCTGCAGGCCCAGCACCGCCATGGCCAGTTGCTCCGGCGCGACCGGCTCCCAGTCCGCCGCCTCGAAAATCTCCATGTAGGCGTACTCGATCCGTGCGAGCGCGGAAAACCACCGCCGCTCCGTTTCATCCAACGCGTCCCAGCCCGCGACGAACTCCGGCATCTTCCGCCCGAGGTGCCGCAGGGTGAAGCTGCCGGACGGACATGCCATCATGTACGCCTCCATCAGGTCCCAGAACACCTGCTCCCCCGCCATCTTCCGCAGCACCGGAAAATCCTCCGCCACGGAATCCAGCACCCGGAACCAATACTGGCGGTGGTAAAGCTCCAGCCGTTCCTCCGAGGAAAGGTTCTGCCCCGGCTTCATCAGCTCCCGCGCCTTCGCCAGGAACTCCTCCGCGTGGCCCTCGTCGCTCGGAGCCAGCTCGGTGCTTTCCCGGCTGGTGCCGCGCAACGGCATCTGGATGGCGGCGAAAAACTCGCGCTGCATTTCATCAAGCGGCTTCATAACCCCCTCTCTTCTCCATCGCGGACGCCCGCCATGTTTCCGACTTCCGCGCCTCCGTCCACACTTCCTCGAACGAAGGGATCCGTCCGTCCCACTCCAGCAGCGTGGCGACATGCCCGCACCGTTCGATGGCACGTTCATAGAGCTTCCACACCGGATCGATCACCGGGTGGTCATGCGTGTCCACGATGAACCTCTCATAACGCGAGTGCCCCGCGATGTGGATCTGCGCCACCCGCTCCGGCGGCACGAAATTGACATACTCCAGCGGATCGAACCCGTTGTTGATGGACGAAACATAGATGTTGTTCACGTCGAGCAGGATGCCCACGTCCGCCAGCTCGCACACCTCCGCGAGGAATTCCCACTCGGTCATCTCGTTGCCGTTGAACTCGCCGTAGCTGCTCACGTTTTCCATCGCCAGCGGCGTCTCCAGAAAGTCCTGCACCATCTTCAGGTTCTCCGCCGTCTTCCGCGCGGCCTCGAAGGTGAACGGGATGGGGAGCAGGTCATGGCTCATGCGGCCATCCACACTGCCCCAGCAAAGGTGGTCGGACACCCAGGGTGTCTTCGTCCGTCGGACCAGCCGCTTCAACCGCTGCAGGTGGTCCCTGCTCACGCCGCCCGCATTTCCCGGGTACAGGCCCACCCCGTGCTGGACCACGCGGTACTGCTCCAGGATCATGTCCAGCACCTCCAGCGCGCGCCCGCCCTCCACCATGTAGTTTTCCGAAATGATCTCGAACCACCCGACCGCCGGTTTTTCCGAAAGGATGTGCTGGTAGTGCGGCACCCGCAGGCCGATGCCCGTGGCAAGCTCCACTCCGCCGGTGAATTTCGACGCGCTCATCCCTGTTGGTGGTTCCGGGAAAAAAGAAACCCCGCGGCACGGTGGCGCGCCGCGGGGTCTCCGCGAAAATCAGAGAATGGTGCCCTTCTTCTCTTCTTCCTTCTTCTTGCCCGGGCAATCATCCTTGTCCTTCTTGTCCTTGCCGGCGAGGAGGGTGCCTTTCTTCTCCTCTTTCTTTTTGCCGGGGCAGTCGTCCTTCTCCTTCTTGTCCTTGTTCGGGCAGTCGTCCTTTTTCTTTTCAGCGGCGACGGCCTTCTCCTGGAGAGGAGCGGCGGTGACGACGTTGGAACCGGCGGCGAGGACTCCGGCGACGGCGGCTGCAACGAGTGCGTTGGTGGCTTTCATTTGGGTTCGGTTGTTTTCTTTGGTTTTTAGCGTGAAAACCGGACGCTCATCGCCTCCGATTCCATCCGGACTATTAGCACGAATTTTCCCGGCGCGAGAGATTTCCTCAGAAGTTCCCGGAAAAAAATTTCACTGGATGGGGGCCAGCAACCGGGCCAAACGCGCGGCAACCCGGAAGTGGAACGGCCGGCGGGTGAAGTCCTCCACGCGTTCTTCCTTACACCCGGAGAAGTCCTCCTCCAGCATCTCCGCCACCTCACGGAGGAACTTTTTGTCCGAGGAAAACGCCATGATCTCGAAGTTCAGGCGGAAGGAACGGTTGTCCAGATTCGCCGAACCCACCGCGGCCAGACGGCTGTCCACCAGGACGACCTTCTGGTGCAGGAAGCCGGTCTGGTAGCGGAAAATCCTCACCCCGAACGGGATGGACTGCTCATAGTAAGTGAACGCCGACAACCAGACCAGCAGGTGGTCAACCCGCTCCGGGATCATGACGCGGACATCCACCCCGCGGATGGCGGCCGCCTGCAGCGCGGTCATCACCCCTTCGTCCGGAACAAAATACGGCGAGGCGATCCACAGCCGCTCGCGGGACGAGTTCGCCGCCTCCGCCACCATCAGTTGCCAGGAGTCCATGTCATCCGCAGGTCCCGTCGGGATGATGGCGGCGATCTGGTCCTCCGCCTCCACCTCCTTCTCCCAGGTCAGGTCCAGCATCTCATCCGTGGCCCAGAACCAGTCCTGGAGGAAAACCAACTGGAGGGCCTCCACCGTCGGGCCGCGCATCCGCAGGTGCGTGTCACGCCATTTCCCGAACTTCTGGTTCCGTCCGAGATACTCATCCCCGACATTGATCCCGCCGATGAAGCCGATCTCCCCGTCAATCACGACGAGCTTCCGGTGGTTGCGGAAATTCACCTGGAGGCGGGAGTACCACATCCGGTTCGTCCCGAACGATTCGCAACGCACCCCGGCCTCCTTCAGTTCCCGCAGGTAGCGGCGCGGCAGCTTGCTCGACCCGATCTCATCGAAGAGAAACCAGACCTTCACCCCCTGCCGGGCCTTTTCCATCAGCAGGGCCTGGAACTTTTTCCCGATCCGGTCGTTTTTGACGATGTAGAAATTGACGCACACATACTCCTTCGCAGAACGGATGGAGGTGAAGATGGCCTCGAAGATCGCCTCGCCGTCGATCAGCAGCTCGAGCGCGTTCCCCCGGGTGAACGGCAGCCCGCCCAGGTAGCGCGCGGTTCTGGCGAAGGCGTCATCCCGCGGAATCTCCACCTCACGGATGGCCAGTTTTTCATACATGGCGGAGGCCAGCCGGCTCATCCGGTTGTCATCATCCCGCCGCGCTTTCACGTAGCCCTCGAACCGGGTCCGCCCCAGCATCCAATACAGCGGGATGGCGACGTAGGGGAACGTCAGCAGGGAGATCACCCACGCGATGGTCCCCTGGGAAGTGCGGACGTGCATGACCGCGTGGATCACATGGACGATGCCCAGCACATGGAGGGTGACCACCCCCGCGACACCGAGCCACGCCATCACCTCCGGACTGATCACTGCCATCACGGCCCAGCCTAAGCCATGCCATCCTCCGCACAAGGAATCTATCAGAGGTCTGTTGGAGCGCGGACTTCAGTCCGCCTGGCTTCGTAAAGACCAGATTCCATGGATGCGGACTGAAGTCCGCGCTCCATTTCCAATCTAACCACCCTTGGCTATGCGGTGGAAATGCCAGCGGATCTCTTCGTCATAGGCGTGCAGCGAAGGATAGAGTATTTCCGAACTGCGGATACCAGTATTGGTCCGCTCCACCGGCAGCACAGCCCGGATTTCCGCCACCGTGGTTGCAATATCCTCCTCCTTGTGGAGCTGGATGTGCCTGCCATTCACAAAAATCGCGTTGGTGGCGATGAGCGAGAGCTTCATCCGCTGCGGCGTCGTCCAGAAGAAGAACTCGATGCGGAACTCTTTCTCCGGCTCCTCCCGGTAAATCCGCTCCACGCCGTCCTCCCCGTAACCTCTCTGCCGGCCTCTGTTCGGGTTCAGCACGTTCCCGGGCTTCACCCGCGTTCTCATCAGGTACCCGCCCGAGAGGAAAACCAGATCCGCCAGCGCCCGGGAGGTCACCCGTCCCATGGAGTCCGTGAAACGCAGCCATTCATCCGCCACCTCCACCCGCTGCACCTGGAAGTCCGCAGGCAGCGGCGGAAGTTCCGCATCATCCACGATCTCGACCGGGAATCCGCGCGCGTCCAGCGCCGCCTTCATCCGCACGGCATCGCCATGCGGGAGCCTCGAAACCACGATGCCGAACAGGTCCCGGTGGTGCTGCACCAGATCCGCCTTCGCCACGGTCTCCGTCCCTTCGGCGGTTTCCAAAAAAGAATCCCGCCCGATCATCTGATCGAGCGAGATTTGCAAAAGGCTGAAGGTGGGCATGCCCCCCACTCAATCCATCCCCGGAGGGAAGTTCACCTCAAAACTTGAAGACTTCGCCGGGCTGGAAGAAGCGCTTGATTTCGGCTTCCGCAGCTTCCGGGGAATCGGAGGCGTGGCACACGTTGCGCATCTTGGACTCGCTGTCCTTGAAGCCGAAGTCACCGCGGATGGTTCCGGCGGGGGCCTGGGTGGAATCCGTCGGTCCGAGCAGGTCGCGCACGCGGCCGATCACGTTCTCGCCTTCCAGGGCGAGGGCGATCACCGGGGACTCCTGCATGAAACCGCGCACGGACGGGAAGAACGGCTTGTCGGCGATGTGGGAGTAGTGCTCCGCGAGAACCTCGTCGCTCAGCGCGAGCATCTTGATGCCGCGGATGACGAATCCTTCCTTCAGGAAGCGTGCAAGCACCTCGCCGGTGAGGTTTTTCTGAACCGCGTCCGGCTTGAACAAAATCAAAGTGGTCTCAAGAGCCATGCCGCGAAGTAGGTGGCGGAACGCGGGGTGGCAAGCCTTTCTTCAAGGCGGGTCCAGGGCATCCGCCCGTTGTTTCAGGGCTTTCGCGGCCTCCGCGTTCCGGTTTTCCCGATCCCACAGCCCGGCCAACCGGCGCAGCGCGGCGGCGGTTTCCTTCTTCTGTTCCGGGGGAAATGACCGGATGGCGGTGCGCATGCGTTCCTCCGCCGCCTTGCTCTGCCCCTCTTCCAGCAGGCAGTCCGCGGACTCCATCAGGAAGGCGGCGTCCGGCTTCATGTCGCCCATGGCAGCCTCCGCCTCGCGGAACAACCGGCCCGCCTTTGACTTCGTCTCCGGGTCCAGACGGGTGGCGACCGCCAGCTTCATCGCCAGCTCCGGCCGTGACGGATGGTCGAAAACGCCCTTCTCCAGCAGCAACCTCGCCGCCCGGGGATCTCCGGCGGCCAGGAACTCGTCCGCCAGGATGACGAACTCCCTCGGCGAGCCGCCGCGTGCCTTCAGCAGCTCCGCCCCGTAGTGGCGGGCTTCCTTTTCGTTCCCCTTCAGCCGGTGGAACTTCGCCAGCGACTGCAGTGCCAGTTCGCTCTTCGGGCGGATGTCCACCACCTCCTTCAGCGCGGCCTCCCCCTCGGCATCCCGCTTCGCGGAAAACAACAGCACCCCCAGCCGGGTCCGCAGGTCCAGCGACCACGGCGCGGCCTTCACATGATCCGACAGGATCCGGATCGCGTCATCCGGACGCCCGGTGGTGCGGAAATACTCCGACGCCGCCCTGGCAAGACCCGCGTCCTCCGGGTGCGCCTGCAACGCGGTAAGGTAGCGGCGGTCCACCCGGTCCCGAGCAACGATGTCATCCCCCTTGAACAAGCCCCGCGCGGTGGAGGCGTAGATTTCCGCCGCCTGCGGATCGGAGTCCGGGAGCTGCTCCATCAGGGTCATCGCCTTGTCCATCTCACCCCGGGTCCGGAAAATGGTCAGCAGCCGGGAAATCAGCGTCAGATCCCCCGGATGTTTCTCCAGCGTCTTTTCCAGGATCTCCACCGCCAGCTTCTGCGCCACCGCGTCACCATGGCCCGTCTGTTCCAGGATGGAGGCATAGGCCAGTTGGACATCCGTCCGTTCCGGCGCGCCCTGCGCCAGGTCACGGTAAAGTTTCACCGCACCCGCACGGTCGTTCGCGGCCAGCCGGTATTCCGCCAGCTTCCGCACCAGAGGGAGCGCCTGCGGGTCCAGCTTCCACGCCTTTTCAAAAGCCGTCTGCGCCGCCGCGTCATCCCCGCGCTCCTCCGCCCGCACGCCCATCGCATATTCCACACGGGGATCCGCCGCGAGCAGTGGGGATACCATCGTCATCACCACAACGGAAACCTTGTTCATGCGGATTTCCTACGGTCCGTATAAAATCCCAGATCCCTGGCTTTGTCCAACCGCTCTAGCGCGCACCGCACCTCATTCCAGCCTTCGTCCTCATCCTCCGTATCCAGCCGGGCCATCGCACCTGCGAGCATCATCTGGAATTGGAAATCCGACAGCTCGAACACCGATCCCAGCCGATCTTCAGGTGATGCACGCCTCGCCCGCATCACCTTTTCCCGATAAATCGAGTCCTGCAGATCGAGCAGGGCGGTCGGGTAATCATGAGGGTTCATGGTGTCGGGAGAATAAACCTCTCCCGGTACACCGGCAAGCCGTCATGCGGAGGAGGCTTGGAGAGTCTCCCGTCCCGAAAAATGGTGAATTATGACGGTCCATCACGCCGTGGTTGGGTAGCGAATTTCGTGAGAAATTCGGTGGGGAGGATGGCACCTCACGGATAAGCGTCGGCTTTTCGGGGACTTCCCCACAGCCGGAAGTCTCACGACTTCCGCTACCCCACCGCGCCCGGCTACTTCACCGGGATCCGCCGGTGCAGCTCTCCCGCAACCTTTCCGTCCTTCTCCAGGACGATGGTGACGGGCAGCTCCCGCACCGCCGTGGTGGCGGGCGGGGTGAGCGTGAGGTTCCCCGCCGCCTTCCAGCCGGGCGGGACGACCACCTTCGTTGTGACGCCGGAGGAAACGGTCACCGGGATGGCCGTCTCCGCACCGCGTGAAACGGATGCCGGCACCTCGCCGAATCCGGTGCCGCCCTTGCCGAGCGTCGCCGCCAGATCCCCGCCGCCGTCATACACCAGCAGGATGGGATCCGCGCCGAGGCTGAGCGTGAGGGCCTTTCCGCCCGCATCCAGTTGCGAGGTCGTGCCATCCACCCGCACCAGCTTCACCGCGCCCACACCTTCCAGCGGGATGTCGAGGTCATCGGTCCCGGACTCCTTCCACAGGAACTGC
Organism: Akkermansiaceae bacterium; assembly: GCA_019634595.1. Classification (NCBI taxonomy): domain Bacteria; kingdom Pseudomonadati; phylum Verrucomicrobiota; class Verrucomicrobiia; order Verrucomicrobiales; family Akkermansiaceae; species Akkermansiaceae bacterium. Next base: position 172,937 of record JAHCBC010000002.1, read on the forward strand.
AGCGACCTGCCCTCCCGGTCCCGGAAAAGGAACGCCTGCACCCCGCCGTCATAGGTCTTCTCCGCGACGAACTTCTTGATGCCGACGGCGTTGACCGTGTGGTACCACGCCACCGCATCCAGCCGCGGCGCGTAGCGGTTGAAGCGGCAGTCGAACAGGTTGTGCGAGTCTCCGGACGAGCCGTGGCTTTTCCCCTCCGGGTCCGGATAAAGAATGCCGAACCAGCACATGTTCGCCCCGCCTTCGGCGAAAAACGCCGCCGTCTTCTTGAAGACCTCCACCGCCACCACATGGCGCGTCTGGCCCTGGCTGTTGAGGCCCAGTTCCGTGGACCACAGCGGCTTTTCCACGCCGTGCTGTTTCATCAGCTCCTTGTATTTCACCATCGTCCGCCGCACGTCCGCGGGCCGCTCGTAAATGTGGAAGTCAAAGGCGTCGCAGTATTTCCCATAGTCCAGACCGAAGTATTCCGGGTTCGGCTCCACGGAGGTGGCCACCACCGGGATGGTGGGGTCGGTTTTCTTGATCTCGTCGTAGAGCACGCGGTAGGCCTCCACGTTCGCCTTCACCCGCTCGCCCGTGCCGTGTGGCTCGTTGCCCAGGTTGATGATCATCGGCCGGTAGCCGCCGAACTCATTGATGAAATTCCGCACGCCCTGCCGCAGCGCTGTCTCGTCGTAATCGCGCTTTCCATCCTCGATGAACTTGGCCGGGGTGGTGGTCAGCCAACCGAGGCCGAGTTCCTTCACCAGCTCGATCCGCGGAAGCTCCGGCTTGTAGGGCGGCTTCGATGACCACCCTCCCCACAGGCCGACGATGCGGATGCCCATCCGGTCGCTGAGGCGGATGTATTCGGCCACGCGGTTGTCCCAGTTGCGGGCGGTGAAGGGCACCTCATCCGGCTTGTACTGGCGGTTGGGTGATTCCGGCAGGATGGCGAAGGATGTCTGGTGGAAGAACGGCTTCGCGCCCGCCTGTTCGCTGGTCGCCTCGATCTCATAGTAGCGGCCGATCTCCAGCGGTGCCTGGGAAAGGTCGAGCGTGGCGGTGTAGGTGTTCTTTTCCCCTGCGGTGAGCTTCAGCTTCACCGGGGACATCTGCTCCGCGCCCCAGTAGTCCCGCACCACACAGGTGATTTCATGATCCTTTGGCAGCGGCTTGCCCGCCGCCACCGTGAGGGTGACCGTCCGCGGATCCTCCGGCTTCAGCAGGTTCCCCAGCGCCGCCGTGGAAAAGAGGATGCGGGTAACGGCGTTCGGCGTGCCACTGGCCGGGGTGAGGAATCCCGCGCTCACGTTTCCGATCCAGAATGACCCCCAAGTCTTGTTGAGCTGCGCCACGAAACGGGCGGAGACCGCGCCTTTCGGCAACTCGATGGCCTGCTGGATCTCCGTCATCGGCTTCGGCCCGTACACATCCGCGACGGTAAAATTCCCCATCACCTTTCCTGCGGCGTCCGCCACCTCCAGCACCATGGTGCCGCTGTAGGAACTGTCCGGCGACTTCAGCTCCGACCGGACAGAGGCGGATACCTGCCAGTTCCCGGGCGTCACCTTGAACGACGGGCTGGCCGCCGTGGCGGGTTGGTTCGCCTCATTCTCCGTGCGGGAAAATTTCAGGCTGTCCCCGTCCACGGTCACCCCGCCCTGGGTCTTCCACGGGGCGTTGGCGAAGTCCACCTTGAACGCCTCCGCCACCACCGACGCACGCGTCCCTTCCACGGAGATGTCCTTCAGCAGGATGACCGGTTCCTTTTCCGCCCCGCTGTTGAGGGCGATGGAAATGAGCTTGGCGGGCGCATGCCACTTTCCGTCCTTCGCGCCGCCCCAGTGTTCGCCACCGGCGATCTTTGACGGCAGGATCTCCAGGTCATTCCACTGCCCATCCGCGTTGATCTTCATCCTCGCCTGGTGCGTCTGGCCGGTGCCGTCCACGAGCTGGATGCGGATGCCGGCTGCGTTCGACGTTTTATATTTCAACCGGAATCCGGAGGTGTCCTTGAAAGCGAGATCCTCCAGACGCTTCACCGCCGCCACGTAGGCACCACCGCCGGTGAAGTCTCCGGAAAGTTTCATCGCCCCATCTTCATCGTTGAGAGAGCCTTTCGCGCCCTTGAACTCCGGTCCGTTCGTGAAGTTCCAGGCCGCGCTGCCCCCCTCACTGAGCGGGGCGGTTGCTTTCACCAGCGTCTCCGGCGGGGTCGGCAGCAGGTTCACTTCATTCAGCCAGAGCGTCCGGACCGGTTGCTTCTCCGTCTTTCCCAGCAGGAGGTAGATCGCGGACGCGGGCTGGTGCCATTTGCCATCCTTCGCTCCGCCCCAGGATTCATACTTCGCCACCCCGGGGATCGCGTCCGACTGTCCGCGCTTCGAGAAAAATTCCTCGATGGGGAACTCGATCTTCTGCCAGTCGTCGGAGGTATCCGTCACCAGCGCGAGCTGGTGGCACTGGCCGGAGCCGTCGATGAGCCGCATGGTGAAGCGGTCGGAGCCGGGATTTTTCACCCACATGGAGACCCCTGCGATGGGAGTCTTCGTGAACTGCTTCCCCGCCTGCACGTACATCCCGGCCTTGGAGAAATCCCCGCTCAGTTTGAGCGACGGCTTCCCGTCACGCGGGGCGGTGGCATCGATCTCCAGCCCGCCTTTCGCCCCGCCGCCGAATTCCTGGCCGTTGTTGAACGACCAGCCGTTGGACGGCTGCGCGTCCTCGATGAGCGGAACCGGTGGCTGCGCGGCGAGCAGTCCGGCGCTCAGGATCAGGAGCAGGGCGGCTTTTTTGATCATGCGGCCACCTGATACGTGGCCATGCGGCGCTTTCGTTCGCGGATCAGCCGTTCCGCCGCCGGACCAGCAGGAACGCCGCGGCCCCCGCCCCCAGCAGGGCGACGGATGGCTCCGGCACGCTGGTGATCTCCATCGCTCCGATATAGAAAAATTTCTCCGTGGTCGTATTGTTCGCCCCGGGACCCACGTTGATGACGATCTTTCCTTCCGCGTCCGGAGTCAGCCCGGTGACGGTGACCGACCCGTTCGTGTTCGTGGCGTTCAGAGCCTCGGATTGGGAGCCGTTTCCTCCGATGGCGGTATAAACGGTTTCACGGTTGACCCCTGCGCCGGTACGCGAGGCGTAGAACAGGATGTTGTAGGTTTCGGAGGGATTCAGCCCGCTAAGTGTGAACTGCCCGTTCGGAAAGGTCGGCGCAGGGAAGGATCCGCTTGCCACCGTGTGCCCGAAGAAACTGTCTCCGGTCGCACTGGCTGGAAACAGGGTCGAATTGGTGGCCCCGTTATTGTTCACTCCGCGGAAAGCACCGGTGACCTCGAGCCGGATGCCTGTCGCCGCATTTCCGATGTCGCGCAGATCCGCGATGTTGGAGTTGACCGTGCTTCCGGTGAGATTGTTCCACGTCACACCGGCCTCCGTCGTCGTGTTGCCCGTCCCGCCGAAGTCGATCCGGATGACGGCGGCTCCGGCGGTGGAAGCGAGGGCGAGTGCGGCGAATGGGGCGAGGAATCGGCTCATGGGAAAGAACGGGGGCGGGGAGGCAACGTGGCCTCCCCACCGGATATTTCAAGCCCGCAGCAGATTCCACGCGGTGACCAGGGCCTTCAGGCCCGCCATCTCGATGGATGGATCGACACCCGCACCCCAGATCAGCCGGCCGTCATCCGCCTGCAGTTGGACGTAGGCCGCCGCGTTCGCGTCAGAGCCTCCGCGCACCGCGTGGGAACGGTAGTCCGTGAGCTTGAAGTTCTTCAGTCCCGCTTCCTCCAGCGCATGGACGAAGGCATTGATGGGGCCATTGCCAAGTCCGGTGATGTCGCGCTTTTCCCCATTCAGCTCGACGGTCGCGTTGCACTGCACCTGCCCGCGCTCCGTGGTGTGGTGGCCCAGCTCATAGTCCAGCACGGCCAGCGGCGCGTCGATGTTCACGAACTCGCGGAAGAACGCGTCGCGGATCTCATCCGTCGAAAGCTCACGGCCCAGCTCGTCCGCCAGATCATAGATGCGCTTGCCCACCTGCGGGTGCATCGTCTTCGGCAGGTCGAAGCCATGCTCGCGGTCCAGCACGTAGGCGACGCCGCCTTTGCCGGACTGCGAGTTGATGCGGATGATCGCCTCATATGAACGGCCGATGTCCTGCGGGTCGATGGTCAGGTAGGGTACGCCCCACGGCACGTCCGGGTCCGCGGCGGTTTCCTTTTCCCGGCGGTCCAGGCCCTTCTTGATGGCGTCCTGGTGGGAACCGGAGAAGGCGGTGAAGACCAGCTCGCCCGCGTAGGGCTGCCGCTCCGGCACCACCAGCCGGGTCATCCTTTCATAGACATTGCGGATCGACTGCAGGTCGGAGAAGTCCAGTCCGGTTTCGATGCCGTGGCTATTCATGTTCAGTGCCACGGTCACGATGTCCAGGTTGCCGGTCCGCTCCCCGTTGCCGAAGAGGGTGCCCTCCACGCGGTCCGCGCCGGCCATCAGGCCCAGCTCGGTGGCGGCCACGCCGGTCCCGCGGTCGTTGTGCGTGTGCAGGGACAGGATGACGGACTCCCGCCGGTGCAGGTGGCGGCCCATCCACTCGATCATGTCGGCATGGATGTTCGGCGTGGTCCACTGCACGGTGTCCGGCAGGTTGATGATCATCTTTCTCTCCGGGGTCGGTTCCCAGACGTCGATGACCGCGTTGCAGATCTCCGCCGCGAAATCCAGCTCCGTGTCCGAGAAGGACTCCGGGGAATACTGCAGCACGACCTCCGTACGCGGGATGGTCGGCACCAGTTCCTTCACCAGCTCCGCACCCTCGATGGCCACCTGCTTGATGGAATCCCGGCTCGCGTCCCCGAAGGTCACGCGGCGCTGCAGGGGTGAGGTGGAGTTGTAAATGTGGACGATCGCCCGCTTCGCGCCGTCGATGGCCTCGAAGGTGCGGCGGATCAGGTGCTCCCGCGTCTGCACCAGCACCTGGATGGTCACATCCTCCGGGATGCGGTTTTCATCGATCAGGCGGCGCAGGAAATTGAACTCCGTCTCCGCGGCGGACGGGAAGCCCACCTCGATCTGCTTGAAGCCGACGCGTACCAGCAGGTCGAAGAACTCGAGCTTCTCCTCCACGGACATCGGCTGCGGCAGGGCCTGGTTGCCATCGCGGAGATCGACCGAACACCATTCGGGGGCGGCGGTGATCGTTTGGTCCGGCCACGTGCGGTCGGGCAGGGACACCGGCGGGAATGGCCGGTATTTCTTCAGGGAAGTCGGATTCATGGAAAAATGGAAATGAGACGGATTTTGGAAAAGGAATGGCCGCGCCGAAAAGATGGGCGTGCCGGGGAACGGAAGTGAAGGAAAGAAATGGTCAGCGGGAGGCCAACCCTAGAAGAAGGGTGAGGCTGCTTGGAAGTGTCCCGGTGAAATTCACTGCGCCGCCAAGGTAAGGAGGCCCGGCCGCCCCGTCCATGAGAATTTTCCGGGGCCTGCCGCCTTCGTGGATTCTCCTTTGGCGCGGCAGCGTCATGGAGTGCGGCAGTCCCTGCCGCTATCAGTCCCAGGTGGGACTTTCCCTGAAGTGAAGAAGCCATCCGCAAGTTGGGGCGTGGTGATTTCCACCACATCGTCCGGCTGGTGCCATCCACTCCCAAAGCGGCGGAGGGCCGCCGCACTCCATAAGCTGGCGCAATACCCGCGCACCCCCATGACGGGGCAGCGCGCCTTATCTCGTAATCCCCCGCTCCGACTGCTCGATGAACTTGATGAGATGCGCCACTTGTGGCACGGAGGCTTCGTGCGTCGCCTTCAGGGAGCTGAGGGCGTTCGCCATGTTGCCGTCCTTTTTCAGGAACAGCTTCTTGTAGGCGAACTTCAGCGCCTTGATGTCCTCCTCCGGGAAACCCCGGCGCTGCAGGCCGATGAGGTTCACCCCGCGGGTCACGCCCGGATTGCCGTCCACGATCATGAACGGCGGCACGTCCTGGATGATCTTCGACAGGCCGCCGACGATGGAGTGCATGCCGATCCGGCAGAACTGGTGGAAGCCCGCCATGGCGGAAAGGATCGCGTGGTCCTCAACCACCACGTGCCCGGCGATGCCCGCGGAGTTCGACAGGATGATGTGGTTGCCGAGCTGGCAGTCATGCGCCACGTGGGAGTAGCACAGGAAAAGATTGTGGTCGCCGATGCGGGTCGGCGTCTCCGCCACCGTGCTGCGGTGGATGGTCGTGTTTTCCCGGAACACGTTGTGGTCGCCGATCTCCAGGAAAGTCGGCTCCCCGAGGTACTTCAGGTCCTGCGATTTCATCCCGATGGCCGCGAACGGGAAGAACTCGTTGTGCCGGCCGATCTTCGTGTGCCCCTCCACCACCACGTGGGAGTGAAGGATGCTGTCGTCACCGATCTCCACATTCGCCCCGACCACGCAATAGGGACCGATGCGGACATTGTTGCCGATGTGCGCGAGCGGGGAGACGATGGCGGTGGGGTGGATCACGCGCCAATCAGGCAAAACCCCGGCCCCTGTGGCGAGTGGAAATTTCCGACCGGTCAGGGATGCTTCAACCGATAGAACGCCTTCGGCTGGGGAGGCTCCGGATCGGTGAAATCCAGAAGACCCTCCGCATCGGGGGTGGAGGTTTCGACATCTTCCCAGAAGATGAGATCCACGGAGCGCTGGATCTTGTAGGGCCGGGCGGGGATCGCACTGAACCTCACCTTCTTCGGCCCTCCACCCAAGGTGGAGATTTCGGCAGGCCGTGGGTTGAACCCGAAGGGGCCGCTTACCTCCACCATGACCTGAAATGCGGAGGTCGCCCCGTGGGAATCCCTAACCGTGATCGGAAACTGGTCGGCACCGGAAAAACCGGCTTTCGGCTGGTAGGTGAGATTTCCGGAGTTGAGGGCGATGCTTCCGCCCATCGCCGAGCTGGCTCCTGTCTCCGCGATGGTCACGGGATCCCCCTCAGGATCCGAAATCCCGAGCGCGGCGGTTCCGGCGGACAGGGACAAGCCAGTCTGGTAGTGGGTGCCCAGCAGCCCGCCGGTTGATACGGGAGGCAGATTCGGGTCCGTCGTAAAGGAGCCAACCGTCGTCGTGGACGCGCCACCTTCATTGTTCGCCGTGAGCCGGTAGTGATAGGTGCGGCCCGGCAGCAGCCCGGTGAGGGGTAATGAGAATGGTGTGGCGGATGAGGCATTGTCAGGGGCCAGCTGGATCTCCGCGGAATGCTCCCACGGCTGGTTGACCCCATACTCAATGTAGGCAAGGCTGGCGGACCCATGCGGATTCACGCTGCCTTCCGCATTCGCGGTGAAGCGTCCGGTGGCCGCCACCCCGCCGTTCACCAGCGCCGGTGGCGCCGGGGCCGCCGGATCATAGACATACCACTCCCTTCCTTCCCTCTCCGTCATCGCGGTGAAATAAAGTTTCTGCCCGATGACCGTAAGGTCCAGCGGCCTCGAACTCCCCGAGTCCCCCGTGATGTCATGGACCATCCGCGTGCCTGCTTCGGTGCCGTCGGTCTGCCACAGCTCCGCACCATTCACCCCGTCGTCGGCGATGATATATGCCAGAGAACCGAGGACGGCGAACTGTTGCGGGGTGTACTCAGGCGTTGAGGTGGCGGGGCCTGGGTTAACGTCCTTGATCATTCTGGTTCCCCCTGGTGTCCCATCGGTTCTCCAGAGTTCCCGGCCATTCCGGTCCTCATTGGTGAATATGACATAGGGCCCCAAGGAGGCGGGCGTACGTGCCCGGGCGGAGTATTCGCCCGGCTCATCGGTCGGGATGGAGGTGAGGGGAAAGGTGCCAACTCCCGTTCCATCGCTTCTCCAGAATTGCCAGTCATTCGGCCCCTTGAGTGCGGTGAAGTAAATAATCCCGTCCTTCAGAAAAGGGTCGCTGATCACACTCGACTGATTACCCGGATAAACATCCACCACCATGGTCGTCCCGGCGCTGGTTCCGTCCGACTTCCAGAGTTCGTTCCCATTTGCGGCTGTTGTGGCGGTGAAGTAGATCGTACTCCCGATGGTAGCGACATAGGATGGCGAACTGGACGCGGATCCGGAGTTAACATCTCTCACGATCACGGTTCCCGCCGATGTTCCATTGCTTTTCCACAACTCAGTGCCAGATGAAGTGGTGCAGGCGAGGAATAACGTGCTTCCCACGGTCGCCAGCAAAGTGGGGTTTGATGCGCCGGAGCCCGGACTGATGTTTCTGACCATCACCGTCCCGGCGGTGGTTCCGTCGGTTTTCCAGAGTTCTCTGCCGTTGGTGCCGTCGTCAGCGCTGAAGTAGAGCGTGGATCCGATGACCGCCAATGCGGCCGGATAGCTGGGGGCGCTGCCAGGATTGAGATCCTTCAATAGCACGGTTCCCGCTTCGGTGCCGTCACTTTTCCAAAGTTCTGTACCGTTGGTGCCATTGTCCGCGCTGAAAATCACAAGGCTCCCTAATCTGGTGAGGTCTCTCGGATTGCTTGCCAAGCCACCTGGCCGGATGTCCTTCACCATCAGTGTTCCCGCAGCCGTGCCATCTGTCTTCCAGAGCTCGACCAGTGATCCGCCCCCGGAGGCCGCGAAGTAAAGATGGGTTTCGGTCAGCAGAATCGGAGGGCTCGGGAGCGCGATACTCCCGCTCTCCCCATTTTGGATATCCTTGAGCATCATGGTGCCTCTCGGAGTTCCGTCGCTTGTCCAAAGCTCCCTGCCGCTCCGGCCATCGTTGGCGGCAAGAAGCACTTTTCCTCCCAGCGAACCCAGGAAGGTGACGTTACCGGAGTTTGCCCCGGGGTTGATGTCCCTGAGAAGATGCGTGCCCTCAGCCGTTCCATCACTCGTCCATGGCTCGAAGCCCGTCCCCACGTTCCCATTCAGAAATAGTCTCGTTTTGGTCGCCATCATCGTCCTGGTTTCCCCCCCATTCGGATATCCCAAGCCGGTATTCCTGACTATCCTTGTACCGTCTTCGGTACCGTCCGAACGCCATAGCTTGGCGTCCGATGCGCAGATAAAATAAACGACCGATCCCATGGCGGACAAAAACAACGGACTACTACCTGAAGACCCGGAAGCGATGTCCCTGACCATCATGGTTCCATCCGGCGTACCATCACTCTTCCAAAGCTCGGCTCCGTTGAGATTGGTCGTGGCGCTGAAGTAGAGCTGATCTCCCACGGCGGCGAACGAACCCGGCGAACTGGCGGCCGCGCCCGGATTGATGTCTTTCAGAAGTGTGGTCCCTTCCGGGGTTCCGTCGGAAATCCAGAGCTCGTGACCGGTGGTTCCATCGCTCGCCGAGGCATAGAGAAGGGACTCCGTTGCTATGAGGTTGTGGAAGGATGCAGTTGAGACAGTACTCGGGAATTCCTTGACCAGCACCGTACCGTTAGGGGTCCCATCGCTCTTCCACAGTGTTTTTCCACCGTTGCAGATGAAGAAAATCCGTGATCCCACGACACTCAGGGATTTGGGAAAGGACGCATTTTGTCCGGGCGTGATATCCTTTACGATAAAGGTGCCTTCGGAAGTTCCATCGCTGCGCCACAACTCGGTTCCACTGGTGGCGTTCCTTCCCGCGAAATACATGATGCCATCAAGCAGCACGATGTTCGACCCCTGCCCCGATGAACTCAATGAATTCGTCAGGCTTACGTCGGAACGGACCAAAGTGGTCCCTTCGACAGTTCCATCCGATTTCCAGAGACCACCCGCATTGAAGAAGAGCTGGCCTCCCACACACGTCAACAATGAGGCATCGTTGAAAGCCCCGAGCTTCACGGTTCCCTCGGCTGTCCCGTCGGTTTTCCAGAGGTTACGATAATAAGTCCCATCCGATGCGACGAAAAATAGGCTGCTCTCCACTGCGGTGAAATACCCCGGACTACCCGAAGCGGTCCCGGGCAGCAGATCTTTCAGCATTACGGTTCCCGTGGGGGTACCATCGGACTTCCATAGTTCCGTTCCGTGAGTAACCGTGGTGGCGGAGAAGAAAACGTAGCCCCCCATTTCGCAATAGCCTGCCGGGTTGGAGCCTGCCGCGGTTCCACCGGGAAAGATATCCTTCACCATACGGGGAATGGGAGCCCCCGTCGCGATGGCTGAAGCAAACACGGCAATCAAACAGATAATTCGGCGTAAAAAACAGGCTCGGTTCAGCATGGATTGGGAACCGACATACAATCAGGACGCCAATTGATGTCAACCCCACGAAGATCTCACGGTCTTCCGAATGATGTCATACCAACAGATGCATGTCGGATGCGTCACTTGCATGCTTTCCGCAGCCGGACGGCATTATGTCAGAATCTGACCGCCCGCGCCACCATCCCCATCACCACGAATACGACCAGCATAAGGCAGGGGACGAGAGCGAGCTGGAGGAGAAAGAATTTCAACACGTGCCAACCGTCATCGGACCGGTCGTTCTCCCGGGAGATCTTCTCCTGTTGCCGCTTCAGTCTGGCATCAAAGTAGCCGAGGCCGAGAGTCCCTACCATGGATCCGATCATCCAAAGTAAGAGCACCAAGCCATGCATTTCCCGAAAGTTGCCAGTCACCCCCAATTTCCGGAGTACGACAAACGCCCCGCCCACCAGCAGGATCAACCCAGAGACAAGGGCCGTCGGCATGAGCCATACGAAAACGCGGAACCATGCCACCGCCGCGTTGCCCTCACCCGCTGGCGCGGGCTCATCCTGTGGTGGCTCCTCGATCATATCTCCCGACCGGAGATCATTGGCCGGGGCGGATGCGGCAGGCAAGAACTCGATCGGTTTGGTGAGAGGTGGGATGACTCCGCCGTAGCGCCATGACGGCTGGGAAGATGGCGGGGAGTTCGCCGGGCAAGGGATTGAAAGTTCATCGCGTAGGGGGGAGATTCGGCAGGTAGAGCGGGCCGCTGCGGCCATGGGGGCCGCGTCTGTCAACCGGGAGACCGGCAAGGAGGGCGAGCCACGTTCAGGGGGTGGCAACCTTCACGCGGGCAAAGCGCCGGTTGCCGCCGGGGTCAGTGTCCTCAATGATGACCCGTTCCCAAGTGGCGTCGATGGAGTGCACGGTTTCGTTGCCTATGAAAGTCTCCCATGAGCCGGGGCCGGAATCGGTGAGGTTGGTGGAGAACTGGGGAAGATAGGCGATGCCCGGCTGGGTGCTGGCTTTCCGCCGGATATATTCGAGCCTCAGGCGGGGCTCGGAGTTGCCGCCGGTGCTCTGGATCACCGGCAGCCCGCTGGTCCCTGAGCCAGGAGTCAGGATGGATGTTCCGGCGGTTGTGGGGTTCATGTTGAAAGCGAATTCCTGGAGATTGGTGATTCCGTCCTTGTCATGGTCAATGGCGGAGGCCGCCTCCGTCAGAGCCGGATTGATGAAATGCAGGCGTTTCCAGGCGACCAGCGGCGTATCCGGCCCGGTGATGATGAAATTGTCCGCGAACAACAGCCCTCCCGGAACCGTGGTCCCATCGCCATATGCCCAGATCGCAACCCGAAAGGCCTGGGAACCGGACATTCCCCAGGAACGGTTGGCGGTGGCTCCACCGGTCCCTGCGATACCGTAGGAAGCGAACTGGTTCCAGGTGTACCCCCCGGCAGCGCCATCCGGATCATGAAAGCAGGCAATTACCTTCGTGCTCGCTTTGTAGGTGATACGAAGCGAGGCAACCGTCGAATTGCTCAGGGACGAAGTTTCCCCCCCACCGTTGATGCCCGCATAGACACCATTGAATATGAACGTTCCGTTGCGATAGGCATAGAGGGCGGTTTCCACCCGGTTGGTCGTCCCGGTGGGAGAGAATACGGCGATACCAATCCCGGTTTCCGAACCGGTCAGCGAAGGTGAAGTGAGATTGCTCACATCGATCACCGTTTCCCAGTCCTTGTCGTATCCAGGAGGATTCAGTATCCAAGGACGGTATAGATCACGGTCCGCGGCCGTGGCGCTGAACTCCAATCTACCGTTGACCTCGGAAAGGGTTCCGGAGGATCCGAGATCAGCCCCCCACTTCTCCGGTGACTTCAGATTGTCATTGAAGTTATCAGAATACTCGGCCGGCGCGGGAAGAACATGGAGAACAAACGATTCCCTCGTTCCCAACGACGCTGGATTGGAGGTGACTTCCACGGAGATGCGGGTGGTGCCAACCACGGAGGGTCCGGAAAGGATCGACAATGTGCGCTCAGCGGCGCTCCCGCCGATCTGCAGATTGGCGTTGGGAAGGAGTGCCGTGTTGGATGATGTGGCGGTGACGGTCAGCTCCTCTTCGGGTCGGGTTTTGCTGTCGATGGTGAAAGCGATCGGGGGGATGGTTTGGTTGGCGTAGATGGTGATGTCCGGGAGGTCGCTTATCCGGATGTCGGGCACGGGAGTTCCGGGCGGATCAGGAGGCTCCGGCTCCAGTGGGGCCGAAAAGCTTGCCGACTGGTCCAGATCGAACAAAGCATATGGGGTAGTGAGAGGGAGGTATCCGGCTTTATATACCCTCCAGCGGTAGTAGCCGTTCTCGGATGCGCCGGGAAACCCCTGTTGCTTACCGTTGGGTAGGGTGGTCAAAACGTAGATATCCCCCACGGACGCTTGTTCGAACGTAACCCGGGCTCCTTCGATCGGGAGGCCGGTGGTTCTGTCCGTGACCTGGATGGCGGTATTCTGGTGGACGCCGAAGCCCATGGTGGCCGGATGGCTCTGGTCGAAACGGACGGTGATTTGATATTGCCCCAAACCCTTCTCCAATACATTGGGAAGATCTCCAATCGTATCGCTCAAAAGGCTGAAACTCCGGCTATGACCCGGCTGAAGGGTAATCTTTTCCCCGGTGTAGGAGAAAAAACGGACTCCAGGAAAGGCATCGATCGAAAGATAGCCTGAAGCGGGATAGTGTCCCTGGTTGGTGAGTTTGATCTCCTCGCTGAGGCTTGATTGCGGCTCGTAGGTGAGATTGCTCTCATCCGTGATCACGACGCTCAACGGAGGGTTGTAGGAGAAGGTGCCGCTCCCGGTGAAGGTGCCGCTGTAGCTGCCCTGGCCGCCCTCACTTTCGGAGTAGGTTCCTTGGAAAGTTCCGCTGGAGGAATAGGTCCCTCCGTTCGCACTGGTGAAGACCAACGAAACATTTCCGGTTTCGGTCCCTACGCCGCCTTCATTGTCCGGAACCGTGTAGCGGAGCGTCGCGGCGTCCGGCCCGGTTCTGGTGAATGAATACGTGCCGCCTGCCACGGAGTTTTCTGAAACGAACCGTAGGCTGCGGGAGTCGGCGTAGGTTTCTGTTTCACTCGATGAGCCCCCTTCGCTGGAGACGTAGGTGATCTGGTCGGTGGCCGTCCCGGAAAATGAAACATCAGATCCCAGGGCAATGGAATCCGGAGCGAACCCCGCGGCCCCCGCCCGCAGCATGGCGGCGAGGATAAAGGGAATGATGTAGGTGACGGTGGATTTCATGGAAGGAATCAGGATGGCCGGGATGGCCGGTTTCTGCGCACGACAAGCGCCAGAGTTGGTCCGTACAGCAGGAGTGCCGAAGACTCCGGCACCGCGTTGAATGTCATCGTGAAGGAACCGGATGCCGACGCACCCGCCCCGGTGGACTGGCTGCCGAGAGATGCAGGGAGCCGTCCGCCCACTCCGATCTCGATCTCATAGACACCTGCGCCAAGCGTGCCGGATGTTCCATCCCCGGACAGAGGAAACATCGGAGCGCCCGTGGCGGGATTCACGGCACTCACTGCCTCCGGGCTCCAGATCAGTTGCGGGATATCCACCCTCCGGAGTTCGACCGTTGCGGTGGAGATATGGGAACCATTCGCCGTGTCACGTGCGGAGCCTGTCGCCAGATAGGCCTGTGCGGACATCTCCACATCAAGGGTGAAGCCAAACGTGCCATCCAGGATGAAGCGATAAATGCTGGTGGCCTGGGCCTCTGAAAACACCCTGCCCGACTGCCCCGTACTCTGTCCTGCCGCAAGGACGGATGTCGATGCCTGCAGGGTGAAATCCGTCCCCCCAACCGTGAATGAGCCGCTGGCCGAATGGGCGGCCCGGACCAGGATTCCTCCCGTCACCACCGCTTCCTGATCGTTGGCGAACCCCGTTGTGCTGACAGCCGGGGAATCGGTGGACGGCATCGGGGTGATGCGTTCCGCGGCCAGTGTTCCGGAGTGGCTGACGGAATCCAGGGTCACCGAGGCGGCCTGGAGGGAAAGTGAGCTGGTCAGGAAAAAGACCAGCGCAGCGGCCGGGAGGAGGGGATTTTTCATCGGGAAAGGAGGCTCAAGGATTCTAGGATTAGATCCTCTCATGGTGAACTTTGGGAACCCCCCAAACCATGGGGGTGCCACGACGCCGTTCAGCAAACCCGATGCGGGAGCGTCATGACTGCGCCACGCCGCTACGGAAACTCACCTCTCCGCCAGCGTCCCCTCGGTCACGCCGAGTTTCTCGATGGCCTCCACGTCATCCAGCAGCTCGGTGGCGGTGGATTTCCCGGCGAGCAGGGCCTGGTAGGCGCGGATGGTGCGCCCGGCGGTGGTGCCGTCCTCGTCCAGCAGCTCGATCCGGAAATTCGACAGCCCCGTCACGCGGAGGTCACGGTAAAACCTGGCACCGGTCTGGGCACGGCCGTTGAAGAGGGTGTTGCGGCAGCCGACGTCCGCCTGCAGGCGGTGGAGCTGGCCGACGCGGTCGCGCAGGTGGACCACGTGGCTTTCGCACGGGCGGCCGCAGTCCTTGTAGGTGGTGCCGGTGCTGAGGAAGGTGCAAAAAACACAGTGCTCCATATGGAACATGGGCATGTGCTGGTGCAGGGTGACCTCGAACCAATCCGCCGGCGCGCCGTTGAGCAGGTCCAGCACCTGGCCGATGTTCAGGTCATAGGAAACGGTGAGCCGGTCGAGGTTCGCATGCTCCTTCAGCAGCCGCGCGGTGATCGGGTTGGCGACATTGAGCGAGAAGTCGCCCGTCTTCACCAGGTCACTACGGTCCTTGTAGTATTCCAGCGACGACAGGTTGCGCAGCAGCAGGCCGTCCGGCTCCGCGCGCTCGATGAGCTTGAGGTATCCTCCCTCGCCCGGCTTCAGGATGCGCGGGGTGGCGAGGTGGATGGTGGAGTCCGATCCGCGGACGAGGGCGACGGCGTCCTTGTAGCGGCGCGGATCCTCGAAGTCGCAATAGATCTTCCCCACCCCGGCGGCGATGGCGGATTCCACCTGGCCCTCGGTCCGGCAGAGGACGCTGAGATCGGGTGATGCGGAGGGTGCCGGGGCTTTTTCAGGGAAGAGGTCCCTATGGGAAACGGGCGAAGAGGTGCGGACTGAAGTCCGCGCTCCATTCCCAGCGTCCAGTGCGGTGACCAGGTCGCGCCGCAGTTGGTTGAGGGCGGAGAGGGGGAAATGGCAGTCGCCTTCCAGTTGGTTGTCGAGGGACGCCAGTTCGTACGACGTATCCCCGAGGCGGCCGAACTGCGCCGTCAGCGTTTCGGTGGTGAGAGCGTGTTTCGCGGCAGGCTGGAGGTCGATGGCGCTGCTCACGGAGACAGGCGAGCGGCCGGATGCCCCAGCCACTTTCATCGGCTCGCCCGGCTTTCCGCTCACGGTGAGGTGCAGCGGCGTCTTTTTCTCCGCCGGGCGGGCGTTCTGCCAGAACTTGCGGATGTCGGACTCCAGCTTCGGGTCGGACGTTTTATAGACGGTGTCGCCCGGCTTGATCCGCTCGAAGTTGATGCCGCTGTAGGTGCGGTGGAAGACCAGCCGGTCCCCTTCCACTTTCCAGACGGACGCGCCTTGCTCCAGGTCGCGGTTTTCCCCCGCGTCGAACACCACGCCGTCGCCCGGCTTCACCGGGATGCCGGAGGTGTTGTGGAGGATGATCCAGCCGTATCCGCAGTCGGTGATCTCACCGAGCAAGGGGCCGCGCTTTTTCCCGAACCGGCCGTGCGTGAGGTAAGGGTGGTTCGTCCCGCCCAGCCAGCCGTTGGTCAGGCCGCGGGAAAATGTCATCTCCAGCTCATAGCGGTCTTCCGGGGTGATGGGGGACGGGCCAGTGTCGCTGCCATCGGAAAGCGCGGCGTCGATCGCCTTACGGTAGACCCGCGTCACGGCGGCCACGTATTCCGGGGACTTCAGACGGCCTTCGATCTTGAAGGACTTCACGCCCGCCTTGATCAGGCCCGGGATGAAGTCCACCGCCGCCAGATCCTGTGGACTCAGCAGGTAGCGCTTTTCGCCCATCTCGCGTTTCACGCCATCGACGATCAGCTCATAGGGCATGCGGCACGCCTGCGCGCATTCGCCGCGGTTCGCGCTCCGCTGTCCCAGCGACTCGCTGGTCAGGCACTGACCGGAATAGGCGACACACAACGCACCGTGGACGAAGACTTCCAAAGGCGTCCTGTGGTCCTCCGAGTAGGCCTGGAAGCGCTCGATCTCCTTCACGGAAAGCTCCCGCGCCAACACCGCGCGCTCCATCGGGAAAAGGGACTCGATGAACGACAACCCCTCGGGAGAGGTGATGGTCATCTGGGTGGAGGCGTGCAGTTCCACCTTCGGCGTGATCTCGCGCGCCATCTTCGCCAGACCCAGGTCCTGGATGATGAGGGCGTCCACCCCGGCCTCCGCGATCAGCCGGAGCTGCCGTTCCGCCGCCTCCAGTTCGCGGGTGAAGACCAGCGTGTTCATCGTCACGAAGCCCTTCACCCCGTGGCGGTGCAGGTAGGCCATGAGTTCCGGCAGGTCTTCCTCCGTGAAATTGTCCGCCCGCAGCCGGGCATTGAACTTCGGCATGCCAAAAAAGATGGCGTCCGCCCCCGCCGCGACGGCGGCACGCGCACAGTCCCAGTTCCCCGCGGGGGAGAGCAGTTCAGGCGTGGTATCGGCGGCGGGCATACGAGGACTAAACCACGGGCCGCAGCGGAAAAACAGGCGGGATTCCAGAGAAATCCGCCCCTCATCCGCGGAATTTTTCCCAAAAATGAGCAACTTCCCCCCTGAAAGCGGGTTATTGTCAGCAACCCACCCCTTTTCCTTCCCATGCTCACACCAGCACCTGATTCCTGGACCGTTTTCGAGGCGGCGCACCTGCTGAACCGCGCGGGTTTCGGCGGCAGCCCTGCCGAGATCAAGACGTTCCACTCGCTCGGCCGGACCAAGGCCGTCGATTCCCTGCTGAATCCCGGCGAACCCGCCGATGCCATCGCCCCGCCCGAATGGTCCCGCCCGGAGAAAGCCGTCGAGATGTTCCGGGAGTACCGTGAGGAGGCCCGCGAGGCGGCGGAAAAGGCGAAGTCGATGCCCACCTTCGAGGGCTCCCAGGTGAAACGGGCCGTGCAGAGGAAATACCAGCGTCTCCGCAACGACCTGGGCCGGGAAGCTGAGGAATGGTGGCTGGGCAAGATCCTGGCGACCAAGGCACCCCTGCGGGAAAAGATGACCCTTTTCTGGCATGACCACTTCGCCACCTCCTTCCAGAAGGTGAAGCAGCCGCCCATGCTCGTCCGCCAGAACGAGCTGTTCCGCACGCATGCCTTCGGCGATTTCAGGGCGCTCACCCAGTCCGTGGCGAAGGACCCGGCGATGATGTCCTACCTCGACTCCCAGAACTCGAAGAAAGGCTCGCCGAACGAGAACTTCGCCCGGGAGGTCATGGAACTCTTCACCCTCGGCGAGGGCAACTACACCGAGGACGACATCCGGGAGGCCGCGAAGGCCTTCACCGGCTACCGCATCGACCGCACCTCCGGCACCATGGTCTTCCAGAAAAGGCAGTGGGATGACTCCCAGAAGACGGTCTTCGGGAAAAAAGGCGCGTTCACCGGTGAGGACGTCATCGAACTCATCTTCCAGCAAAAGGCCGCGGCCACCTACGTGCCGTCGAAGCTCTGGGCCTACTTCGTCACGGATGAGCCACCGGCGGCGATCGTGGATGCACTTGGCAAAAGTTTCCGTGCCGGAAACTTCAACACCGGTGCCCTGCTGCGGGAGATTTTCCTTTCGCAGGACTTCTACGCGGAGGCTGTCATGCGGACCCAGATCAAGCCGCCCGTGCAGTTCATCACCCAGTTGCTCAAGCAACTGGAGGTCACCGCCCCGCCGTCCGGCTTCGAACTCCGCGCCGGACGCGAGCTGGGGCAGCAGCTTTTCTCCCCGCCGAATGTCGCGGGCTGGGACTGGGGAAAGGCATGGATCAACACCAACACCCTGCTCACCCGCTACAACCTCGCCGGATACATCACCAAGGGCGCGGATGACCGCCCCATGGCGGCGGATGCCGGCGGCGGCAACATGATGGAGATGATGGATGAGGACGCGCCGCGGAAGATCGCCATGAGGAAACCCGCCCGTACTGCCCGCGGATGGAATGGCCCGGACTACGAGAAGATCGCCCCGCGCCAGCTCCGGGAAAACCCGGCCGATCTGGTGGATGCCCTCATCTTCCGTTTCTTCCAGGGCACCGTGCCTGACAAGGCCCGCGGCTCCTTCATCGAATACGCCACCGCCAAGCAGGGCGTCGTCTTCACCAACAAAGAGGTCGCGGAACTCGTGCACCTCATGCTCAGCACACCTTACTACCAACTCTCCTGAAACCATGAGCTTCCCGGACTTCATGAAAACCCGCCGCGACTTCCTCTGCTCCACCGTCCTCGGCGCTTCCGCCGCTTGGACCGTGCCGATGTTCGTCGACAAGACCTTCGCCCAGCTCAACGAGAGCACCCGCGACAAGGCCACCCAGTTCGCCACCGGGAAGGATGACACCATCCTCGTCGTGCTCCAGCTCGCGGGCGGAAATGACGGCCTCAACACCGTCGTCCCCTTCGCGGATGACGCCTACCACAAGGCCCGTCCTGTCATCGGCAAAAAGGAAAAGGACCTCATCCGGCTCTCGGACCACGTCGGGTTGAACGCCTCAATGCCGTTCCTCGGCTCCCTGTTCAAGGAAGGAAGCCTCGGCATCGTCCAGGGCGTCGGCTACCCGAACCCGAACCGCTCCCACTTCGTCTCCACCTCCATCTGGGAAACGGCGGATCCGGCGAACCGCTCCGCCACCGGCTGGCTGGGCCGCTACTTTGACAACGCCTGCTCCGGCTCCGACCCCACCGTCGGCATCAGCTTCAACAAGACGCAGCCGGAGAGCTTCGGCGCGGTGAAGAACCCCGGCGTCTGCTTGAACACCCCGGAACTCTACCGCTGGATCTACGGTGGCGGCGACCGGGCGCAGGCGGAGGAATTTTTCGCCGACCTCAACTCCCCGGAAGACGATGCCATGTCGAACCAAGGCTCATCCATCGACATGCCCGCGGGCGGAAAGACCGGCGGTGTGGTCGGTGAAACGAACCTCGCCTTCCTGGAGCGCGTCGCCCTCGACGCCCGTGTCAGCTCGAAGCAGATCCTGGAGATCGCCGCGAAGCACAAGACCACCGTCCAGTATGACGGCACCCCCATCGCGCGGAACCTCAACCTTGTCTCCCGCATGATCGCCGGGGGCATGCCCACCCGCGTCTATTACGTCAGCCATGGTGGATTCGACACCCACAACCAGCAGGTCAACTCCCACGACCGCCTGCTGGGCAGCCTGGACAGCGCGCTGAAGTCCTTCTTCGCCGACCTGAAGCAGCAGGGGAACGACAAGCGCGTGGTGCTGATGACCTTCTCCGAGTTCGGCCGCCGCGTGGAGGAGAACGACAGCGAAGGCACCGACCACGGCAAGGCCTCCTGCCTCTTCGTCGCCGGTCCGGGCGTCAAGGGTGGCCTCCATGGCACCTACCCCAGCCTCACCGACCTGTCCGCCGGGGATCTGAAGCACACCGTCGATTTCCGTGGCGTCTATTCCACCCTCATCGAGGACTGGCTGAAAGCCCCGTCCGCCAAGCCGATCCTCGGCGCGTCCTACGACAAGCTGAAGCTGGTGTGAGGAGGGAGGACACTCCTGTCCTCCGACGGCATTGGCGAATCATCAAAGGATGGAGGGGAAATCATTCTTCATTCGCCGGATTCGCATGATTCGCGGTCGGCCTTCTTCTCTTCCCTGAACACTTCTCCTCCCTGGCTTGCCAATGCCGTTGAGGAATACGGAGTCTTCCTCTTCCTTACCCTTCCCTAAAATTCCTTATTGCAAATGCGTCTCAATAAATAATAGTCGCTCCAGCAACCTCTTCCCCAGCATGCTCGTCCTGTTCGCAACCATGACCGGAAACGCCGAAGACGCGGCGGAAAACATCGCCAAACGTCTCCGGAAGTCCGGCCATGACGTCTCCGTCGCCAACATCGAAAAACACACGCCGCAAGGCCTCCCCGCCCGTGGCGAGCCGGTGCTTTTCGTCGTAAGCACCTGGGGCGATGGCGAGCCGCCGGATGAAGCGATCGACTTTTTCGCCGATCTCGAAGGCCTCTCCGCCGGTGACCTCGATGGCTTGCTCTACTCGGTCTATGCGCTGGGCGACTCCGGCTACGATGAGTTCTGCGGCTTCGGCCGCAAGCTGGATGCGGAACTGGAGGCAAAGGGAGCGGTGCGCATCGCCGCCCGTGCCGAGGCGGACATCGACTACGAAGAATTCATCGAAGACTGGACCAACGACGTCCACGCCGCGCTGCAGGACCAGTTCGCCGCCTGAAATCTTTCCCCGATCCCATTCCCAACCCAATCCCATGAAAAGCAAGATCCCTTTCCTTCTCGCGCTCACCCTGTCCGGTGCCGCATTCACCCACGCCCATGAAGAAGGAGGCGGTGGTGGTGGCCCCCGTGGGGCTGGCGGACCTGGTGGTGCCGGTGGCTTCATGGCCCGCCTGCCCGTCATCAAGGCTCTGGACAAGGACCAGGACGGAGCCCTTTCCGCCGAGGAGATCGCCGGGGCGTCCGCCGCCCTGCTCACGCTCGACAAGGACGGCGACGGCAAGCTTTCCGCCGAGGAGATCCGCCCGGTGATGCCGCCGCGTGGCGAAACCCCGCACCAGATCGCCGAGCGCACCTTCGAGGCCTTCGACAAGAACAAGGACGGCAAAATCACCGGAGACGAGCTGCCGGAACGCATGAAGGCGATGCTCGGCCGCGCGGACGCCGACAAGGACGGCGCCGTGACCCATGAAGAGCTGGAGAAGCTCATCGAGAAAGAGACCCCGCCGCCCGCCCCGCGCGGAGAAGGCGGCCCGCGCCCGGAAGGCGAAGCACCGAAACCCGGCGTCTGATTTTCCCCGAAGTCCATGAAGGCACTCATCCCTTTCCTCGCCCTTTCGGTGGTGGCCGCGCATGCGGAAACCTTTTCCTTCCACCATGAGAACGTGCTCGGCACGTCCCTCGACCTTCGCGTCTCCGCGGACTCGGAAGCCACTGCCAGACAGGCGGAGGCTTCCGTGCTCGCGGAGATCGACCGCCTCACCACGGTCCTCAACACCTGGTCAAAGAACAGCGAAATCTCCCGCTGGCAGACCTCCGGGAAGCCGACGGTCGTTTCCGCCGACCTCGCCGCGGTGCTCAGCGCCTGCGACCGGTGGGCGAGGGACTCCCAAGGTGCCTTCAACGCCCGCGTGAAAGCCTCCGCCGCCGACATGGATAGGCCCGCCTGGACGCTGGACGGCACCACCGCCACCTTCACCGCGAAGGCCGGTGAAATCACCGTGGATGCGCTGGCCAAAGGCTACATCATCGACCGCGCCATCGAAAAAGCGGCGGGCGTCACCGGCATCGCCCTCAACATCGGCGGGGACCTGCGCGTCATCGGGGAACAGCCCATCATGATCGCGGATCCGCGGGACGATGCGGAGAACGCCGTGCCGCTGGCCACCGTGACGCTGCGCGACCAGTCCCTCGCCACCAGCGGCGACTACCGCCGGGGGAACCACATCATCGACCCGCGCAGCGGAAAGCCGGCGACGCACATCGCCAGCGCCTCCGTCATCGCCTCGGACGCCACCACGGCGGATGCACTTGCGACCATCTTCAACGTGCTGGAGCCTGCGGAGAGCATTACCATGGCGGACTCCATCCCCGGCGTGTCCTGCCTCATTGTTTCCCATGACGACGGTGTTTTCCGCAGCCGTGGCTGGCGTGAGGACCACGCTCAGAACCTGCTCATCGCCGCGGACGCCGCGCCCGCCTTCGAGATGAAGGTGGACTTCGAACTCGATAAGCCGGAGGCGGAGCGTTACCTGCGCCCCTACGTCGCCATCTGGATCGAGGACAAGGACGACTTCCCCGTCCGCACCCTCTCCCTGTGGCTGCTGAAGGGCGAGAAAGGCCTCCGCTGGCTGCCGGACCTCAAGCGCTGGAACCGCTCTGACAAGACCCGCCGCCTGGCGGACAGCACGGACATCGTCCCGCTCATCACCTCCGCCACGCGGAATCCCGGGAAATACTCCGTCACCTGGGATGGTCTGGACGACAACAAGAAGTCCCTCCCCGCCGGGGAATACACCCTCTACATCGAGGCCGCGCGCGAAAAGGGCACCTACCAGATCATCAAGCACCCGTTCAAGGTGGGCGAGGCATTCAAGAAAGACCTCGGCGGGAACGTCGAGATCAAGTCCGCCTCCGTGGACTACCAGCCCAAGGCCGCCGCGAACTGATGCCGCAGGACAATCCCCCGGAGCGCCCCGTGCGGCGCTCCGTTTCCTCCGAACCGAGGCCCCGCCACAAGCCGGGCCTCAAGCAGCGCCTGGCATCGCCCATGCGCTGGCTGCACATCTATTCCTCGATGTTCGGCCTGCTCGCCATCCTGTTCTTCAGCGTCACCGGCATCACCCTCAACCATCCTTCCTGGACCTTCGGCAGCGAGATGAAGGAGGACACCGCCAAGGGCACCATGCCCATGGAGTGGATGGGCGACTCCGCGAAGGAACCGGCGAAGCTGGAGATCGTCGAGCACCTGCGGAAGGAACACCGTGTCCGCGGGCTGGTGGATGACTTCACCGTCGATGAAAGCGAGTGCTCCATCACCCTGAAAGGCCCTGCCTACTCCGCCGATGTCTTTCTCGACCGCGAATCCGGCAAGTATGAGGTGACCCAGCGGTTCGCCGGTGCCACCGCCTTTTTCAACGACCTTCACAAGGGCCGTGACTCCGGAAAGGCATGGTCGCTGGTCATCGACATCTCCGCCATCCTGCTGATCATCGTCTCCCTCACCGGCATCGCCCTGCTACTGTACATCAAGCGGCGGCGGCGTACGGGGCTGCTTTCCAGCCTCGGCGGCCTCGCGGTCCTGTTGCTGATCCTCTGGTGGTGCGTGCCGTGACCGCGGGTTTCATCGCCTCGCGGATCCGCCAATCGCCAGTATCTTCGCTTCCACGTGATAACGGGCGGTGGCTCCATCTGCCCGCAGCCACTCGTTTTCGGCGGTGTTTTTCCAGGGTGATGGTTTCCCATCGGCGGTCACCGCGTGCTTCTCCAACAGTCCGGCCAGATCCTCCTGCGACAGCGGCTGCAGGGTCTTCACGACTTTCTCCGTATCAAGAACCTTCATCGCTTCCAGAAACGCCGCTTTGTCGGAAACCTTGTGGAAGCTGAGGTTCGCCAGCACGGGCATGCTGTAGTCCGCGTACAGGAAATATTGTCCGTCGTAAAAAATGTCGGAAGTATGATCCTTCTGGAGCGGTGGTCCGCAGCTTTCCCATACTTTCGCGCGCTCCATGCCCAGCCGCGGTGTGCCGGTTGCCGGTTTCAGCTCCTGCGGTGGGGGAACGGTCAGATCCGGAGTGATCCGGAGGCCGGAGAGGCTCTGCTCCAAGGAGGGAAAAAGGTCCACTCCGACGGCGGTGAGATTCACCTCGAGTATCTGGTCCGGCCGGATGCGGACCCATATCGTGGCATTGCGGGAAACCGCGCCTTCACGGAAGGAAGGAACATCTCTGTCGTAGTCGATCCTCCATCCGCTTTGTCCTCCCACCCGGACGGCTTTCGGGGCAACCTGCACGCCGGAACGTGCCTTCAGAATCCCGGCGATCTCAGCATCGCTTGAATGCGTGATGTGAACGGAAAAGTTGACTTGCCGGTGATTCACGCCCGGATGGTTGTCGGCGGCCAGATACTCGGCGACAGGCCCATGGTACCCCTCGGGGACATCCGGAGGGATGGGTTTGGGCCCGGATGGCATGAAAAAGTCAGGCAGATCATATTTCACGATGCCCGGAATGATCTCCTCCGCTTTCAGGAAGGGACCCACCAGGAATACCAGCAGGAGGATTCGGATAACGGATGCCACGGATCGCATGATCCATCACCGGCACGCGGAGCGCAAGGCGGCGATTCCCCGCATGGACATCCCCCGGGTTCCATGTTCTGCTGCCACCACATGATGGATGGATCCCTATTGGTGCTCGGCATGGCCGGGCCGGAGCTGACGGTGGAGGAAGCGGACCTTTTTCGCCGCCTGCAGCCTGCCGGTTTCATCCTCTTTTCCCGCAACATCGTTTCCAAGGAACAGACGCGTAAGCTCACCGACGACCTGCGGGACCTTTCCTCGGACATGCCCATCATCGCCATCGACCAGGAAGGCGGCCGCGTCACCCGGACCAAGGAGATCGCGCCGGTCGCCCCATCCGCTCCGGCGTTGGCCGCACACGGGAAAACGCTCGAAAGCGCGAACGCCGGTGCCTTCACCGGAGACCTGCTCCGCCTGCTGGGGGTCAACATGGACCTCGGGCCGGTGCTGGACCTGGACTACCATCCGGGTGCCCAGAACGCGCTGCGTGGACGCTGCTGGGGGACGGACCCGCAGCGGGTGATCGACCACGCGGGAAACTGGAACCGCTGGCTGCGGAAACGCTCCATCGCCAGTTGCGGGAAACACTTCCCCGCCTGCGGCCGCGCCCTTTCCGATCCCCACCACGACCTTCCTTCCTCGGACGCCACCATCGAGGATCTGCTGAAAGAGGACGTCATCCCCTACACCGCGCTCGCCCCGGAGCTGGACGCCATCCTCCTCGCCCACATCGAGTTTCCGAACATCGATCCGGAGTTCCCAGCCTCACTTTCCCCGCGCATCATCCGCCGCTTCCTCCGTGACCAGCTCGGCTTCGACAAGCACGTCGTCCTCACCGACGACCTGGACATGGGCGCGATCACCAAACGCTACGGCCGCGGGCCGGATGTGAAGCTCGCCATCGAAGCGGGCAACGACCTCGCCCTCATCTGTCACAACATCGCCAGCGCGGAGACCGCCGCACGCGCCATCGCCGAGCTGCCCATCTGGATGGTCGATGAGGCGAAAGAGCGCGTGGACCGCTTCCGGCGGAAGAAGCTCCATGATCCCGCCCCGTGGTCGGACAAGAAGTGGAACGAGACCTGCGCGGCCATCGCCGCCCTCGCGGAGCGCGTCCCGGAGATCCCGGAACAAACCGCCACCAGCCCGGTGGCGGAGTATTGAGGGACTGGAAACGGGGCCAACCGGACAGCGGGGGTCAACCCGCCACCTTCAGCCAGATCCACATCGTCACGTAGGCGACGCCTGCGGCGGCGGGGAGGGTGAGGAACCAGGCACCCAGGATCTTCTTCACGATCTTCCCGTCGATGGCGCTGAAACGCTTCGTCGCACCCACGCCCATGATGGCGGTGGTGATGGCGTGGGTGGTGGAGACCGTCATGCCGAGATGCCCGGTGACGGCGAGGAGGGTGGCGGCGGTGCTTTCCGCTGCGAAGCCGTGGACGGGCTGCAGCTTCACCATCTTGTGTCCCATGGTCTTGATGATCCGCCAGCCGCCGGAAGCGGTGCCAGCGGCCATCACGATGGCGCAGATGATCTTGATCCACGGCGGCACGCCGGGGGTGAGGTCGTTCACTTTCGTCGCGGCGGCTGGCAGGCCCGGCTTGCCGCGGTCCTCGGCGGATTTCATCGCACCGGCCAGAACAACGTCCCACTCCGTGGGCTCCGCCGCGGCGAAGGTGCCGATGAGCGGGATCTTCGGCAGGATGCGCGCGTTCTCGATGGCGATGTCCTGCTCATGGATCTCACGCGCCTTCGCGCGGACGGCGGCGGCGGCGGTGTTGTCACCGGCTGCTTCGTGCACCATTCCTGCCAGCACGTAGAAGGATTCCTTGAACTCGCCCGGCTTCAGCTTGTCCGCCTCCTGCTCCAGGATGACGGCGGCCTCCTGATCGACGGTGCCGTTCACGAATTTCATGATCTGCTCCTCAGCGACGGCGGATTTGTCCATTTTCAGGAAGTTCAGCCAGTTCGGGAGATCGTTGAAGGTGCCCGCGCTCGTGGCCGTCACCAGCGCGAGGGTGATGATGCCCATGGTTTTCTGCGCATCCGCAAGACCGTGCGCGAAGCCCATGTAGCCGGCGCTGAACACCTGCGCCCGGCCGAAGAAGCGGTTCACCCACATCGGCCGCGAGTTCCGCAGCAGGACGTAAAGCAGGGTCATCACGACGAATCCGCCCACCAGGCCGATCATCGGGGAGCTGAACATGGGGATGACCACCTTGTGCAGGATACCCTCATGGACGATCTTGCCGTCCTTGATCTTCTCCGTGGACCAGAGGATGGAGTCCCAGTTGTTCTGGGCGTTGGCGAGCGTCGCACCGACCAGACCGCCGACGAGGGCGTGGGTGGAACTGGAAGGCAGCCCCAGCCACCAGGTGAGCAGGTTCCAGACGATGCCGCCCAGAAGCGCGCAGATGATCGTGGCCGTTGTCACGAACGTGGCGTCCACCAGTCCGGAGGAGATGGTCTTCGCCACGGCGTGGCCGACCAACGCGCCGATGAGGTTGGTGATGGCGGCCAGCATGATGGCCTGCCGGGGGGTCAGGACTTTCGTCGAGACCACCGTGGCGATCGAGTTCGCGGTATCATGGAAACCGTTGATGAACTCGAACGTCAGCGCGACGAGGATGACGATGAGGATGAGCGTCATGCGGGGGCGGCTCAGGAGTTCTTATAGGCGATCTGGGTCGCCACGTTGCCGACGTCCCGGCAGCGGTCGATCACCTTTTCGAGGAGATCGTAGAGCTTTGAGATGATGTGGACGTCCAGCGGATCGTATTTGCCGGAGTAGAGGTCCTTCAGGCAGTCCAGCATCAGCTTGTCCGCGTCCCCCTCGATGGTCTGGATGCGGTCGTTCAGCTCCTTCACCCGGACGATGTCCATGCCCTTCTTCAGGGTCTTGATGAGGTCCACGACGTGGACGGTCGCCTCATCCAGCATGGCCGCGTGTTTCTTGAAGTCCGTGCTGGCCACCCGGTCCGCGGAGATCATGTAGCGTTCGACGAATTTCTCGACGGTCTTCGGGATCTTGTAGAGGGCGGAGGAGAGGGCCTCGATGTCCTCGCGCTCCAGCGCGGTGACGAAGGTTTTCACCAGCAACTCGCTGATTTCCTTGGTGATCTGCTTGTCCTTCTTCCGCACCGCGGCGAACTCGTTGAGGGAGTGCTCCTTTTCGTGCCGCAGGATGTCGGTGAGGAAGTCGATGCTTTCGTGCGCCTCGTTGGCGCTGGCGAGCAGCAGTTCGAAAAACCGGTCTTCTTTCCCGAAAAGGCGTTGGATGGAAATCATGGCAGGGCCGGGATTGTGACGAAACCGTCACCCATGGCAAGCGGAAGGAAACACCCCCCGGATCAAGCGTTGCCGATGTGGGATCTGATCCAGCTCGGACGTTTCCGGCAATCCACCACGGACCGGACCCTCACCAGATCGCCCTCAAGGGTGTAGCAGATCGCGAAAGGGAAGCGTTTCGACAGACTCCGGTGGAGGTTTTATAAGCCCTGCGGTGGATTCCTCCGAAAATCCTGAGAGAATCAATGTCCGAGTAGAGGGAATCGAGGAAGTAGGCCCCCAAGACAACCGATGATCTCCCACGCTGGCCGCTTGCCCGCATCCCGGTATCCGGCTAGGCTCCGGCGCATGGCTATCGAGGGTTTTGAAGGCATCCATCCCACCATCCATGAGTCCGTGTTCATCGCCGCCAGCGCGGATGTGGTGGGCCGGGTGACCATCGCGGAGGAATCCAGCATCTGGTACAACGCCACCCTCCGTGGTGACATCAACGAGATCACCATCGGCGCGCGCTCGAACGTGCAGGACAACGTGGTGATCCACCTCGCGGACGACCTCGGCTGCCACATCGGGGAACTGGTGACGGTCGGCCACTCCGCCATCCTGCATGCCTGCCAGGTGAAGGATGAGGTCCTCATCGGCATGGGGGCGATCGTCCTCGACGGCGCGGTCATCGGGGAAAGATCCATCGTCGGGGCCGGGGCGCTGGTCACCGGCGGGACCATCATCCCGCCCGGCTCCCTGGTCCTGGGGTCCCCGGCGAAGGTGGTGCGCACCCTTTCCCCGGACGAGCAGGCGAAGGTGAGGCACTGGGCGGACAAATACGTGGTGAATTCGCGCAAATACCTCGCCCGCTGATTTTCTCCCCTTGGAAATCGACCGGTTGCGGCGGATAGTCCGCCCGATGCCAGACCTTGTCCGAGTCGAACCGATCGCCCTGCTGCCCACCCAGGCCGGATGTGCCGTTTTCCTGGGGGACGGGGAAAAGTCGATCGTCTTCTACATCGACCCGGCGGTGGGGATCTCGATCAACGCGTCCATGACCGGCCAGCTCCCGCCGCGGCCGCTGACCCATGATCTGTTCCAGCATACGCTGAAAGCCTTCGGCGCAAGTGTCTCCCGGGCCGTCATCGTACGGATGGAGAATGAGGTCTATTTCGCCCGCCTGATCCTGGAGGCGGAGAATGAGATCATGGAGCGGAAGATCGTGGAACTGGACGCCCGCCCGTCCGACTGCATCGCCCTGGCGGTGCGTTCCGGCGCGCCCCTCTACGTGCTGCGGGAGCTGTGGGACTCTCTGGAGGACATGTCCGGTACGCTGGAGGACATGCGGCGGGAAAACGGGCAGGAGGACGACAGCTTTCCCGGTTGAGGAGAAATTTTGATTGGAACCCGCCGCAGGCAGGGTGAGGTTGCGGGGCCGGAAGCCCGGCTTTTCCCTGATGAAGCACTTCTCCGTCCTCACCGCCGCCTGCCTCGCCTTTCCCGCCGCCCTTCATGCCCAGGGATTCGGTGTGCCCGCCAAGCCCGTTTTCGAGGGGAAGGCGGAGAACATCCAGCTCAAGCCCAGCTCCGCGCAGGTGACCGCGGAAGCGGGTGGGGACGGCATCACCGTCCGCATCACACCGGGTGAGGAAGGCTACCCCGGCCTCTCCCTCACCAAAAAGGACGGCACTCCCTTCGATCTGTCGAAACACGGTCATGTGGAGGCGAAGATCGCCAACACCGGGACGAAACCACTGGCCCTGGGTCTGCGCCTGGACAACCCGGACGACTGGAAAAACAACCCCTACAACACGGAAAATCTCCACCTGAAGCCCGGTGAGACCGGCGTGGTGAACCTCATTTTCGGCCACTCCTACGGGAAGAAGAAGTCCTACCCGCTGAAACCGGAGAACATCTCCCAGATCCTGTTTTTTGCCACGAAGAACGATGCGGAGCAGTCGTTCCGCATCGAGTCGATGATCGCGGGCGGCACTCCCGGAGAACTCCCCGCCGTGGATCCCGCCACCATCCGGGTGAAGCCACAGGGCGAGGTGGTCTATGACGCCTCCTCCAAGATCAACGCGGAGAAGCAGATCGACACCTGGAACAAGGCGGCCGCCACCGTGGTTTCCGACGGCATCCGCGCGGTCTATCCTGGCGGAAAGGAAACCGGCTCGCTGGTCTTCCGGCCGGAACAGGGACGCTGGGACCTTTCCCAATCCCTGCAGGTGGTGGTGAAGATCAAGAACGACGGCGCGACCGAGGTCTCCCCGAACGTCAGGCTGGAAAGCAACGGCGGTCCTTCCGACACCATCGACGCCGGCACGCTGGCTCCGGGGGCATCGAAGGAGGTCGTGATCCCTTTCGCCGCCAAGGAAATCTGGGTGGGCGCGAAGGACGCGGGCCACAAAGGCGACAAAGGCACCGGCGGCAAGCCGGGAACGAAGATCGCCAGCGATGCCATTTCCGCGGTGATCGTCGCCGTGCCGAACATCGACAGCGAGCGGTCGCTGGTGCTCCAGTCCGTGAAGGCGAACCTTCCGCCCACGCCGCAAATGCCGGAATGGCTGGGCAAGAAGCCACCCGTCGATGGCGAGTGGGCGGTGACCTTCGAGGACAACTTCGACGGCACGTCCGCGGACGCCTCCAAGTGGAACATCTACGCGGAGAACTACTGGGACAAGGCCAGCGCCTTCTCCAAGGACAACCTGCTCGTCGAGGGCGGCTTCGCGAAGCTCCGTTACGAACGGAAGACCAACCACCACAACGACGACCCGAAGGCCAAAAAGTTCGACTACACGACCGGCTTCCTCGACACCTACGGCAAGTGGACCCAGCGCTACGGTTACTTTGAAACCCGCGCCAAGCTCCCCACCTCCCCCGGCCTCTGGCCCGCATTCTGGCTGATGCCGGACCGCGGTGCCGCCGCTGGCGAAAAGTGGCAACGCCAGGACACCGGTAACGGTGGCATGGAGTTCGACATCATCGAGCACCTCACCCGTTGGGGTCCGTACCGCTACAACGTCGCCATGCACTGGGACGGCTACGGCAAGGAGCACAAGGCGATCGGCAGCAGCAACATCTACGTCCAGCCGGACAAGGACGGCTTTGTCACCGTCGGCCTGCTGTGGCTCCCCGGTTCCGCCACTTACTATTTCAACGGCGTGAAGATGGCCCACTGGGAGACGGACCGGATGTCCGCCATCCAGTCCCACCTGATGTACACCCTGCCCCAAGGCGGATGGGACAACAATGCGGTGGATGACAAACAACTGCCCGCCGACTTCGTAATCGACTACGTCCGCGTCTGGCAGAGGAAGGATCTCGCCACCGACGGAGACGGACCGAAATCCCCTGCACCCGCCCAGTGAAATCCCTGCTCGCCGGAATCTTCCTCACCGCCACCTCCCTCGCCTCGCACGCGGCGGAGCAGCTCTACCTGCGCCAGTCCATCCCGGACAGCGTGCCCCTGCCGACCACGGTGAACCGGACCTACCGCCTGCTGGTGCCGGCGGGCGCGGCGGAAAAGCCGGACCAGAAGTTCCCGCTGGTGGTCTATCTCCACGGCGGCGGCTCCCGCGGGGAGGATGGCCTGAAGCCCGTCAATGAGCCCCTGCCAAAGTTGCTGGCAACGGAGGACATGCGGGGGAGCTTTCCCTGCTTCGTTCTCGTTCCGCAGTGCCGGGAGGGACTGTATGAGGACGGCCGCCCCTACAACTGGACGAAGTGGGAGAACCAGACCGCCGCTCCCGCGCTCTGGCTGAAAAGCGACGACGAGGCGAGCGACCAGCTCCGCGCGGCGATGGCCGCCTTGAAGGACGTGCTGGACCGCCAGCCCGTCGATCCGGCCCGGGTGTATCTCTCCGGCGTCTCGATGGGGGGAAGCGGCTCATGGTCGTGGGCGGCGCGGCAGCCCGAACGGTTCGCCGCCTTGCTGACCGTCTGCGGACTGAGCGAGGTTTCCCGCGCGGAACCCATCTCGAAAGTGCCCGTGTGGACCTTCCATGGCGCGAAGGATGAGGTCGTGCCGGTCCAGCGGACACGGGATCTGGTGAAGGCCTTGGAAGGATTCGGCGGAAAGGTGAAGTACACCGAATACCCGGAAGGCGGGCACGGTGTCGCCGGGCAGGCGTTCACGGAAGACGACCACGCCGCCATCCGGTGGTTGTTCGAACAGCGGCGCTGAGCACTCAATCAATCTCCAGCCGGCCGAACGATATGCGCTCGTAGGAATCCTTCGCGCCATTCTCGAACAGTACGCCCAGCTTTCCGTCAGCCGTCCGGACGATGTCCGCATAGGCGACCGGCCCGGCTGAGATGAGGCGGTCCACCGCCCAGGTGCCACCTTCATCCGTGGACTTCCACAGCGTCAGGTTCTCCCGCTTCGTGCCGCGTGGGGCGGTGAAAAAGATCCGCTTCTCATCCCAGCGGAGGATGCTGCCCTGGCAGGCGGGTGCGTCGATCTCCGGGATGCCCTTGTAGGTGGAGGTGAACGTCACCCCTCCGTCCCGGCTGATCGCGGAGGCACGGCCCAACGGGTTGGTCCCACGGTTGTTGCGGGTGTTGAAGAGGATGCGCGAGCCTCCGTCCTCCGCCGGAGGAAGTTCGACGGCGGTGGTTTCGTTCGGGTGGATGCCGTCCGCCTCGCCATTGATCGCGCCGAGGTTCCATGTCTTCCCCGCGTCATCGGAGTGGATGACATGACTGCCATAGGTGCCCTTGTCATCACCGGGGACGCCCTGCCGGTGGTTGGCGGGAATGACCAGCCGCCCTTTCTGCTTTCCGGAGGAAAGCTGGATGCCGTGGCACGGCCCGGTGGCATACCATCCCCAGCCTTCTTTCTTCAGGCCGGAAGTGATCTCCACCGGCGCGGACCAGGTGCCGCCGTTGTCGTTGGAGGAAATGTGGAGCACCTCGCTGTTGTTCCGGCAGAAGACGAGGTGGACGGTTCCCGATCCGGCGTCCATCACCGGCACGGGATTCCCCATGGTGATCTCCGCGTTTCCCCCTCCGTCATGGATCATCCGGAGGCTGGACCAGGTGAGGCCGTGGTCGGTGGACCGTTTCATCACCAAGTCGATGTCACCGTGATCCCTGCGGTTGTTTTTCCTCGCTTCGCAGAATGCGAGAAGGGAGCCGTCCTTCGCCATGATCGCCGCCGGGATGCGGAAGCTGTGGTAGCCGTCATCCCCGGCGGTGAAAACCGCGACCGCCTCCCCGTTGGCGGAACAAAGGGTGGCGGCCAGAACCAAGGCGGCGGAAAACCGGAAATCCATGCTGGAAAAACGTGGGAACCGGGTGGATTCCTTCACCAATCTTCTCTTTCCCTCCGCCGGGATGGCGAATAGGTTGCGGAACCGCCGGAAGCCATCCGGTCCCTCCAAACCCGATTCATTTCCGATCATGAAAAAGTATCTTCTCCCTCTGGTCCCGCTTCTCGCGGCGGGTCAAGCATTCGCCCAAGCCCGGCCCCTGTTCAATGGCAAGGACCTGACGGGATGGAAAGGTGAGGGCTATGTCGTCGAGGACGGCGCGATCGTCGCCACCCCGCAGGCGCGGAACCTGGTGACGGAAGATACTTTCGCCAACTACGTCCTCGAGTTCGACTTCCAGCTCACGCCGGGCGCGAACAACGGCCTGGGCATCAACTACCCCGGCGAGGGGGATGCCGCCTACACCGGCCTGGAACTTCAGATCCTGGACGACTCCGCGGAGAAGTACAAGGACCTGAAGGACGCCCAGTTCCACGGCTCCATCTACCTCCTCGCCGCAGCGAAGAAGGGCAGCCTAAAGCCCGTCGGCGAGTGGAACCACCAGAAGGTGACCGTCACCCGCTCCAGCGTGGTGGTGGTGGTCAACGGCGAGGAAATCCTCCGCCGCGACCTGGATGACCTTTCCCTGCGCAACCGGAAGCACAAGGGCGCACAGAGGATCGCCGGGCACATCGCGTTCCTGGGCCACGGCGACAAGGTTTCCTTCAAGAACATCACCATCGAGGAAATGCCGCTCGACGCGAACATCGCGGGAGTGACGGCCGCCGGTTTCAACCAGATATTCAATGGCAAGGATCTGGCAGGCTGGAAGCACGACCCGAACACCACCAACTGGGCGGCGGTCAACGGCATCCTCAAGCACAACGGGAAGGCCGCGGAGATCAAGGATCTGTGGACGGAGAAGGAATACGGCGACTTCCAGATGGCCTTCGACTGGCGCTGGACCGGCCGCGGGGAGAAGAAGGCGCAGCCGGTGGTCCTGCCGGACGGCAACCACAAGGTCGGGCCGGACGGAAAACCGGTGACCGAAGAGATCGAGGAAATGGACAGCGGCATCTACCTGCGCGGCTCCACGAAGGCACAGGTCAACCTCTGGAACTGGAGCGTCGGCTCGGGTGAGGTCTATGGCTACCGCATGGACAAGAACCAGCCGGAGACGGTCCGCGCCGGCGTCACCCCCAAGGTGAAGATGGACCGCCCGCAGGGGGAATGGAACCGGATGATGATCACCCTGCGGGGTGACGTCCTCACCGTCCTGCTCAACGGGCAGAAGGTCATTGAACAGGCCCAGCTTCCCGGCATCCCCGCCAAAGGCCCCATCGGCCTGCAGCACCATGGACAGGCCATCGAGTTCGCGAACATCTGGGTGAAGGATCTTTGATGGGGTGTAGCGAAGCTCGTGAGAGCTTCGGCTGGGTGGACGTTCCATCCATGAAACCACTCCGCTTCTTCATTTTCCTCCCCACCGCCGGAAGTCTCACGACTTCCGCTACTCCGGGCGGACCGCCTCGACCACCATGACCTATCCTGAAGCCATTGCCTGGCTCTTCTCCACCCAGATGTTCGGCATCAAGCTGGGGCTGGACGGCCCACGCCGCCTGCTGAAGGAATACCTGGCCCACCCTGCCCACGGGGTGACGGTGATCCATGTGGCGGGCACGAATGGCAAAGGGAGCACCTGTGCCATGATCGACAGCATCGCCCGCGCCAGCGGAAAGCGGACAGGCCTGTTCACCTCCCCCCACCTCATCGACTACCGGGAGCGGATCAAGGTATCCGGCGTGGACATTCCTGAAGATGAATGCGCCTCCGGACTCACCGAGCTGCGCGGCCTCTGCGAACGCCTGGAGACGCATCCGACTTTTTTCGAAATCACGCTCGCGCTTGCGATGCGCTGGTTCCGGGAGCGGGAGTGTGAGGTCATCATTCTTGAAACGGGCATGGGCGGCCGGCTCGACGCGACCACGGCCGTTCAGGCGGACATCGCCGTCCTCACTCCCATCGGTCTCGATCATACGCAATGGCTCGGAGATACCCTGGAGAAAGTGGCGGCGGAAAAGGCGGGCATTTTCGTCCCCGGGAAACCCGCCGTTTCATCCCCGCAGGATCCCGCCGCCCGCCGCGTGCTGGAGGTGGAGGCGAATGAATCCCGCAGCCTGCTGGAATTCGTGACCGAGCCTCTGCTCGGCTACGGTGTCGCCTTGCCGGGAGAGCACCAGAAATGGAATGCCGCGCTGGCCGTCGCCGCCCTCTTCAAATGCGGCCTGCACTTGAATTCCGACATCATCCGCCACGGCCTCGCCAGCGTCCGTTGGCCCGGACGCTTCGAGCGGTTCGAAGTGGATGGCCGGACCGTCATCCTCGATGGCGCTCACAATCCCCACGCCGCCAGAGTGCTGGCGGAGACCTGGACGTCCGATTTTCCAGGCCAAAAAGCGGCGCTCGTTTTCAGTGCGGTTTCCTCCAAGGACATCGCGGGCATTCTGGAACCCATCGCACCGCTCGCTTCGGAGATCTTCATCTGCCCGGTGGACACGCCACGGGCCACACCGGTGGAGGAAATCGCCGCAGCCTTGCCCGACGGAGCGCCCCCACACCGTCTGTTCCCGGATTTCCAAAGCGCCTTCGCCGCCGCAAAGGAAAGCGGACCTCCGGTGCTGGTTGCCGGATCACTCTTCCTCGTGGGAGATGCCCGCGCGGTTCTGACAGGAAGCACGTTCCAAGGGTGCTCGCAGTGAATGTCGAGCGAAGCGGGGTGACTTTATCACGATGTCAGGCGCTCAATTCCATGATCCGGGCACCTTCTGTCGTGCCTGAGCACCACCAGGAAAATCGCTTCATCATCGACTTCGTATAGCAAGTGGATATGGAAACTTCCGCAAATTGGCTCTGCGAAGGCCACACGAATCAAAATGGTTGCTTCTGGGATTTCTCCCAACCGAATCAAGCACCAGATCCAACTCACTCCAAAAAGCGGAAAGAACCCGCTCCGAAATCCCGGCATCATGCGAGGCTACCTCCCGGATGTCATCGGCAAGCTTTGGATGTCGGATGACCTGCATCAATCACGGACGTCCGCAAGCCCTCCAAAATTCGTCTTCGGACAGTCCCTCGACCCTGCCGGATTTCAAGTCCTGGAGCCGTTGCAAAGCCTCTTCGTCACTGACGTGATGAGGGCGGGAATCAAGATCCTCGAGAAGCGACGAAACCAGCTCCGTGCGATACAGCAGATCAAGCTTTGAGGCCTCTTTGAGCAACTCTGCGACTTGCGACATGGGGAATGATAGCGGAAATGGGTAGAAAGTGCCACCTTGATTTCCAGCCGGACGCCAAAGAGCGGGCAATCCAGGAACCTTGGGCTTCCGAACCGTGCGATCATCTATTCCTCCCTGATGCCGTTTCTCATCGGCTGCTGACGAACATGGTTCACCGGCATGTTTCCGCAAAGCGGCGGAAGACCGCCGCACTCCATGACGCTGCCGCGCAAATGGGGAATGTCTCCGCCCGGACCAAAGCCTCCCTTCCTGGCTGCCAAGAAACAAAATCGGGAGGCAGGCCCAAAAGCCCCCTCCCGTCCGGGAACGCGAACTCCTCGGAAATCCTTACCTCTTCTTCCTCGTTTCGAGGCCTTCCTTCACCTTCTCCTCGATGTCCGCGTAGATGGCGGAGTCCGACTTGAGGAGTTCTTTCGCGGCATCGCGGCCCTGGGCGAGCTGGGTGCCGTTGTAGCTGAACCAGGAGCCACGCTTCTGGACGATGTCCATTTCCAGCGCGAGGTCGAGCAGGGAGCCGGTGGAGGAGATGCCCTCGTTATACATGATGTCGAACTCGGCTTCGGTGAAGGGCGGTGCGACCTTGTTTTTGACGACCTTGATCTTCGTCCGGCTGCCGGTCACGACGCCATCGGTCGCCTTGATCTGCGCGATGCGGCGGATGTCGATCCGGACGGAGGCGAAGAACTTGAGCGCACGGCCGCCCGGGGTGGTCTCCGGGTTGCCGAACATGACGCCGATCTTCTCACGGATCTGGTTGGTGAAGATGCAGACGGTCTTCGCCTTGGAAATGAGGGCGGTGAGCTTCCGCATGGCGGCGCTCATCAGGCGGGCCTGGGCGCCGACGGTGGAGTCACCGATCTCGCCGTCGAGTTCCTGCTTCGTCACCAGCGCGGCGACGGAGTCGAGGACGATGACGTCGATGGCATTCGAGCGGACGAGGGCCTCGCAGATCTGGAGGGCTTCCTCACCGGAGGATGGTTGGGAAACGAGCAGGTCATCGAGATTCACGCCGAGCTTCTTGGCATACTGCGGGTCGAGCGCGTGCTCGACGTCGATGAAGGCGGCCAGTCCGCCCTTTTTCTGGGC
The DNA here is from genome assembly GCA_019634595.1 of Akkermansiaceae bacterium. NCBI lineage: Bacteria > Pseudomonadati > Verrucomicrobiota > Verrucomicrobiia > Verrucomicrobiales > Akkermansiaceae > Akkermansiaceae bacterium. The sequence continues at coordinate 210,007 of JAHCBC010000002.1, forward strand.
TTGGGCGATGGCGGTGAGAGTGAGGGTCGTCTTACCGGAAGACTCGGGACCGAACACCTCGATGATCCGGCCACGGGGGAATCCACCGACACCCAGCGCACGGTCGATCAGCAGGTTGCCGGTGGGGATGACATCCACATCCACGCGGTGCTCATCGCCCATCCGCATGATGGCAGCTTCTCCGAACTCCTTCTGGATGTTGGAGATCGCCAGATCCAGGTTGCGCTTGCGGGCTTCGGCGAGTTTGTCGGAAACGGAGTCGTCTGGAGTGATGCGTGCGGCCATATGGGAGTGATGTGAGTTGGGATACCGATGGATGCTTCACGTGTTCATGACAAGAAAAAAGATGTTCACCCGAACAAAAATTATAAAATGGATGAAAAACGCGGATCTTGATGCCTGATTTCAGCGCGGGCTTGCCAAGCGGACGCGATCGGGGGAATGATCCGGACACGTGAACACTTGGCGACGGTGGCTTTTATTGATCGGATTCTGGTTGGGATCGTTGCTTTCTGGATCCGGCCAGTCATTCACGTTGCCCGTGAGTGAAGACCTGGTGGGACCGCCGCCTGCGGATGGATTGGTGGACCGCGCAGGGCTGGGGCACCGGAATGCGGCGCTGGTGGCGAAACTGAGGGAGGACATCCGCCAGTTGCGGGACGATCACGGTTTCCAGCTCTATGTCCTGCTGGAGTCGGTTCTGGTGTCCGGGGACCCCCAGTTGCTGGCGAGCCGCCTGAGAAGGAACTGGATTCCGAAAGGGGATGGAATGGTGCTGGTCTTCGAGATGGACACGCGGAGCCTCGGCATCGGCCAGAGTTTCGAACAGGAGGCGGATCCGACGAAAGCCCCCCCCGGCCAGGTTCCATCCTATGAAACGAACCTCATCCTGGAGAAGGCGAGGATGAATGTGGACGCGGCATCGGCGGAGTCGATGCTGGAAACCTTCGCAGCCCAGGTGGTGGACGGCTACAATGAGTATTTCCTGAGGAAGAACCAGCCGGTGCCCGGGGAAAGGTCGGTCAAGATGGGCCTCATCATCGTGGGTGGCGCCGCCGCGCTGGCCTTGCTGGGCCTCATGGCCGCCCTGCTGGTGCGCCGTTCCGACAACCGTGGGGGCGGGAGATGCTTCTACTTCCCCGACGTTCAGGTTTCCGAGCGGCTGGGGGCGCCCTATGGCGGCGGAGAGGTCAGTTCCCGCCGGTTTGGGACGGGCGCGCGATCCTGACCGGCTTGTGGCGGAGCGCCGGCAGATGGTGCGGCATGAGCGCGGAGAAAAGATGGACGAGCGGGTAGGAGATCAGTGAGAGGATCACCCCGGACGCGACGACGCCGAGGATGATCGTGGCGGCGCTCACCAGTCCCACGCCCGGCACCTTGAAGTGGCCGGGGATGAGGTCATCCGGAATGGGGAGCAGGTGATACAGCCAGGAGCCGAGCTTCACCTGGGCGGCCCAGATGGGCAGGTTCGTGAAGGGATTGCTGACAAAGCAAGCGGCCATCGCAAAGGGCACGTTCGCCTTCGCCCGCATGGAGATGATCGCGGAGACGATCGCCTGCGGAATCATCGGGATCATGGAGAAGAAAAGGCCGATGGCCAGGCCGTTGGCCACCGTGTCCCGGCATGGCATCCACAGTTCCCGGGCGAAAAGTGGCTTGGTCATGCTCCGCCACCACGGACGATGGCGCAGCTTCCTGTGCCGCAACGCGCGGAAGGCGCTGCGGACCAGTTTCAGATAGCGTTTCTTCATCGGTGAGGGAACGGGCGCGGGAAGGTTCGTCGTGTTCGCCTTTGAATCAACCGCAAATGCCTTGCCGGGGGTGTTTTCTGCCCGCAGGTTCGGCGCGGCTTATGGAACCTTGGCAAGCATTCGTCCTCGGCGTGATCGAAGGGATCACGGAATACCTCCCGATCAGTTCGACGGGGCACTTGTTGCTGGCGCAGCATTTCATGGGCATCGGGACGGCGGGGGCGGTGGACAAGGCGGCGGCGGACGCGTTCGCCATCTGCATCCAGGGTGGCGCGATTCTGGCGGTGCTGGGCCTCTATTTCAAAAGAACGCTGCAAATGGCCATGGGCTTTCTCGGAAAAGACCGCGAAGGCCTGCAACTGGCGTTCAACATCCTGGCAGGGTTCCTCCCGGCCGCCGTGCTGGGGATGCTGTTCAACGACTGGATCGAGGAAAAACTCTTCTCTCCTTGGCCGATCACGGCGGCACTGTTCATCGGTGGCGTGGCGATCCTGCTGGTTTCCTTCCGCAACAGGAAGGAAGCCGTGGGCAAGGGCAAGGAGCTGATGGACCTGACGTGGAAAATGGCGCTCGTCATCGGCCTGCTGCAGTGCGTGGCAATGTGGCCCGGCACCAGCCGCAGCCTCATGACCATCGTCGGTGGCCTGCTGGTGGGCCTGTCCCTGCGGGCGGCGGTGGAGTACTCCTTCCTGCTGGGCGTGCTGACGCTGACGGCGGCGACGGTGAAAAAAGCCATCTGGCCGGTCTCCGGCGAGGGCATCCCCGCCCAATACGACACGCTCTTCGGCGGCTCCATGCTGATGCACAGCCAATACGGGACGCTGGCACTGGTGATCGGCATCGTTTCCGCAGCGGTCGCGGCGGCGCTGGCCGTGAAATGGCTGGTCAGCTACCTGCAGAAGCACGGGCTGGCGGTCTTCGGCTGGTACCGCATCGCGCTGGGCATCGTGGTCGGTGCATTGTTCGCGACCGGCATGCTGGCGGTTTGATTGGAGGGGAGGAATTTCCCTGACTTGGGCGTCACAAGTGATAGACTGGTGCCATGAGTCTGGCACAGGTGCTTGAAGAGCTTCCGACACTCACCGTCGCTGAAAGACAGGTGCTGGTCCTGCGGGCCATGGAACTGGACGATTCCGGCCTTTCTCCGGAGGACGAACGTCTGATCCTTTCCAGGCTGGAAGACCACCGGCGTGATCCGTCCTCGGCCATCCCAATGGAACGGATGAAGATGTTGCTCCGGGAGGAGTCCGGAGAATGAGCTGGCTGGTGGAATTTCGTCCGGAAGTTCGCTCTGACGTGAACCAAGCTGCCACTTGGTATGAGTCGAAGGAGCCAGGCCTCGGCAGCGATTTCATCGAGGAAATCATCAAAACTTGGGATGAACTCAGTGAGCTTCCGCTGATAGGTACCAAACGTCATCCAACCTTGGATCTGCGATGGCGTTACCCAGCCAGATTCCCCTATCGCGTCATTTATATCGTGGATGAAGCAGCACGAACGATTCTCGTCATCGCCGTGCTACATGCCGCACGGCACGATGCCGGGTGGAAAAAACGGATTTTCTGAACCGCGTTTCTCCCAATCAACCTTCAGCAGCCTTCTTTTTCTTCTCCTCCCGGATACCAGCGAAGAAGAGGGTGAAGGCGGCGATGAAAATGCAGGAGTCCGCCACGTTGAAGGATGGCCACCAGCCACCGCTGGCGGGAACGATCTTTTCGTAGAAGGGCAGCTTCACCGAGATGAAATCGACCACGTAGCCTTGGGAAAGCCGTCCCCAGAATGAGGCGGCCTTGAACTCATCGAGCAGGAATCCCTGGACCAGGCGGTCGGTCAGGTTGCCGAAAATGCCGCAGAGCAGGAGGGCCACGGCGACCTTCGACGCCGTATTGTCGAAAACACCCTTCTTCCAGAAGATCCGGATCATCGTGAGCGCGATGATGGGCACGAAAAGAAAGACGACCGGCGCCCAGGAGGTTCCGTTGCCGAAACCGAAGGCGACGCCCTGGTTGTGCACCCGCACCCAGTGGAAAACGTCCTCGATGACTTTCCACTGATGGGCGTCGTATGACCACGGGGGCGCGAATTTCTCCACCGTCCAGAACTTCGTGATCTGATCGATCACGTAGAGCGGGAGGGTGACGAAGAGCAGGAGCTTTTGGAAGAAGGTCATCGTTTCTTTTGGATCACACCACGGCGTCGCAGCGGGAGCAGAGGCCGCTTGCCAGAAGCGGCTCGTGCTTGCGGCAGCGCGGGCAGAGGCAGAGTTCGGTTTTCGCGGCGGTGGCGGAAAGGCTGTCGCCCGATTTCACATCCAGTCCGGCGATGATGAAGAACTCCGTGGCGAAGTCCCGGTCACCCAACAGCGCGACCAGACCCTCATCCTCCGCAGGCAGCGTGAGCGTGACATGCGCCTCGTTGTTGCGGGTGAATTCCTTCGCCTGGATGCGGGCTTCGATGGCGGTCTGGATGACGGACTTGATGGCGAACAGGCGCTCCACCGTCTTCGTGGCTTCACCGGGGGCGAAGGCGGGATTCGCGGTGGGGAAGTCCTGCTCGTGGACGGTGCCCTCGGTGAAAGTCGCGTGCTCCCACGCCTCGTCCGCCGTGTAGGCCAGGATGGGGGCGAGCAGCTTCGCCAGCACGGTGAATACCTCATGCATCGCCGCCTGGGAGGCGATCCGGCGCGGGGAGCCTGCGGCATCGCAATACATCCGGTCCTTCAGCGCGTCGATGTAGATGGCGGAAAGGTCGGTGGTGCAGAACTGGTTGAGCGAGTTGAAAACCTTGCGGAACTCGTAGTTCTGGTAGGCCTGGAGGCACTCGGCGGTCACTTCATGCAGGCGCTCCAGAATCCAGCGGTCCAGCAGCGTGTAGGCCGGTGCCGCCGGGGCGGTCTTCGGATCGAAGCCGTCCAGATTTCCGAGCAGGATCCGCAGCGTGTTGCGGAGGCGGCGGTAGGGCTCCGCCACCTGCTTGAAGAGCTCCTCACCGAACGGCACTTCGTTCTGCCAGTCCACGGAGGACACCCACAGCCGGACGATGTCCGCGCCGTATTTGTTGTAGAAGTGGGCGGCGTCGATGGGCTTTCCGGCCTTTTCCGCCTCGGACTTCGAGAGCTTCTTCTTGTCCTTGTCCACGACGAAGCCGTGGGTCATCACGGACTTGTAGGGGGCCACGCCGCGCCAGCCCACGCTCATCATGAGGGAGCTCTGGAACCAGCCGCGGTGCTGGTCGGTCGCTTCCAGGTAGAGGTCGGCGGGGGCATGCAGCTCAGGGTGGCGTTCCAGCACGGAAACGTGGGAGCAGCCGGAGTCGATCCAGACGTCCAGCGTGTCGCGGCAGCGGGTCACGTTCGCGGGCAGGTCCAGCAGCGCGGCCAGCTCCGCGTCGGTCTTTTCAAACCAGATGTTCGTGCCTTCTTTCTCGACCAGATCCGCCACCTTGCGGGCGACTTCGGCGGAGAGGATCGCCTTGTTGTCCCCGTCGAAGAACACGGGCAGCGGCACACCCCAGGTGCGCTGGCGGGAGATGCACCAGTCCGGGCGCGCCTCCACGGTGCCGTAGATGCGGTTGCGGCCCCACGCAGGCAGCCACTCCACCTTGTCGATCTCCGTCAGCGCGAGGCCGCGGAGCGTGTCGAGCGAGATGAAGAACTGCTCGACGGCGCGGAAGATGATCGGCGTCTTGGAACGCCAGCAATACGGGTAGGAGTGCTTGTAGACTTCCCTGCCGAGCAGGACGCCCTTCTCTTCGAGGATCTCGATGATGCGCTCGTTCGACTTGAAGACGTGCTTGCCGACGAGTTCGTCGAGGCCCGCCTCGGCGGTGAAGTTGCCTTCGTTGTCCACCGGGGAAAGCACGGCCAGGCCGTTCTGCTGGCCGGCGACATAGTCGTCCGCACCGTGGCCGGGGGCGATGTGCACCGCGCCGGTGCCGGTCTCCGTGGTGACGAAGTTGGCGAGGATGAGCTTCGACGTGCGGTCCAGGAAAGGATGCCGGGCCAGCAGGCCGTCGAACTCGCGACCGCGGATCTCCTCCAGCGGCTTCGCCAGCTTGAAGCCGGTCTTCTGCTCGAAGGCTTCCACCAGCTCACGGACGATGACGAGGGTCTCTTCGCGTCCGTCTTTCTCGAAACGTCCGACCACGTAGGTGAACTCCGGGTGCACCGCGATGCCGAGGTTGGCAGGCAGCGTCCACGGCGTGGTGGTCCAGATGACGATGGAGGCACCCTCCAGCGCACAGACGGACTCCGGCACATCCTGCAGCGGGAACTTCACGAAGATCGCCGGGCTTTCCTTGTCGTGGTACTCGACTTCGGCCTCGGCCAGCGCGGTCTGCGCGCCGTAGGACCACTGGACCGGCTTCTGGGATTGGTACACGCAGCCACCCTCCACCAGCTTGGCAAAGACGCGGAGGATGTCCGCCTCATAGGCCGGGGCCATGGTGAGGTAGGGATTGTACCAGTCCCCGAACACGCCCAGGCGGCGGAAGGAATTGCGCTGGATGTCGATGAACTTGTTGGCGAACTCGGCCGAACGGCGGCGGATTTCCACCGGCTCCAGGCCGGCGGCTTCCTTCACCACCTTGAACTCGATGGGCAGGCCGTGGCAGTCCCAGCCGGGGATGAAGGGCGCGGTGTAGCCGGCCATGGTCTTCGACTTCACCACCAGGTCCTTGAGCACCTTGTTGAGTGCGGTGCCCATGTGGACGTCCCCGTTGGCGAAGGGCGGGCCGTCATGGAGGATGAACTCCGGCGCGTTCTGTTCGCGGCGGCGGGCAATAATCCGTTGGTAGAGGCCGCTCGATTCCCAGCGCTCCAGGCGCTTCGGTTCGTTCTCCACGAGGTCCCCGCGCATCGGAAATGTCGTCTGCGGCAGGGTCAGCGTGTCCTTGTAGTTCTTTGCGGAGTCACTCATGACGGGGCGCGGACGCTAGCAACGCCGGGGGGGAGGGTCAACCATGGGAAATCGGGCGGAAAAATGACCGCCTGCGGCCGGAAAAACGGGAACTCACCACGCGGCCTGCAGGGGCGGATCAGGAAAGGAATGACTGGCATATATCATAAAATCATCAAAATGATAAATATCAGGTTGACCTTTATCGTCCGAATGCCTATCTCTCGTCCGTCTTCCATTCAGATGAACACAGCAAGCGCACATCCAATCCAGCTTTCCCCGACCCGATGGTCGGCGGGCATGGGTGTGTCCTTCCGCCAGACGGGCTTCATGTCCTGGCGCAGACCTGTGGGGATGTTCGCCCAGGGGCAGATGCATCATTTTACCCACAAGGGGGCAGGCTGGTAGTTCACGATCGCAACCGATCATCGAATTTTTCGAGAACCCCGCCCGCCGCACCTACCGGCGGGCTTTTTGTTTTCCTGCCGGATTCCATCCAGAGATCAGGAAATCAATGAATTACAGATCAAATCAATCCACTTTCCATCCATCGCCATGAAACAGAAATAGCCCCCATTTTCAGCCCGGCTCCCTCCGGGAGGTGAAAGAAGCCCGGCCCGAACCCTGGCCCTCCTTTTCTTCCTCCCCGGGGAGCCGGGACTTGGAAGAACCTTCCCTGACCCGTGTCCGGACACCGGTGGCGCATCCCGACGCAAGGGGAAAACTCCCTCCGTCAAACCATCCGCCCACCCCGGACCAAGCGATCCGAATGATATGTTTCCATATCATCAGGAAGGCTTCGTTTCGATATTACTCCATGACATATGTGAAACCATGATCCGGGAATGACCTATCACCCCGGATGAGGCGGAGCTTTCCCGATTTCCTGCGGCCATCGTTCAAGAGCAGGATCCCTGGCTTCCAACCAGGAGATGCCGGTGCGATTCCGGCTGGCCGCTCCATTTTCCAGAACCAGAAAACGCGGCGGGCGCCAGCCTGCGCAGCGGAGTCTCCAAAACTCCGGCTCCCCGGGGCAGCACCGGGACGCCGCGCCAAACTCCCCCGGCGGGGTAGCCAAGCGGTAAGGCAGCGGTCCCATACGCCGCCCAGCGCCGGTTCGACTCCGGCCCCCGCCACCATCCCACCATCCATCCCACAAACCAAGGCTGTGTAGCTGAGAAAGATCAGCGCCTCGCTGAAGACGAGGAGAGTCCGGCGCGCTACCGGACGCAGCCACCATTTTCCATAATACGTTGGCCATGATGTAAGAGCAGCATCCCGCCCTGTGAAGGCGGCCGTACGGGTGCAAGTCCCGTTGGCCAACCCATTTTCCCATTTCCCGATAGCCCCGTAGCTCAACCAGCAGAGCTCCCGACTTTGACTCGGAAGGTGGCGGTGCGAATCCGCCCGGGGCCGCCATTTCAAGGACCTGAAGCTTAGACAGCGAAGCTCCCGGCTTTTAACCGGAGGAGCAGGGCGCAAGTCCCTGCAGGTCCACCATTTCCGTATGGAAACTCCATCTCCGAGTGGAATGGACGCGCGGAGGATGGTCCTATATTACCAGTTCCATGAAATGCCACAGTTGCGGTGGTGCCCTGAAAGGCCCGATGAACTTCTGTCCCTACTGCGGGGTGCGGCAGGACATCGACCTGCGGCAGATGCATTTCCGGGACCTGAGCGTGCCGGACGCCGCACTGCCATGCCCGACATGCACGAAACCGCTGCAGGTCATCCAGGTGGGGACCTCTCCGCCGATGAAGGTGGAACGCTGCGGCGGGTGCTTCGGCATGTTCTTCAACCCCGGGGAGCTGGAGGCGGTTCTGAACCAGCAGACAGAGGCGGCCGTGCGCTTCGACGCGGAGATGCTCGACCAGGTCACCGCCGACTACGGCTTCAACCACGAGGTGATCTACAAGCCATGCCCGATGTGCTCCGAGCGGATGAGCCACCTGAATTTCGGCGGCCGCAGCGGCGTGATCCTGGATCGCTGTGGCACGCACGGCCTGTGGCTGGATGGCGGGGAACTCCGTCGGCTGGCGGAGTGGTGGCGTGCCGGAGGAAAACTCATCCACCAGCAGTCGGAGTCCAAGCGGGTCGGACGGCTGTTCGTTCCGGAGCCGCGCAAAAGCAACCCCACCGGGGGGAGCATCGAATCCCCTGAAAAGCGGGACGACTGGACGTGGGGCAAGCCCGCGGACACCGTCCTGAATACCTTCGACGGCGTGGAGATTGCTTTTGAGGTGATACGGGTCATCGGAAAGGTCGCCGCGGCGGTCATCAAAAGCTGATTTCACCGCTCCCTGCCCGGGAGATTGCGCGCAGAATCCTCCGCCCCCGATTGCTTAGAGCATCCTAAATAAATAATTAGAATTATTCTTGATATCGGTTGCTGGTGGGAGGACTTTCCCGCCGAAATGGTCAGCGAAGCCTCATCCAACCCATCGGACTCCGGGCTCCCCGAGGAGATTTCCGGCCTCCGGATGACGCGCCAGCGGCAGGAAGTCTACCGGATCCTGATGCAGGAGCCGGACCATCCGACGGCAAACGACGTGTTCATGCGGGTGAAGGACCGCCTGCCGAACATCTCTCTGGCGACCGTCTACAACTGCCTCGAAGCGCTTGTCCAACACAACATCATCCGGCAGGTGAACTTCGAGCGCGGCCCGTCGCGCTACTGTTCCAACCTGCAGGAACACGGGCATTTCCACGATTCAGCGACCGGATCGATTCTCGACGTGCATTTCAAGCCGGGGGTGAATCCCGCGGACTTCCTCGACCTGCCGCCCGGCGCGCTGGTCGATGAGATCGAGATCACCGTCAGCGGGAAAATCACCGCCCAACCAAACGCCTGAACCTCTCCCACCACACATGAGCCTCCACATCCAAGACCTGCACGCCACGCTCGAAGACGGCACCGAAATCCTCAAGGGCGTCACCCTCGAAATCCCGAAAGGTGAAGTCCATGCCATCATGGGACCGAACGGATCGGGCAAGTCCACGCTTTCCAAGGTGATCGCCGGCCATGAGGGCTACGTCGTCACCTCCGGTTCCGTGACGCTCGACGGTGAGGAGATCCTGGAAAAGTCCATCGACGAGCGTTCCCGCGACGGGATCTTCCTCGCCTTCCAGTATCCGTCCGAAGTCCCCGGCGTCTCCAACGCCAACTTCATCCGCGCCGCGCTGCAGGCCCGCCTGCCGAAGGGCGAGGAACTGGACGCCGTGGCCTACTACAAGCACCTCTACTCCAAGATGGACCTGCTGGAGATGGACCGGAAATTCACCGCCCGCGCCGTGAACGAAGGCTTCTCCGGTGGTGAGAAGAAGCGCAACGAGATCCTCCAGCTCATCATGCTGGATCCGAAATACGCGATCCTCGACGAGACGGACTCCGGCCTCGACATCGACGCCCTCAAGATCGTCGCCAAGGGCGTGAACTCCATGCGCTCCCCGGACCGCGGCTTCCTCCTCATCACCCACTACCAGCGCCTGCTCGACTACATCAAGCCGGACCACGTCCACGTGATGGCCGAAGGCCGCATCGTCCGCTCCGGCGGTCCCGAGCTGGCGCTCGAACTTGAGAAAGACGGCTACGAATTCCTCAAGGAACCTGCCCTCGCCTGATCATCCATGGCAACGCCCGGCCAACTCACGGAAAAACTGTCCCGCCTCCAGGCCCTCCGGCCGCTGGAGCCTGCGGCGGTGCGTGCGTTGGAAGAAAAGGTCGTCGCCGCATTCGAACTGGAGGTCATCGCCACCAGCAACCAGATCGAGGGAAACTCCCTCACCATCCGCGAAACCGAAATGGTGCTGTCCAAGGGCGTCACCATCGCGGGCAAGCCACTGAAGGACCACCTGGAGGCGGTCAATCTGGCGGCGGCGTTCGGTTACCTGAAAGGCTTGGTCCGTTCGCAGGAGCCGATTACCGGCCGTCTGGTGCGTGAACTCCACCAGATGGTGCTCAGCCGGATCGATGAAGATTGGGCCGGTGTTTATCGCACCGTCCCCGTCCGCATCGCCGGAGCGAAACACCAGCCTCCCGCCTTTCTGGAGATCCCCGGCCTGATGGATGACTGGGAGCGGCAGATCGCCGGTTCCGCGGATCTCCATCCGGCGCTTCTCGCGGCGGATGTCCATGAGAGGCTGGTGACCATCCATCCTTTCGTCGATGGCAACGGACGCACCGCCCGCCTGCTGATGAACCTGGTGTTCCTCCGTGCCAGCTATCCGGCTGTGGTCATCCCTTCGGACTCCGCGTCGCGGATCGCCTACTACGATGCGCTGGAAGCGACCCAGACGGGGAGCGATCCGGAGGCATTCCGGAACTTCGTCGTCCATGCTGCCGACGTGATGCTCGACCGTTATCTGGAAACCCTGGATCCGGCCAAACTCTGATACTTTCACCTTTTCCTCATACTTACCCGAAATGTCCCAAGAAGATCTCGCAGTCCTCGATTCCGAAACCCGCGATGCGATCGACATCGACCGCACGAAGGGCGACTTCACGTTCCCGGAGCGCAACAAGTTCGACGCTGGCCGCGGCCTGACGGAGAAGACGGTGGACTACATCTGCGATGTGAAGGGCGACCCGCAGTGGCTGCGTGATTTCCGCCACCGCGCGCTGAAGGTTTTCAACGACAAGCCGATGCCCACCAACTGGGCGACGAAGGATCTGGAGAACATCGATTTCGACGTCATCCGCTACTACCTCTCCGACGGTGAGAAGCCGAAGCGCTCATGGGACGAGGTTCCGGCGGACGTTCTGGAGACTTTCGAGCGTCTCGGTATTCCGCAGCAGGAGCGCGCGTTCCTGGCCGGTGTGGAGGCCCAGTTCGACTCCGAGGCCGCCTACTCCAACGTGAAGGAGGAGCTGACCAAGCAGGGCGTCATCTTCGTGAACTCCACCGAAGGCCTCCACAAGCATGAGGAGATCTTCCGCCCCTACTTCGGCAAGGTCATCCCGACCGGTGACAACAAGTTCTCCGCGCTCAACAGCGCCGTGTTTTCCGGTGGTTCGTTCATTTACATTCCGAAGGGTGTGAAGCTGAAGCAGCCGCTGCAGGCTTACTTCCGCATCAACTCGGAAAACTTCGGCCAGTTCGAGCGCACGCTCATCATCGCGGACGAAGGCGCCGAGGTGATGTACATGGAAGGCTGCACCGCACCGAAGTTCGAGACCTCCACGCTGCACTCCGCCGTGGTGGAGCTGGTGGCGCTGAAGGGCGCGAAGATCCAGTACGTGACCGTCCAGAACTGGTCCTCCAACGTGTTCAACCTGGTGACCAAGCGCGGTCTGGCCATGGAGGACGCTGAGATCCGCTGGATCGATTGCAACATCGGCTCCCGCCTGACGATGAAGTATCCGGGCGTGGTGATGAAGGGCAAGGGTGCACGCGGCGAGGTCATCTCCATCGCGCTGGCGAACAACGGCCAGCATCAGGACACCGGCGCGAAGATGATCCACGCGGCGGACTACACGACCTCCAACGTGGTTTCCAAGTCGATCTCCGTCGGCGAAGGCCGCTCCACCTACCGTGGCCAGGTCCACATCCCGAAGCATCTCAAGGGCTGCAAGAACAACACCGAGTGCGACGCGCTGCTGATCAACACCAACAGCCGCACGGATACCTACCCGGCCATCACGGTGAAGGGCAACAAGCACTCCACCCAGCACGAGGCGTCCGTCTCCCAGGTATCGGAGGACATGCTGTTCTACCTCATGCAGCGCGGCCTCAACGAAGGCCAGGCGATGTCGCTGGCGGTGAACGGTTTCATCAACGACCTCGTCCGCGAGTTCCCGATGGAATACTCCGTCGAGCTCAAGCGCCTCATCGACCTCGAGATGGAAGGCTCCGTCGGCTGATCCCGCACCCGCCGTTCCATGATTTCCGTCACTCCGCCTGATTTCCTCAGCTCTCCCGAAATGTCCACTACGCTCGCTCCGGCGCCACAGACTTCCGCCTCATTCCCCGCATGGTTCGCCGACCGCCAGAAGGCGGCATGGGAACGCTACCTGGCCACCCGCGCGCCGAAGCGCGGTGACGAGCCATGGCGTTTCGCGAACCTCAAGCAGCTCGACTTCACCGGCTTCGAACGCGCCGGAAAAGTAGAGTCCGCGGAGTTGGTCGCGAAATCCACCGGTCTGGAGGCCCCGGCGGCGAAGCTGGTGTTCGTGAATGATGAGCTGGTCAGCTCCGAGTCCCCCGGTCTGCCGGAGGGCGTCGTCTGCCTCCCGCTCGCGCAGGCGCTCGTCTCGCACGGCGACCTGGTGCAGGAACATTTCATGAAGCAGGAAACGCGTCTCGGCTCCGCCAAGTTCGCCGCCCTGCACGAGGCATCCCTGACCAACGGCCTGTTCGTCCATGTGCCGGACAATGTCGAGGTGGCCGGCACCATCGAGGTGCACCACTGGATTTCCGGAAAGAACGTCGTCGTCTATCCGCACACCCTCATCGTCACCGGCAAGCACGCCAAGGTGCGCGTGGTCGATATGTTCCGCTCCGCGGATGACGCGGAGCCGGGCGTGGTGATCGCCTTCAACGACCTGCGCACCTCCGCCGGATCGAAGCTCGACTACGTCGCCCTGCAGGCGCTCAACGAGCAGACCCGCATGATCCAGATCAACGAGACCGGCACGGCGAAGGACGCGTCCACCATCGGCCTGATCGTGAACACCGGCGCGTCATGGGTGCGGAACGAATCGCTCTCCCGCCTCGAAGGCCCGGGCGCACGGTCCGAAATGCTCTCCGTCTCGATCCCCTCCCACGAACAGGAATACGACCAGCGCACGTTCCAGCACCACGCTTCGGACCACGCCTACTCGGACCTGCTCTACAAGAACTCCCTCTACGACCGCACCCGCACGGTGTTCTCCGGTCTCATCTTCGTCGATGAGGGCGCGCACTACACGGACGCCTACCAGACCTGCCGCAACCTGCTCATGAGCGATGACGCGGAAGCCAACTCCATGCCCGGTTTGGAAATCAACGCGGACCAGGTGAAGTGCTCCCACGGCAGCACCTCCGCCCAGATCAGCGATGAGGAGATCTTCTACCTCCGCGCCCGCGGCATCGACCCGGTGAACGCCCGCCAGCTCATCGCCCGCGGATTCTCCGTGGAAGTGGTGGAACGCCTGAAGGATGACGCGACGGAAGAACTGGTGCTGCGCTTCATCGACGACAAGTTCGCGAAGATCGCCGCGGCGGTGTGAGGCGGTGGAGCGCTGGCTTCCGCCGGCACTTTCATTTCACGAAGCCAAGTCGGCTGAAGCCGGCGCTCCATCCCCGGAGAAGTTCACTACCCCACGATTGTTGCGCGGCTCCGCGTCTGTTATAGAACGGACACGATGAACCGCATCGACCGTCTCACGGGGATGATCCTCCTGCTGCAGAGCCACCGTGTCATCACGGCGGAGAAGATCGCGGCGCACTTCGAGATCAGCGTGCGGACGGTCTACCGTGACCTGGCGGCGCTGGGGGAGGCGGGAGTGCCCATCATAGGCGAGGCGGGCATGGGTTACTCGCTCATGCGCGGCTACCATGTGCCGCCGGTCATGTTCACGGAAAACGAGGCGGCTGCCCTTTTCCTAAGCGGGGAGGTCACGGATCAGATCGCGGATGAATCGCTTCGCGGTGCCCTGCGGGATGCGCTGCTGAAGATCCGCGCGGTGCTCCCGGCGGAGAAGCGTGACTATGTGAACCGGCTTTCACGCTCCGTCCGGGTGTGGCTGCCGGTGCCTTCCTCAGGCGAGGAGGAACGGCAATCGCTGATGCCGCTGCAGCATGCGGTGGTGCGGAAACAGTGCGTGGCGCTGACGTATGACGCCGGGAGACGCGGGTTGGTCACGGACCGGATCGTGGAGCCGCTGGGGGTCGTGTTCTACGGCAGGCAGTGGCACCTCATCGCCCACTGCCGACTGCGGGGAGCGGTGCGGGATTTCCGCCTGGACCGGATGGACGGCTGGCAGGTGCTGGAGCAGCGCTTCCATGGCCATGATGATTTCTCGATGAAGGACTTCCTGGCGGAACAGATCCGTGCGCACGAGATCATCCCCATGGCCATCCGGTTCCGGCAGGAGGTGATGGAACGCGTGCGGACGGAGTGTTATTCCGCCTCCCTCACAGAATGCCCGCTGCAAGATGGTTGGGTGCGGGTGGAGGGACTGACCTCCTGCACGAAGTGGATGGCGTCCTGGGTGATGGGCTTCGGCCTGGATGCGGAGGTGGAGGAACCCGCGGAACTGCGGGAGGAAATCCGCTCGCTGGCAGGGCAGATGGCGGAGAGATACCGGGCCGCGGAAATTTTTTCAGCCTGCTGACATAGGGTTGTCAGTAGGGGGTGGTTGGATGGCTGCGTGTCCGGGATGACTCCGGATGTTCCAACCCCAACTACCCGAAAAGATGAAAAGCAACGCAGTGAACTGGTTTGAGATCATGGTGGCCGACTTCGATCGCGCGAAGACCTTTTACGAAACAATCCTCGGCGCGCCGATGGAGGTGACCGATTGCGGCTGCAAGATGGCGCTCTTCCCCGCGGAGTATGACAAGGGCGTGGGCGGTTGCATCACGCTCATGGACGGCTGCAAGCCCGGCGAGGGAGGCACGCTGGTCTATTTGAATGCCGAAGGTGATCTCGATGCCATCCTGTCCCGGATCCCGGGCGCGGGCGGCGAGGTGATCAAGCCGCGCACCGCCATCCCACCACACGGCTTCATGGGTCTGTTCAAGGACACCGAGGGCAACGCGGTGGGCCTGCACAGCATGATCTGAGGCAGAAGACCTACGGGACCCGGACGGCAAACTCCCGTCCGGGCAAGCTCCCACGCGGCCATTCCGGCTTGCCGTGGATGGCGGGGTTTTCTAGCCTCCGCATTGACCTGCCAATGCCCAGCGCCTCCACTCCCACACCCGACCGGATCCGTGATCTGATCGACGGCCAGTTGATCGAGCTATCACCCGGGTTCGGCGCGAAAGACGACCTGTTCGAGGCGGGGCTGGACTCCATGGCGATCATGCAACTCCTGCTCCTGATTGAGGAAAACTTTGGCGTCGAGATCCCCATGGGCGAGGTCACGCGGGACAACTTCCACACCACCACGGCGATCGCGCTGCTGGTGGCGGAGAAACAGACGGCGTGAGCGCGGCGATGGGGAAAAAGCTGGTCAAAATCGGTGAAACCGACGCCTACGTACTGGCCACCGAAAGCCGGATGGGCCGTCGGCAGGGACGCCACGTGAGCTGCACCGTGCTGGAGCTTTCCTCCGTGCCGGACTTCACCAGGCTCCGGAAAGCACTGGAGGAGACGATGCGCCGCCATCCCATCCTCGGGTCCGCCGTCAGCCGCCCGATTCCCTCGCTCCATGCATGGTATGTCCGCTCAAAGCATGCGGCGGACACCATCCCCCTCCACCTTCATGAAGGCGGCTCAACCTCCGCGCTGCTGGATTTCCTCCTCAATGACGCCGGCCCGGAGCTGGAAAAACCGCGCCGTTGCCATGTGCGGATGGACGCGGTGATCCATGCCGGTGGCACCTGTGATCTGATCCTGACCTGGCGGCACATCGTGCTGGATGGCGTGGGGGCGGAATGGCTGGTCCGGGAGATCGCCGCGCTGTGGGAGGATCCGTCCGCGGAATCCGTGGCTCCGGGTTTCTCCCATCCCACCGGCTCAAAAAGGAACAGTCTGCACGAACGCTGGCAGGCCACCAGACCGATGCTGGACCATCTCATGGAGCTGCTGAAAACCGGCATCCGCTCCCTGACACCGCCGGGCGCGAAGGTTGGAAGGCTCAGGTTTTCCCGCCAAGTGCTGACGAAGGAGGAATCCAACGCGGTGAAACAACGGGCCGCCACCATCGGCGGGCCGCTGGTGCAGACACACTTCTACCTGGCCGCCGCCATCCTGGCACACCACGCCGTCTGGCGGGGATTCCGCGGAGGGCTGCCGGAGCAGGACGTGGTCGCCCTGCCGCTGCAGGACCGGCCCCGCGGAAAACCCGGCCCCATCTTCCGCAACAATGTTTCCGTGATGTTCCTCCATACCCGGAAAGATGAAGCGGACGACATCGCGACGCTCACCACCGCGCTCATCCGCAGGCAGCAGGAGGCCATGCGCGCGAAGCTGGTGGACTCCTTCGCCGAGATGCAGCGGTGGATGATGGTCCTGCCCTCCCCGGTGTATGCGAAGTTCCTGGACATGCAGATGAAGGGACAGACGACTTCCTTCCACCACAGCCACACCGGACTGTTCGCGGGCGGCCTGGAGACTTTCGCCGGGGCCGCCATCACGAACGCGTGGCATGTTCCCGGATTCTACGGCCCACCTGGTACTGGGGTCTTCGTAGGAGAGCATCGCGGCCGCATGACCATCACCACCTCCTGGCGCGACGGCGTCCTGACCCAGGAAGAAGCGTCCGCCCTCCAGACCGCTTTCATTTCATCCCTCACCGGCAGTCCATGAACATCACCGATGAAATCTTCCGCCGTTGTGATCCCGCAGCCACCGCGCTGGTGGAGGGGGAAACCAGGGTCACCTACGGCGCGTTGCGGGACATGATGCAGCGGGCCGCCGCATCGCTGGAGCAGTCGCCGTTATTCCCTGAGCACGCGCGCGTGGCCATCAGCATCCCCAACGGGATCGACCACATCGTCTGGTCCCTGGCGGTGCTGAAGGCGGGCGGCACGCTAGTACCGGTGCCGGGGGAGCTGGCGATGCCGGAGCGCGCGAAACTCACCGCCACCACGGCGGTCCACTGCCTCATCGCCACCGCCGGCCAACCATGGACCGGTCCGTCCGGAGCCAGCGAGGAGATCGACGGGGCCACCCTTCACGGGGATTTCGGACATGTGCCGTCGTTCGATGAACCCACCCTCAATGCGCTGAATCCCGCGCTGATCCGCTTCAGCTCCGGCACCACCGGCCGCAGCAAGGGCGTGGTCCTATCCCACGAGACGCTGCTGGCCAGGGTCACCGCCTGCAACAGCGGCTTCGGCATCGGCCCGGCGGACCGCGTGCTGTGGATCCTGCCGATGGCGCATCATTTCGCCGTCTCCATCGTCCTCTATCTGCTCCACGGCGCGACCACCCTGCTGGCGAAGTCCCACCTGGGTGAGGACCTGATGGACGAGCTGGAGAAAACACGGGCCACCGTCCTCTATGCGGCTCCGTTCCATCACGGGTTGCTCGCCTCCTGCCCGAACGCCCGCCCTCTCCCCCACCTGCGGCTGGCCGTGTCCACCGCCGCCGCCCTGCCCGCCACCGTGGCGGAAAAGTGGCTCGCCCGGTTCGGCATGCCGCTCACCCAGGGTCTGGGCATCATCGAGGGCGGGCTGCCTCTGCTCAACCTCCGCCATGCAATGGACAAGCCATTGTCCGTCGGCAATCCGCAGGCCGGGTTCCAGATCCGCATCCAGGATGCCGATGAAAACGGCATCGGCGAGCTGCTGCTGAAAGGCCCGGGATTCTTCGACGCCTACCTCGATCCCTGGCAACCGCGTGACGCGGTGCTGGAAGACGGCTGGCTCGCCACCGGGGACCTCGCATCGATTGATGGGGACGGCAGCGTGAGCCTCGCGGGACGGCTGAAATCCGTGATCAACGTGGCCGGACTGAAATGCTTTCCGGAGGAAATCGAAGCCGTGCTCAACGAGCAGCCCGACGTGCGGGAATGCCGGGTCTACGCCCATCCGCATCCGGAAACCGGCTCCATCCCGGCGGCGGAGATCGTATTGCGCGATCCCTCCAATCCGCCGAAGAACCTCAAGCTCATCACCCACTGCCGCGAGCGGCTGGCCGCCTACAAGGTGCCGCTGAAGTTCACCTTCGTGGAGAAGCTCCAGCGGACCGCATCCGGCAAGATCCAGCGGTAGGGGGTAAGGTATCCCGGGATCAGTCCGTGCCTTGTCAGTGAATCCGTCGATGCTCGCCGCCCGAGAATGAGGGTGCCCTTACTTTCTCCTCCACACGGTCATCATCGAGCGGGTCCACTGGAACTTGCGGGCCGTTTCGCGGATCAGGAAAGGCTCCTCGCCGCGCCGCAGCAGGTCGAAGGTTCCGCCGAGGCGGTCCGCCAGCCAATCGAACGTCTCCCCCTCCGGCCAGTTGCCGATGGGGGTGAAATCTTCCAGCCAGGTGCATGGGGTGGCCAGCACCAGCTCCCCGCCGCTTTCCACCAGGGAGGGCAGGCGTGCCAACAGCCGCTCCGGCTCCGGCAGGCGGCACAGCAGGTTCGCTGCATGCACGCGGTCGAAGGTCCCGAGGGATTCCGGCAGGGACATCGCGTCGCCCTGTTGGAAAGTGAGGTTCTCCGCCGCGAACGGTGCGCGGGCGGTGAGGGTGGTTTTCAGCCGCCCTTCCTCCAGCCGTTGGTAGGCCAGTTCCTTTCCGCCGCGCAGCGTCTCCGCGGCGGCGATGAAGGCATGGGAAAAGTCGATGCCGATGACCTCCGCGCAACCGCGTGATATTTCAAAGGCGGAGCGGCCGACGGCGCATCCCAGGTCCAGCCCCCGGCGGGCATTTCCCGGCGTGAACCATTTCACCGTGCGTTCCGCGAAGCCCAGGGAGGCCCGCATTTCCGCAGGCCAGTCCCCGCCGTCCGGCAGGATGTCCGCCTCCGTGCCGTAGTGGAACAGCAGGTATTCATCCACCAGCTTCGTGGTTTCATAGACCGCGCTCATTCCCCACCTCCCGGCAGTTGGTCCGGCTCCATCCGGGAAAGTTTCTTCTTCTCCCGCGCCTCGCGGAAAAAACCCTGGATCAGACCCAGGCACTCCTCGCCCAGAATGCCCGCCGTCACGTCGCAGCGGTGGTTCAGCGGCGGGTTCGACTCCAGCAGGTTGATCCACCCGCCAGCGGCCCCGCCCTTCGGGTCCGGGCAGCCGAAGACGACCCGTTCCGGCCGGCAGTGGACGATCGCCCCGGCGCACATCGGGCACGGTTCCTTCGTCACGTAGAGCGTGCAGCCCTCCAGCCGCCAATCACCCAGCACGTTCTGTGCGGCGGTCAGTGCCAGCATCTCCGCGTGGGCCGTCGCGTCCTTCAGCGTTTCCACCTGGTTCCACGCCCGGGAAATGACGCGGCCTTCCTTCACGATCACCGCGCCGATGGGCACTTCGGTCGCGTTGTAGGCGCGCCGCGCCTCCCTGAGCGCCTGCCCCATGAAGTAGGCGTCGCTGTGCAAATCGATGATCGGTTCCTCCACGCCCGCTTTCCTGCGCCATCTTGCCCCCCACTTCAACGCCCCATTTTGCTCCTGATCGACAAAAGTGCCGGGTCTTCCTACCGTCAGCCGCGTGACGGCAACAACGGCGAGGCGGCGAGAGGCTCCATGGATGGCGGGCATCCGCGCCGCGCGGGCGAACGTGGTGCCGGGCCTCATCGTCCAGGCCGCCATGTTGGCCGTCGTGCTGGCGTATTACTTCTACCCGCCCACCACCGGCTGGCTGGATGCGATGGCCCAGGTGAAGGCACGCTGGGGGTACCTCTATTCCGCGGTGGCTGCCATCGTCGCGGGTGCGCTGCTGCCGGAGATCCTGCGCGTGCTCGTTTTCCAGAAAGGAAAGATGCGGCGGAGCAACCTGCGGAACCTCCTCTACACCGTCCCATTCTGGGCCATCATGGCGGTGACGGTGGATGCGCTCTACCGCGCGCAGGGCGTGTGGTTCGGCACGGAGGTGACATTCGCCGTGGTGGCGAAAAAGGTCATCATCGACCAGTTCATCTACAGCACCCTCTTTTCCGGCCCTGTGACCGTGTGGTTCTACGACCTCAAGAACCATGGGCGGGACGCCACGCGCCCGGCGGAATTTTTCACCGTCTCCCACTACCGGGACCACGTGCTGCCCGTCATGTTCGCCACTTGGGGCGTGTGGATCCCCGTTGTCTCCATCCTCTACTCATTGCCTCCCCTGCTGCAGATCCCCATGTACATCCTCGCCCTTACGCTATGGGTCATGATCTACACGTGGATGAGCGAGCAGCAGCGCAAGGTGTGAGGTGAGCGCGCCTTCGCATGGCCGCCATTTCCAGCTTCCTTCTCCCGGCGCGGTTGCGCAGGCTGACCGCTGATCATGGACACGCTGACCCATGCACTGGCCCCGGTGATCCTGGTGAAAATCTGTACCAGGCGTACGGAGGATGCGGGATGGCGTGTCCTGCTCCCCATTGCCGGGGCGGGGGCTTTGCCGGATCTCCTGAATCCTCACCTTTCCCTGGAGGCGAGGGTCGCCAGTTGGTCGCACGGGTTGCCCTGCTGGGCTTTGGTAACGATGATCTTTCTGCTCGGCTCCATGCTCATGTCGCGGCACTTCCGTCCGCGGACGGCGGTAGCCTGTTCCGCCGCCTATCTTTTCCATCTCGTCTGTGATGCCATCTCAGGAGGGATCAACTGGCTCTCCCCATTCGGAACCTTCCAGTGGGGTGAGTCCCTTGCTGTGGATCCCGCTCGATGTCCTATGCGTGCTGGCGTGCTACTATCTTTTCCGCCTCGCTCCGGTCTGGAGAAAGCGGAGGGAGCAGCGCGGATGAAGGTCCGTCCACTCCCGGTGCGCAGGGATTTTACGATTCGTTGATAACCCCGGTTGCGTGCAACTGTATCCCCTTCTGCGAATTCCCGTGAACCCATGAAATCCCTCGCGCTGCTCTTTCTCGGTGCCCTGCCATTGGCGGCGCAACCGTTGCTGACGTTCAACAACCGGCCCCTTGGATCGGTGGAGTCCCCGCTGGTCATCAACTCCTACCTGCCCGACCCGGGGATCGATGAGGCGGTGTTCGCCCGCCATCACAAAGGATTGGTCGCACCCGCCTATAGCCCAAAGGAAGGCCGCGACACCAAGGGGACGGAGAAGCCCGACGCGGGGCTGCCTGCGGCCATCGCCGTGAGCATGGGGCCGCAGCTCGCCTATGTGTTCGACCCGGTGGAATGCCGGCCGATGTATGCTTGGCAGGGTGGTTTCTTGGATTTCACGCCCTATTGGGGGGATGAAAAGCGCGGCTCCCGCGTGTCGAAGGACTACGTGCCGCGGCTGGTGGGGACATTGTTCTACAAGGCGGAGGGGGAGCACCCCCTGAGCATCGGCGGCAAGCCCATCCGTGAGCCGGAATACATCGGCTACTCGCTGGAGAAAGGCGTGCCGCGCTTCGAGTTCAAGGCGGGCGGCCATGTCGTGAAAGCGGTCATCCGTCCGGCGAAGGATTCCTTTTCCTACGAGGCGGAGTGGACCTGCGATCCTCCGGCGAAGCTGGCGTGGAAGGAAGGTTCCTTCACCGCGGAGGGCGAGGGGAAGATGCTCCTGGCGTTCACCGGGAAGAGCCTCGGCGACTTCCACGGCTATGAGGTGAAGGTGGACCTTTCCAAGGCGAACGTGGAGGCGGGTGCCACGCTGTTCAACGCCTATGGCTGCTCCGGCTGCCACTCCACGGATGGCTCGAAGGGCTACGGCCCCAGTCTCGCCGGACTGGCGGACACGATGAAGGAACTGGAAGGCTCGGCCGAGAAGGTGAAGGCGGATGCCGCCTACCTCTTCGAGTCCATCAAGAACCCGAACGCGAAGGTCGCGAAGGGCTATCCACCGAACTACATGCCGCCGTACCAACTGAAGGATGTGGAGATCAACTCGCTCGTCCTTTTCATCCAATCCATCGCCAAGCCCGAATGAAAACGCTGCTCCTTCTCCCTCTGCTGGCCGCCGGTGCGATGGCCGACGACAATTTCGCCGAGTGCTATAAAGTCGAGGACATCAAGCTGCCTCCGGGCGTTCCTCCGGAAGTCGGCGCGATCGATTTCGCGCCGGACGGCACGTTGTTCGTGGTTCTCCGCCGCGGCGACGTGCTGCGCGCGAAACCGGAGGCGGATCCCACGGCGTTCAAGTGGGAGTTGTTCGCCACCGGCTTCCACAACGGCTGCGGTGTCCACGCCATCAGCCCGACGAAGATCCGCGTCACCGAGATGGCGGAGATGACCCAGGCGGAGGACACCGACAACGACGGCAAGGCGGACCGCTACACGCGCTTCTCCTCCGGCTGGGGCCTCAGCGGGAACTACCATGAAACCAACACGCTGACCGGCGATGGCAAGGACGGCTATTTCCTCTCCATCGGCACCGCCTCCCACAACGGCCCGGTGTTCAGCCACGTGCTGGGTGACTACTCTCCGGCAGGCCGCCGCGGGCGGAACTTCTCCGCCGTGAAATGGCGCGGATGGATCCTCCACTGCGATGCGGCGGGAAAGCTCACCCCGTGGGCCAGCGGCTTCCGCATGCACAATGGCATCTACCGGGATCCGGACGGCAACCTGTGGGCCGGCGACAACCAGGGCGACTGGAAGGCCGTCACCCCCCTGTATCACATTGAAAAGGGGAACTTCTACGGCCACCCCAGCAGCCTCGTCTGGGATGCGAAGTGGGAGGGCAAGGACCCGCTGGCCTTCTACCGGGAGAACCTCGATCAGTATAACAAGGACCGCACCAAGGCGGCGGTGGAGATTCCCCACATGGAGATCAACCGTTCCGCGGGCGAGCCGATGGAGATCCCGCGTGACGGTTCCTTTGGTCCCTTCGCCGGGCAGTTGTTGGTTCCGGACAACAACGGCACGCGGATCTCCCGGGTGATGCTGGAGAAGGTGAACGGAAAGTTCCAGGGGGCGGTCACCCACTTCATCGACCAGCACGGCCTGCGCTCCGGGAACCACCGCCTGCGCTTCACGGCGGATGGGAAACAACTCTACATCGGCCAGACCGTCCGTGGCTGGGGCGCCCCGGCGGAGGGTCTCCAGCGCATCACCGCGCTGGGCGGAGTGCCGGAGGACATCGAGACGATGAAGATCACCCGCAGCGGTTTCGAGATCGCGTTCACCAAGGAGATTCCCGATGAACTCGCGGATGCCAAAGGCTGGAAATTCTCCTCATTCACCGTCCAGCCTCGCTGGGTCTATGGATCGGATCCGGAGAACCTGAAAAACCACGAGATCAAAGCCATCCGTAAAACCGGGCCGAAAACCGTCGGAGTGGAGCTTGCGGATTTCTCCGCCGGGTGCATCTACCGCCTGGATCTCCAGAACGTGAAATACGCCGAAGGAAAGAAGCGGACCGAGCTGCAGAACAACCTGTTCTTCTACACCGCGAACGAACTGCCACGGTGAGAATTGGATGGAGCGCCGGCTGAAGTCCAATGCCTTTAAGGATTGGGATCCGAAGGTAGAAGGTCGCCTTTTCCGGCGCAGATTAAAGGATTAAGAATGGATTGCGCGGATGTGGGAAGAAGCAGGAACCACCGCAAGGCCAAAGCATATCCTCCAGAGAATCAGAATCTGCGGAATCATTTCTTAATCCTCTCAATCTGCGGTTCAAAAAATGCCGCTTTGTTACGATAGTTACCCCAATCCTTAACGGCATTGGACTTCAGCCGGTCCCGGAGAATCCAGCCAAGCGAAGCCAAGCCGGCTGAAGCCGGCGCTCCGTCCCTCCTGCTTGTCAGGGCTGTTCGGCGGGCGCTCCCGCCATCAGCAGGTTGCGGAACTGTTCGCTCCAGTCTTTCGCGCTGCTGTTGCCGAGGTTTTTCTCGATGTGGTTGATCATCCTGACCGCCGCCGCCGCCTGGTCACCCGCTTTGAAGAGATCGAGTTCCATCTGCCACTGCATCACCGGGAGCACGTCATTGAGGAAGCGGTCCACTTCGGGCGGGCGGGCGTTGTCAGCCATGCCGATGCGGCCTTCCTCGCGCTGCCTGCCGCCCCCGGCTCCGGCAGCCCTACCGGTCCAGTACTCCACCACCGCGCCTTCCTGCTGCATGCGGCGTACCCATGCCTCCTTGAGCTTGTCGATCCCGGCGGAATTCCTCAGCGGCGGCATGACCATCTGTTCATAGATGATCTGGATATCGACCGGACTCAACGCCCACTTGTCCACCTTGATGTTGGTGATCTCGTAGGCTTTGGCGAACACCGTGCCGGTCACCGACTGCTTGAGGACCTGCTGCTGGTCCTTCAGATTCGGCAGGTCGCGGAAGACCGCGTCCATGGCGCTCTGCGCGATCGTGGTCAGCCGCTCGCGGTCGGCATTCTCCGAGGCCGCCTGGCATGTCAGGGACAGCCAATAGAGCTGGTGGCGCAGGGCGAGCTTGAACGACGGGGCGGAAAGCTTGTCCCCTTCCTTCCGCTTCCATTCGCGGAAATCACTCTCCTTTTTCTTCTGGTCGATGAAATCCACCTTCTCCACGCACTTGAGGTAGAGGGCCAGAGCGTCGTCCTCGGAATTCATCGCCGCGGCGTAGGCTTGGACCCCTGCCTGGAAACGGGCGTCCAGACGCTCGGTCGCGGACTTTTTGAGCATGTCCAGGCGCTCGATGAGGGCTTCCCGGTCCGCTTCGGACAAGGGCGCCGCGTGGAGCTGGGACATGCCCAGTGCGAGGATGAGTGGGTTTAAGAGTAAGCGCATAACACGACTCATTACAGATTCGTCAATGTAGGCAAGCAGGAAGAATGGTCTGAATCCTGCCGATCCGGGGTTTTACGCGCTTGGAAAATTCCGGCGTTGGGGCATGTTTCCCGCGTTCCCACCCACCCCCGCATGAACGCTGGAATCCGCCGTCTGCTGGCCCTCGGGGCCGTCTTCGCCATCGCCTTCTTCGCCGTCTCCGCCCTGCGGATCTGGCGTTCCGGAGGGGATCTCAGGGCATTGGTTCCATGGCTGGGCGGGCAGAACGAAAACTTCCACCCGGAGACTTTCACCCTTCCGGAAAAGGCTCCGCTGAAACTTGATGACGTGGAATTGCTGGGCCGCCTGAATGATGAATACGCCCGCCTCACCCAGGCGGTGGTGCCTTCCGTCGTCAGCATCGACACCGCCAGCGTCCGGACCGAGCGGCTGCTCGACATGTGGGGCCGCCTGCGGGTGAACCGCTACCCCACCCGCGGCCAGGGTTCCGGAGTCATCGTCAGCAGCGAGGGCCACATCGTCACCAACCACCACGTCATCGCCGGGCAGCAGAAGATCCAGGTGACCCTGCATGGTGGCAAGACGTACCCCGCCACCCTCGTTGGCGAAGATGACCTGCTGGACATCGCCGTGATCAAGATCCAGGGGGAAGGCAACTTCACCCCCCTCAAGCTCGGAGACTCCTCCGAGGTGAAGGTGGGCCAGATGGTGTTCGCCATCGGCAATCCCTTCGGCCTGGGCGAGACGGTGACCCAGGGCATCATCTCCGCGAAGGAGCGCTCGATTTCCGACAGCCAGCCGGATCTGTTCCAGACGGATGCCGCCATCAACCCCGGCAACTCCGGCGGCCCGCTGGTCAATCTGCGCGGGGAGATCATCGGCATCAATGTCGCCATCTACTCCCAGGACCGTGAGAATCCCGGTTTCCAAGGCGTCGGTTTCTCCATCCCGTCGAACGATGTGAAGGACGCCCTGCTCCAGATCCTGGAGCGCGGACGGCGCGTCAGGGGATTCCTGGGTGTGGGTCTGCGGGATCTGGATCCCGCGGTCATGGCCTCGACCGGCTACACCGGCAGTGAAGGCACCGCGATTCTGAACGTCGTTCCGGAATCCCCCGCCCAGACCGCGGGCATCCAGGCGAATGACGTGATCCTCCGCTTCGGCTCCCAGCCGGTGCGTAACAGGGCCCAACTGAAGACCCTCATCCAGCGCACGAAGATCGGGGAAAAAATACCGATCCAAGTTTGGCGGGACGGCGCGACCGTGGATGTGGAGGTGACCATTTCGGAGGCTCCCGCAAATCCGGCCAGTGAGAATCCCGCTCCGGAGGAAACCCCGGAAGAATCCCGCAAGCACCTCGAACTGATGGGCATTCATGTGAGGGATCTGACCGCCCAGGAGGCCATCCGCGGCTATCAGGGGATTGTCATCACCCAGGTGCTCGCGGATTCGGCCGCGGCCCGGCTCGTCCAGCCGGGGGACCTGATCATCGGCGTGAACAACGCGCGCGTCTCGCAGGCCCGGGAACTGCTTTCCCAGCTCTCATCTCCGGCTGCCGGGCAGAACACCATCCTCCATGTCCGCCGCGGAGGAAACACCCTCCGTGTCGAGCTGCCGGATCCGCGCGAACGCTGACGATTTCCTCCGTTTTCCTCCATTCCTGATAATCCCGCGGATTTTCCGCGTTCTTAGCACATCCACCCGGGTCCCGACGCTCTCCCGAAACATGCAACGCTCCAAGCTTCCCTACTTCTTCCTCGCGCTTTCCGCCGTGCTGGCGATCTCCGCCGTCGCCCTCCTTTTCATCCGCCCCGGCAGCCCTGCCGTCGTCCAGCCACCGCCGCCCACCGTCGTCGAAACGCCACCGGAGCAGCCGGAAAAACCGGAACTCCCCCCGGCGGTGCCGAACCTCGGCGAGATGCCCGCGCCCGAGAAGCCGGAGGATGTCTTCAAAAACCTGGGTGTGGGTGTGGAGGAAGTCGATCCCTCGGAGCTGGTCGCACGCATCGCCAAGGCGATCGAGGCCGGGGACCTCGCGACCGCCGCAAAGCTCATCGGCAAGGACGCGCTCGATCCGAAGACGCTGGAGCGCCTGAAAAATCTGGCCACCGCCGAAGCGATCAAGCTCCGCCAGCCGGGCGGCGTGCGGGAAGTCGGTGAGCTGGAGTTGAACGCGCTCGCCCGCTGGGCGCTCGAACTCGATGGTCCGGAAGCCGGCCGCGACCGCATTTTCCTCGATCTCCGCCGCAACAAGGGCGTCTGGTCCGTCGAGAAAATCACCCTCCCTCCGGCGGCCGATGAACCCATCCCGAAGGCGATCCTCGCGGATTCCCTCGGAACGGCGGACGCCTTCCTGCAGGCGGTCCTCAAGCAGGACTTCGAGTTCGCCCGCGCCTTCGTCGATCCCGCCACCGTCTCCGACGCGAAGATCGCCGGACTGTGCATCCTCTTCGAGGAGGGCGGCTACCGTCTGCGCACGTCCAAGCCATTGCGCGCGATGTTCCAGCGCAAGGACACCGTGGGCTATCTGGCGAACGTGGAGACGGTGGACGCCGCGCAGTCCGCCCAGTTCGCCATCTCCCTGCGCCAGCCTCCGGCTCCCTCCAACTGGCTCGTTTCCGAGATCAACCTCGACCAGCTCCTCGCGGACTATGCCCGCCGCGTCGCCGGGGGGGACGTCTATTACTCCCCGCTGGTGAAGAATCCGCAGGGAGGGGACACGCTCGCGCTTTACTTCGAGTTCGACGAGGACGAGATCAACCCGCGCACCCGCCGCCAGCTTGAGATCGTGACCATGATCCTCAAGTCCGATCCGGGCAAAAAGATCACGCTTTCCGGCCACACCGACTCGCTGGGGACGGATGGCTACAACCGCAGCCTTTCCTCCCGCCGCGCGGACGTCGTGCGCGACTACCTGGTGAGCGCCGGAGTATCCGAGGCGCAGATCATCACGCTGGGCAAAGGGGCCACGCAGCCCCGCCGCCCCAACGTCACCGAAAGCGGCGAGGACGACCCGGAAGGCCGCCGCGCCAACCGCCGGACCGAAATCTACCTGGATTTCTGAATGGAGGCCGGAGCATCCATCGCAGCTCCTCCGCAAGCACCCGAACCCATCCGGACATGCTGAAACATCTGGCCCTGCTTTTCCTTTCCGCATCCCTCGCCCACGCGCAGCCCGTCCCCATCATCTTCGACACGGACATGGGCAACGATGTGGACGACGCCATGGCGCTGGCCATGATCCACAGCCTGGAAAAGCGTGGTGCCTGCAAGCTGCTGGCGGTCACCGTCACCAAGGACCACCCGAAGGCCGCCGCCTACATCGATGCGCTCAACACCTTCTACGGCCAGCCGGACATCCCCATCGGCGTCGTCCGGGACGGCCCGGCGAAGGAGGAGGGCAAGTACCTCAAAGCCACCGATGACGAGGCGAAATACCCGCGCGACCTGAAAAGCGGGGCTGATGCGCCGGATGCGCTGGTCCTTCTGCGCAAGACGCTGGCCGCCCAGCCGGACCAGTCCGTCACCCTCATCCAGGTCGGTTTCTTCACCAACTTTGCCCGCCTTCTGGACACACCGGGGGATGAGCATTCGCCGCTCAACGGCCGCGATCTCATCGCTAAAAAGGTGAAGCTCCTCAGCATCATGGCGGGGGCCTTCCAGACCATCGGCGGTCACGACAACCACTACATCGAGTACAACGTCAAATATGACATCCCCGCAGCACGGAAGCTGGCGGACGAATGGCCGTCGCCCATCGTCTGGAGCGGCTTCGAGATCGGCATCGCCGCGGCCTACCCGCACCAGAGCATCGAGCGGGACTTCAACTACGTGCCGCATCATCCGGTGAAGGAGTCCTACTACCTTTACAATCCGCCGCCGCACGACCGCCCCACCTGGGACCTGACCTCCGTCCTCGCGGCCGTCTATCCCGACCGTGGTTATTTCACCCTTTCCGTTCCCGGTACCGTCACCGTGGGGGAGGATGGATTCACCCGCTTCAGCAAAAAGGACAAGGGCCGAGACCAGTTCCTCATCATGGATGCAGCCCAGGCCGCCCGCGTCCGGGAAGCCTGCGTCCATCTGACCGCGGAGCCTCCGGCCCGTTGAGGACACCAAGAAAAACGGTGCCCGGGCATCCATCCTCACATTCGCCGCCGTGCGGAAAGCGTTGGGGGGGCTGAGGGATTGAAAGAAAGTTTTCAGCCTTTGTAGATATCTCCGCGCGGCCCGATGGCGTCCACGTAAAGCACCTCGTCGATCTCAATGATGGTCACTTGCAAAATGGCACGATAGCTTCCAACCCGCAGCCGTGACCATCCGGCCATGTCGCCTTTCATCTGTTTGATGTTGGGGTGGTCCGCGATGTTGGGAAGTCCCGCGACTTCCCGCAGGGCGTCACGCAATTGCATGGCCCGATCACGCGGCATGTGGCTCAAATAGCGGGCTGCCCGGCGGTGAAAGACGACCGCGCGCATCAGATGCCGAGGTCTTTTTCGAGATCTTCCAAAGCGACGAAGTTTTCCCTCCGGCCCGCCTCACGGTCGGCTTGGGCCTCGTTGACCGAGGCTTTTTCGTCCGGGGTCAGGTCGAGGCCGTAGGTCTCAATGAAATCAACGAAATCCTCGTAAGGGATCACGACTTCAAGCGGTTTGCCGGTCCGGTCATACCGAACGCCCTTTTGCAAGATGGCTTCCGCTGTCATGGCTTCAAAGTAACGGATTCCCGCGGTTTTACGAGTCTTAGTTTGGGGTCCACCCCGGGAGCCATGATCTGGCCCCGGCTTTTTCCCGCGTTCAATGTTGGACGCGGGCCGTCTGATCGCCGAAAGTCCCCCGCGTGATTCCCAGAACTTTCCAAGACCGCGTCATCGCTCCCTCGCTGCTCGCCGCCGACTTTTCCCGGGTGCGGGAGGAAACCACCCGTGCCATCCACTCCGGCGCGGACTGGATGCACCTGGATGTGATGGACGGCCATTTCGTGGACAACATTTCCTTCGGCCCGGCCATGGTGCAGGCCGTGCATGAGACGAACGACATCTTCCTGGACGTGCACCTCATGATCTCCCGCCCGGACCACTACCTGCCGCGCTTCATCGCCGCCGGGTCCGACCTCATCACCGTCCATGTGGAGGCGGACCATGACGTGGCGGAGACGCTGAAGCGCATCCGCGAGGGCGGCTGCCTGGCCGGTCTCGCGCTCAATCCCGCCACGCCTATCGAGAAAGCCCTGCCGTTCCTCGACCAGATCGACCTCCTGCTGTGCATGACCGTGGTCCCCGGCTTCGGCGGGCAGGCCTTCATGCCGGAAATGCTGCCGAAGATCGAGGCGGCGGCGAAGCTCCGCGAGGAACGCGGCCTCACCTACCACATCGAGGTGGACGGCGGGATCGATGTGAAAACCGCCGCTCCCTGCGCCGCTGCGGGGGCGAATGTCTTCGTCGCAGGTTCCTCGACCTTCAAGGCTCCGGACATGGCGAAGGCAATTTCCGCGATCCGCGGCGTTTAGATGGTGTCTTTCCGATTGCTCCGAAAAACCCGAAGTATCCATGAAACCCTCCGTCATCCTTCCCATCGTGACCGCCATCGCCGGCTTCGGCGTCGGCTGGCTGGTGAAACCCGCTCCACCAGCTCCCGATGAAGCCCGGTCGCCGTCTGCCCGGATTCCGGCCCGCAAGGCTCCCGAACCCACGCCAGCGATCACCGAGCCATCCCGCGAATCCGCGGAACGCCCGACCGGACCGAGACCCCAGGCACCGTTGAAGACGACGGAGCAGGCCCAGCAGGACATCACGTCCCAGGACGGCGCGAAGCTCGCCAGGCTCACGGAAGCGCTCAGTCTCAACGATGACCAGAAAGCGGAGGTGCTGAAAGCCATCGCCGCCGCGCGCGCGACCCTGGAGCCGGCGGGTGGCATCGACGCGGGCAAATTGCTGGACATCGCCGCGCAGGCGGGTGCGGACCTTGAAAAGGCGGTCCTCGCCACCCTCACCCCGGAACAGGCCACCGCTTTCGCCGCATTGCGCAAGCGTCTGCAGGACAACAGCGTGGAAACCGCTTCCCAGGAGCAGGCTGCCAAATTCTCCAAACTCACGGACCTCTCGCCGGAACAGCGGGAGATGATCCTGGAGCGTATCCGCGGAGATGTCCGGAAGGAACACGATGAACGTCCCCAAGGGTTGGATCTGGTGCTGGACACCTCTCCCCTTCCCACGGGTTCCGCCTACATTGCCGGTTCGTCCCTCGCTTCCATGCCCTTCATGACGGGTGGGGAGGATGCCAACGAGAAGATCGAGGCTTTCCGTGATCTGCAGCGCCGGAACCTGGACGCCCAGGTGGACAAGTACAAAGACATCCTCACCCCCGCACAGCTCTCCCGGCTCCAGCTCGACATCGAGGAAAAGAAGCGTGTGCTCGACCTCATCAGCGAGCGCACGGGCAACTGAGGGAAGATGGAATGGCCCTACCCCGGACTGGGGAGGGCCGGTGTGTCATTCAACCGAGGGCCTCGATGGGGGCGCCGAAGTTGATGTGGAACGGCTGGCCGTTGATGACGATGGCGGGGACGGATTTGACTCCGGCTTCCTTGGCTTCGCCCACGCGGGCCGCCTGTTCGCCGAGGTGGACGATCTCCACCTGGAAGCGGGAGGGATCGAGGGCGAGGGCGAGGGTTTGCTCCGCTTCGACACAGACCGGGCAACCTGCGTGGTAGAAGGTGGCGGTGGTTTTCATGATGGTTGGTTGGTTCGTTGGTTGTTGTGATCCGGCAGTGGTGGATTTCCTGCCGCACCGGGAGCATGGCAGGGTATGGGTTTCCGCGTAGCGGGCACTTTCCGGAGGGGTGGTTACCAAAAGGTTCCCTCTGGACACGTGGGCACGCCGGTTGGTTGTCTGGAGCCATGCCAACGGAGAGGAAGCAGAAGTTCATCCCGCTGCGGGAGCGGAGGAACTACCACCGGTTCGAGGACGTCATCGGGTGCAAATGGAGCACCTCCGTGGTGGCGGCGGTGGCGGGTGGGACGAAGCGTCCCGGGGAACTGGAGCGCTACATCCCGGGCATATCAACCAAGGTGCTGAACGAACGGCTGCGGAAGCTGCTGGAGTTCGGCGTGCTGGTGCGGACGGTGCACGCGGGACTGCCGGCTCATGTGGAATATGACCTGACGGAGGCGGGGATGAAGCTTGCCGGACTGCTGGAGCAGGTGCGGCTGCTGAACCTGGAACACGCTGAGGAGGGTGATGGAGTATCCATGCCGTAGTGTCTGGCATCACGGAAGATCCTGAAGGAGGGCGGACATGGCGGCTCTGCCGCTGTGTCCGCTGCGCTCCCATTCTTGTCCACCGCCTGCAATGGCAGCGCGTTGCCATTGCTCCGTGTTCCGGTTGCAGCCGGTGGACAGGGGTGTCCACCCTCCTTACTCACCTCACGACGCGCGCGCCGCCGCCGCTGATCTGCTTCTCCACTTCCTTGCGGGTGGCCATGGAGGTGTCACCCGGGGTGGTGGAGGCGAGGGCGCCGTGGGCCGCGCCGTATTCGACGGCTTTCTTCGCGTCATTGAACTCGAGGAAGCCGAACTGCACACCGGAGGCGAAGCTGTCGCCGCCGCCGACACGGTCGAGGATCTCCAGCTTGTCGTAGCTCCGGCTTTCATGGAACTGGCCGTCGTGCCAGAGGATCGCGGACCAGTCGTTGACGGTCGCGGTGTGGACGGTGCGCAGCGTGGTGGCCGCCACCTTGAAGTTCGGAAAATCCTTCACCGCGGTCTCGATCATCTTCTTGAACGCTTCCGTCTCGATGGAGGAAATGTTGTGGTCCACGCCCTCCACCTCGAAGCCGAGGGAGGCGGTGAAGTCCTCTTCGTTGCCGATCATCACATCGACATACTTCGCGATCTCGCGGTTGACCTCCTGCGCTTTCTGCAGGCCACCGATGGTCTTCCAGAGGGACGGACGGTAGTTGAGGTCGTAGGAAACGATGGTGCCGTACTTGTTCGCGGCCTTCACGGCCTCGACGGTGAGCGCGGCGGTCGTTTCGGAAAGGGCGGCGAAGATGCCGCCGGTGTGGAACCAGCGGACGCCCAGCTTGCCGAAAATGTGGTCCCAGTCGATGTCACCCGGCTTGAGCTGGGACGCGGCGGTGTTGCCACGGTCCGGGTTCCCCACCGCACCGCGGACGCCGAAGCCACGCTCGGTGAAGTTCAGGCCGTTGCGGACATTCCGGCCGATGCCGTCGTCCTCGCGCCACTGGATGAAGTCCGTGGCCACGCCGCCCTGCATGATGAAGTCCTCGATCAGGTGGCCCACCTCGTTGTCCACGAAGGCGGTCACCACGGCGGTCTTGTAGCCGAAGCATTTCCGCAGGCCGCGGGACGTGTTGTATTCCCCACCGCCCTCCCAGGCGGCGAAGTTGCGGGCGGTCCGGATGCGGCCCTCGCCGGGATCCAGGCGCAGCATCACCTCGCCCAGCGAGATTTGGTCAAAGGCACATTCGGACTTCGGTTTGATGGTCAGTGGCATGGTCGTTGAGTTTGGAGAATCGCGGATCGCGCCGGAACCCGATCCGGCGGGGCTGCGATGTTGAAAAGTTCCGTGCAATTTTGCAATGGCCGCCTCTCGGAAAAATCCCCGCTTCCGGAAACCCGCGACCGCCCGGCTATTTTTGCAGACGCTTCACGGTGGTGACGGTGATCGGACCGCCATCGTATGTCACATTCAGAAGTGCGACGGATGACCGGTCATCCGATTCCTTTAGTTGGTAGCGGAGATGTTCTACAGCCGTGAAAATCAGTGGTTCATATTCATATGGCTCGGAGGGAGCCACCAATCGGAGCGTTGTCTTGCCAGGAGGAATGGAGAACCGTCCCTTGCTCCAGAAGGATACGGGCTGACTGTTGATGCTGAAAACGGTGGTCTCGTGGGAGGTGAGAGACGCCGACGGTCGCTCCTCCGGCACGTTCCGGAACTGGTTCTCGAACGCACACCCGCATAAGGCTGCGGTAACGACACCCGGAAGACCGATGCGGCACAGGCGGTTCATGGTTCCCCATTCCGGCAGGCTTGGTCTCCAATCACAACTTCCGTTTGCAAAATGACCATAGTCTGACTATATCTATTTCTATGAACATCTCGGTAACCCAGTTCAAGGCCCGGTGTCTCGGGGTGGTTGAGAGAGTCCAGAAAGAAAAGGTGAGCGTGGTGATCACCCGCCACGGAAAACCCGCCGCAGAGCTGGTCCCGATCCAAGCCAGCACGCCCGGCGAATTGTTCGGCCGCTCGAAGGGATCCACCGTTATCCTGGGAGAAATCCTGACGACCGATGAGCACTGGGACGCCGAAAATTGAGAATCTGGTCGCCGCCGTGTTCGATACCCATGTCTGGGTATGGGCGGCCGCCGGGGACCCACGCGCGGAGAAGCTCAGGGCCTTCTCCGGCACCGCTGTCATCTCCGCGATTTCCCAATGGGAGGTCGCGATGCTGGAGATGAAGGGCCGCCTCGCTTTGAAGCCGGATGCCGAGACCTGGTTCTCCGCCAATCTGGAAGCACCCGTCGCGTTGGCTCCCCTCACCGCGGAGATCTCACTGGAAAGCTGCCGGCTGGAGGATTTCCATGGCGACCCGGCGGACCGGATCATCGTGGCCACCGCCCTCACGCTCGGTCTTCCCCTCCTTACCGCGGACGAAAAGATCATCCGCTGGAATGAAGCGGTGAAGGCCCTGCAGGTGATCGCGATCTGATCCTGCGGGTCGGCGGCTCCAATCCCGGAAGGCAGATGGATGGCATCTTTTCCCGAAAGGAGCGGCGGGGAGATCCGGAAGTTCTCCCAGCCGTAATGGCGCAGCCATTACGCTACCCTGAACGGCTCATCGACGGCGCGAACCAGGCGAACAGCAGGAGCAGGATGAAAAGTCCAAGGACCACCCATACCACCATGGAGGTCCTGTATTTCACCTCCGGAGTGGCGGCCATGACCTCCTTGTAGGCGGGGCTGAAGACCATCTTCCCTTTCTTCGAAAGGAGGAGATAGAGCGCGTAGATGCTGAGGATGGTTCCGATGGGGATGGCGGCAAGGCCGATGACCGCGATGACAATGCCGACGACCCGGCCCCACGGAGTGAGCTTCCGCAGTCCCCGCCCTCCGAAGATGAGCAGCGCGACCATGGCCACGGGAAGGATCACGCCGACCAGGATCGTGAAGACCATCCCGGAGATCGCCACCAGCCCATCGTGCTGTTGCTGCAGGAACAACATATTCGGCACAAGGAGCACCGTGTTCAGGAGCCATATGCCCCACACAATCGCAGCCAGGTAGCACAGGTTGCCGATGGAGCGGACGGATGCCTCGTGGTTGAGGTGCGTGCGCCGGATATGTTCGGGACTGTCCGGCGGCGGACCTGACGGTTCTGCCGCCGAGGCAGGTGTCAGGTAGGGATTCTCCATCACTTCTGCGGCAGCGTGTAGGAGAGCAGCCTGCCCAGCTTTTCGCGCAGGTCCTTCCGCTGGACGATGGCGTCGATGAGGCCGTGCTCGAGCATGAACTCGGCGGTCTGGAAGCCGGGAGGAAGGTTCTGGTGCGTCGTTTCCTTCACCACGCGCGGACCGGCGAAGCCGATCATGCACTTCGGCTCGGCGAGGTTGATGTCACCGATGGTGGCGAAAGATGCGGTCACGCCACCGGTCGTCGGATGGGTGAGCACGGAGATGTAGGGCAGGTTCGCCTCGGAAAGGCGGGCGAGCGCGCCGCAGGTCTTCGCCATCTGCATGAGGGACAGCATGCCCTCCTGCATCCGCGCGCCGGAGGAGGCGGAGATGATGATGACGCCGCGCTTTTCCTTGATGGCGGCTTCCACGGCGCGGGTGATCTTTTCACCGACGACGGAACCCATCGAGCCCGCGAAGAATTTGAAATCCATCACCGCGATCATCGCGGGCTGGTCGTTGATGGTGAGGCGGCCGGTGACGACGGCATCATCGAGGCCGGTTTTGTCACGCAGACCGGCGGTCTTTTCCTGGTAGCCGGCGAAGCCCAGAGGATTCGCGGAGACGAGGCCGGCTTCGGTTTCCTCGAAGGATCCCGGATCCGCGAGCAGGTTGATGCGCTCCCGTGAGTCCAGCAGGAAATGGTGGTTGCAGTGGGCGCAGACGTGGAGGTTCTGCTTCAGCTCGATGGTGTGGATCATCGCCCCGCAGTCCGGACACTTGATCCAGAGGCCGTCAGGCATGTCGTCCCGACGATCGTTTCCGCGAAGTGGTGGTTTTTTGAAGATGCCCATGGAGGAGAGGTTTCGGTTACCGTTGTTTCGCGGAAGATTGCGGGTGCCGCGGAGCAGGACGCTAATGGCGGCAGGGCGGGACGACAATACTGATTTGATGCCGCCACCTCTTGGCATACCGGGTTTTTTGAATTGCAAAAATGCGCGGAATCATCAAGAAAACGCGCGGCGAAACAAATCGGTCGCCTGCCCCAACTTGAAGAATACACGTAACTTCGTCGTTGCCGTCTCCCTGATGCTGGCTGTCTGGCTGGGTCTGACCTTCGTCACCAAGGTGCCTTCGCACCGCTACCCCGCCGTGGGCAAGGATACGAAGAACAGGGGCATCTCCGCCGCGGTGGAGGCCACGAAGGAAAATCTGGCCACCGTGCCCGCGCCTGTCACCCGCTGAGCAAGGAGGTGGGACACTCCTGTCCCACTCTTTTCATCGTTCCAGCCAGGCCTCACTTCACCCGCAGCACGCGGTTGTTGTAGGTATCCGCGATGTAGAGCTTCCCGTCCGGCCCGATGCGGACGCCATGCGGACGGCGGAGGCCGGTTTCGAGAAGCGTTTTCCCCACCGCGTCGCTGGCCTTGGCGGGCGTTCCGGCGACGAGTTCGATCTTCCCGGTTTCCGGGAAATAGCGGCGCACGCAGTGGTTCTCCGTGTCGCAGATGAGGACGGTGCCCTTGTCCATGGCGACGTATTTCGGGCCGTTCATCAGGGCCTCACGGCCATCCCCGCCGTCTCCACCGTAGCCCTTTTTGCCGGAGGCGTTCACCACCGTGCGGACCTTCCCGTCCTTCACCTCCACCAACGAGTTGCCGCCGCGCAGCAGGACGTAAAGCGTGCCATCCTCCGCCTGGGTGACGGCCCGCGCATCCCCCAACGGAGCCTGAAGCGCGTCCGTGCCGTCGGCGGGATTTCCCTTCTGCCCGCTGCCCGCCACCGTCTTGACCGTGCCCGCCTCCAGATCCATCTCCCGCACGCGGTGGTTGCCGATGTCCGCGATGTAGAGCCGCTTCCGGTCCGGGGAAAGCGTGCCGGTCATCGTGATGTTGAAGGAAGCACCCGTCGCCGGGCCGCCGTCACCGCCGAAGCCCGCCTTGCTCGGCGTGCCCGCGATGGTGGCCACCTCACCGCTTGCCAGGTCCAGCGTGCGGATCGTGTGGTTGAAGGAATCCGCGAGGATGGCCTTCCCCTTCAGGATCTGGATGTCATGCATGCCATGGAAGGCCGCCTTCATGGGATCCTTCCCATCGTGCTGCTCCACCTGCTTCACCTTCTCCGTGTTGTGGTTGATGCCGGCCACGAAGGTGAGCTTCTTCCCGGACAGTTTGAACACGCGGTTCGATTTCGTGAACTCCACGCCGTAGAGGTCGCCCTTGTTGTCGAAGTCCACGCTGAACGGCTCGTTCACCGCCTCCGTGACCGGGAATCCGGCGATGACCTCCACCTCCGCCATTACGGGCACGAGCAATGAGGCGGAAAGGGCGAGGGCGTATTTCGATGGAGATAGGGTTTTCAGGAACATGGCGGACCATTACGCGCACGGATCCGGAGTTTTGTCCGTGAAAAACCAACGCCATCCCCATCGGCCCGCACATCTAAGAATCCTCCCTTTTCTTCCGTTGGAGATGGGCAAGAATTGCACGAAGCCTTGAAACTCCGTTTCCCCAAGCCGCGCACCCTGCTGCGCCTGTCCGCCGCCTGCCTGGTTCTGGGGTTGCTCGGCTGGTTCGCGCTGCCGTTCGCGCTGCCGCTGCCCGCCGGATTGTTGGAGAATCCCGGGGCCTCTCCGGTGCTCACGGACCGCCATGGCGCGGCCATCCACCACCTCACGCTGCCGGATTCCACCCGCGCCGCGCCCATCCCGCTCGGCCAGATCCCGGCGGACCTGGTGGCCTGCACGCTGGCGGCGGAGGACAAGCGTTTCTTCAGCCACGGCGGGGTGGACCTGCTGGCCACCGCGCGGGCCGCACGGGACCTGGCCCTGAAACGCCGCGTCAGCTCCGGTGCATCCACCATCACCCAGCAGCTCATCAAGATTTCCTCGCCCCGGAGGAAGCGCGGACCGCTGGCGAAGGTCCACGAAATCCTGGGGGCCCGGCGGCTGGAAATGACCTGGTCGAAGAACCAGATCCTCGCCGCCTACCTGAACCGTCTGGACTACGGGAACCTGCGCATCGGCACGGCGGAGGCGACCCGCTTCTATTTCCAGAAACCATTGGCCGACCTTTCGCTGGCGGAGTGCGCCCTGCTGGCCGGTTTGCCACAGGCACCCACCCGCCTGAACCCCATCCGCCGCACGGAACCGGCGCTCAAGCGCCGCAACATCGTGCTGGAACGCCTGCGCGGGAACTCCAGCTACGATGAATCCCGTATCTCCGCCGCGCTGGCGGAACCCCTCACCCTGCGCCCGCTCCGCACCGTCCAGGCCGCACCGTGGCTCGCTTCCCTGCCGGACATGCGGGGAGCCGCCACGCGCACCTCCCTCGACCTGCCGCTCCAGCGCGACATCGAGGCCATCGTCCGCGAGGAAACGGCGAAGCTGAAGGAAGCGAACCTCCGCCACGCCGCCGTGGTCGTGATCGACAACGCCACCGGCGAGATCCTCGCCCTCGTTTCCTCCGCCTCATGGAACGACCCGCGCGGCGGCCAGTTCAACGGCGCGACCCAGCCGCGCTCGCCCGGCTCCACGCTGAAGCCGTTCACCTACCTCCTCGCCATGGAGCGGAACCACCGCATCCCCTCCTCCATCCTGTCGGACATCCCCACCCCCTTCCGCACCGCGCAGGGGCTGGACCTGCCGCAGAACTATGACCGGAAATACCGCGG
Source organism: Akkermansiaceae bacterium (assembly GCA_019634595.1). Lineage (NCBI taxonomy): Bacteria > Pseudomonadati > Verrucomicrobiota > Verrucomicrobiia > Verrucomicrobiales > Akkermansiaceae > Akkermansiaceae bacterium. The sequence goes on from JAHCBC010000002.1 coordinate 249,167, forward strand.
CCCCGTCACCCTCCGCACCTCCCTCGCCTGTTCGCTGAACCTGCCCGCCATGCGCGAGCTGAACCACCTCGGCGGGCCACGGCCGCTGGAGGATCTGCTGGAAAAGCTCGGCATCTCCACTTTGACCCTGCCGCCGGAGACCTATGGCCTCGGCCTCACGCTGGGCAACGCCCCGGTGAAGCTGCTGGAGCTGACGAACGCCTACGCCGCCATCGCCCGCCGCGGGGAATACCTCCCCTGCACGTTCTTCCCCATCCAGGGCACACCCGTGCCGGAGGAAGTTTTCGACCCCATCAGCGCCTACCTGATCAGCGACATCCTTTCCGATCCCGCGGCGCGCGCTCCATCGTTTCCGCCCGGCGGTCCGCTCGACCTCCCGTTCCGCTGCGCGGTGAAGACCGGCACCTCGTCGGATTTCCATGACAACTGGTGCGTCGGCTACACCCCGGACTTCACGGTGGGCGTGTGGGGAGGGAACTTCGAGCACCAGCCGATGAAAGGCATTTCCGGCATCGCCGGAGCGGGTCCCATCTTCAACCGTACGATGGTGCGCCTGCACAGGGACCGCGCGGCCACCTGGTATGACCGCCCGGCGGGCCTCATCGACATCACCATCGACACCCGCAACGGCAAGCTCATCCCGCCATCGGACTTTCCGGAAAAACCCCACGCCCGCCGGGACCTCTGCCCCCCGGAACGCACACCCGTCCCCGCAACCGCCGCCGATTATGCGGAAGGGAAAGCCCTGCTCGACCCCACCTACAGGGAGTGGTTCAAAAGCAGCGCCAACCACCGGCTGGGCGAGCTGGCACTGGACGAGGCGCTGCCCGCCGCGGAGCCGCTGCGCGTCATCACCCCTGCCAATGGCACCACCTACCTGCTGGATCCGGAAATCCCCTCAGGCTCCGACCGGCTCCGACCCGTCACCAACCTGCCCGGCGTCGCGGAATGGTCGTCCGAAACGCTGGTTGTGGAAAAGGGAACCCCTGAGCCCGTCATTCATCTGAAGCCCGGTACCCATGTCCTCACCGCCACCGATCCGCGGACGGGGATTTCACACCGCATCACCATCCGTGTGAGGGAGCTGTAAGGAGGATGGACACTCTTGTCCATCGGCGGCATTGGCGAATCACAAAGGATTACCGCAAAGGTCGCGAAGAAGACGCAAAGGCGGGATGTGGACCTTTTCGAGATTCACCGGATTCGTAAGATTCGCGGTCGGCCTTCTTTCTTTACCGAAAACTGAACGCTGAAAACTTCTCTTCCTTTGTCTGCCATTGCAGCCGGTGGACAAGAGTGTCCACCCTCCTTACTCCTCCCGTTTTGTGAAGAGGAACTTGTAAAAGGCCGTCCGCCTGTGAGAATCCTGCGACGGCATGGGAGCCGTGACACTTTCCTCCATTCGCAATGCACTTTCTCGGGATTGAAATCGGTCACGGCGGCACTCGTGCGGTGGCGCTCGATCTCGAAGCCGCCGCCATCAGCGCGGAGGGATACGCCCAGCATGCGTGGATCGAGGGCCTGCCGGCGGGCTACCGCGAGCAGGATCCCGCGATGTGGATCGACGCGGTGAACCGTGCGGTGCGGCAGTGCCTGCTGGCCATGGGACCGGCGAAGGACCGGGTGGCCGCCATCGGCGTGGCGGGACCGCAGCGCGGGCTGGTGCTGCTGGATGAAGGGAACCGCATCATCCGCCCCGCGAAGATGGCCGGGGATGTCTCCGTGAAACGCCAGGCGGACGAGATCGCCCGGGCGTTCGGCGGTGCGCCGGGCCTGATCGAGCTGGTGGGCCAGGCTCCCGGCGTGGACTCCGCCGCCGCGGAGTGCCTGTGGCTGAAACAGCACGAGCCCTACCATTTCCAACGTGCGGCGAACCTGCTCACCGCCCAGGATTTCATCTCCTACTGGCTCAGCGGGGAGCGCGTCACGGAGGCGGGCAGTGCCTCCGCCACCGGCCTCTTCGACATCCGCCGGCGGACATGGTCGCAGGACCTCATCGACTTCATCGACCCGGGCCTGGCCGCCCTGCTGCCGCCGCTTTCCGTCTCCGACCAACCGCGGGGTCTCATCCGCCCCGCGCTGGCAAAGGAATGGGGGCTGCCCGAGCTGGTGCAGATCTCCGCAGGCAGTGGCTCCGCCATGCTTTCCGCGCTGGCAGCCGGCTGTGTCTCAACCGGGACCGTCGCAATGGAACTGGGCCCCACCGGCATCGTCGCCGGAGTGGGGGATGACCCGGTCATCGACCTGCGCGGTGAGATCCTCCCGCTCTGCAACGCCACCGGCGGCTGGCTCGGCACGGCCACCGTCTCCAACATCACCGTCGCTCCGGAAATCCTCCGCAGGCACTACGGATGGACCCATGAGGAGTATGAGGCGAACGTCGCCGCCGTCTCCCCCGGTGCGGATGGCCTGCTGATGCTGCCCTATTTTTCCGGCGAGACGATCCCCCGGCTGCCGGAGGGCACGGGTGTGCTCCATGGCATCACTCCGGCGAACTTCACTCCCGGCCACCTCGCGCGGGCATCCGCGGAGGGCGTGGCGCTCGGCCTCGGCTACGCCATGAGCCGCCTGCGCGACCTCGGCTTCGACCCGCCGGAGATCCGCCTGCTCGGCCCCGGCGGGGTCAGTCCGGTGACGCTCCGCCTGCTGGCGGATGTGCTGGGCATCCCGGTCGCCCCGGTTTCCAGCCGCCAGGGCGCGGCGGTCGGCGCGGCCATGCAGGCGGCGGTGTCCTTCTTCCATGAAAGCGGTGAGTCGCTCGGCTTCGCAGAGATCGCCACGTATCTGGTCTCCGGGGATCCACGGCTGCGCGTGGAGCCGGACATGCAGACCCATGAACTTTACCAGGAGATGATGTCCCGGCAGCAATACCTGGTGGACACCCTTCACCCCGCCGGATTCATCTGATGGGAAAGAAGGACAGTGAAGTCCGGGAAAGCCGGAAGGCGGAGGTGCTGGGCACGCTCGCCGGGTGGTTCATGAAGCTGTGGGCCGCCACCCTGCGCTATGAGATCGAGGACCGTTCCGGCATCTGCACGCCGGGAAATTTCTCCACGCCGGTGATGTTCGCGCTCTGGCACAACCGCATCTTCACCCTCCCCCCCATCTGGCACAAGACCGGCGGCAACAACCGCAAGAGCGTGGTGCTGACCAGCGCCAGCCATGACGGGGCCATGCTCTCCCACGCGATGGCCGTCTTCGGCCTGGGTGCCGTGCGCGGTTCCTCCTCACGGCGGGCGGTCGCCGCGCTGGTGGGCATGAAGCGCGCGCTGAAGGAGGGACTGGACGTCTGCATCACCCCGGACGGTCCGCGTGGCCCGCGTTACGAATTCCAGCCCGGCGTGGTGAAGATCGCGGAATCTTCCGGTGTGCCGATCATCCCCATCCACGCCACCTATGCCTCCGCCTGGCGGCTGAAAACCTGGGACCGCCTGGTGATCCCGAAGCCGTTCAGCCGGGTGAGGGTGGTTTTCGATGAGAAGCTTGTCGTGCCCGCCGGGATGGACGAAGCTGCCTTCGCCGCCGAGTGCGACCGCCTGCAGGCGATCCTCCGCGCGGGAACCGACGACCTCTGATATTTTTCCCAACCATGTCCCAGCCACGCATCCTCGATGGAAAAGCCATCGCCGCCGCCGTCCTCGAAGAATGCCGCGCCGAAGCGGCCGAGCTGAAAGCAAAAGGCATCACCCCGGGCCTCGCCGTCGTGCTGGTCGGCAGTGACCCGGCGTCGAAGGTCTATGTCGGCTCGAAGGCGCGCACCTGCGGCGAACTGGGGCTGTTCTCGAAGAAAGTCGAACTGCCTGAGGAAACCACCCAGGAAGAACTGCTGAAGGTCGTGGAGGACCTCAACAACGACCCCGCCATCCACGGCATCCTCGTCCAGTCGCCGCCGCCAAAGCACATCGATGAAGAAGCCATCGTCCGCGCGCTCGACCCGCGCAAAGATGTCGATGGTTTCCACCCTGAGAACGTCGCGAAGCTGGCGCTGGAAGATCCCACCGGCTTCGTCCCCTGCACGCCCGCGGGCTGCATGAAGATCCTGGAGGTTTCCGGCATCCCGACTTCCGGCGCGGAAGCCGTGGTCATCGGCCGCAGCATGATCGTCGGCAAGCCGATGGCGCTGCTGTTGGTCGCGAAGAATTCCAACGCCACCGTGACCATCGCCCATTCCCGCTCGAAGGACCTCCCCGGCATCTGCCGCCGCGCCGACATCATCGTCGCCGCCGTGGGCCGCCCGGAGATGGTGAAGGCCGACTGGGTAAAGCCCGGTGCCGTGGTCATCGACGTCGGCATCAACCGCGTGGAGGATGCGTCGAAGAAGTCCGGCTACCGCCTGACCGGAGACGTCGCCTATGACGAGGTGGCCCCGCATTGCTCCGCCATCACCCCGGTTCCCGGCGGCGTCGGTCCGATGACCATCGCCATGCTGATGAAAAACACGCTGCAAGCCGCGCGGCAGATCGGAGCGTAAAGGGTTCCCATGCGCGTCGCCGTCATCAATGTCGTCGGGCTTTCCCGCTCGCTCCTGGGAGCGGACATGCCCGGCCTGACGGCATTCGCGGAAAAGCACGGCCTCCAGAGTTTCAAACCCGCCTTTCCCGCCGTCACCTGCACCGCGCAGTCCTCCATGGTGACGGGCACCCCGCCCGGCGCACACGGCGCGGTGGCCAACGGCTGGTATGACCGGGAGGCGGCGGAGGTGAAGTTCTGGAAGCAGAGCAACCACATCGTCCGCGGCGAAAAGATGTGGGACCGCCTGCGGAGGAAAGTCCCGGGCTTCACCTGCGCGAAGCTGTTCTGGTGGTACAACATGTACGCTACCGTCGATTTCTCCATCACCCCGCGCCCGCTGTATCCTGCGGATGGCCGCAAGTTCTTCGACGTCCACACCCAGCCGATGGGCATGCGGGAGGAACTGAAGGCGGATCTCGGCCCGTTCCCGTTCCCCGCGTTCTGGGGGCCTGCGGCGGGCATCGCCTCTTCCGAATGGATCGCCGCATCCGCGAAATGGGTGGAGGTAAAGCACTCGCCCACGCTCAGCCTGGTCTATCTGCCGCACTTGGACTACCCTCTGCAGAAGGACGGCCCGGCTGCCGCCAACATCCCCGCCGAGTGCCGGAAGATCGATGACGTCGTGATGGACCTCATCCGCCACTATGAATCCCGTAACGTGAAGGTCGTGGTGCTGTCCGAATACGGCATCTCCCCCGTCACACGGGTGATCCACCTGAACCGCCTGTTCCGCGCGAAGGGCTGGATCCAGGTGAAGGACGAACTGGGCCGGGAAACACTGGACTGCGGCGGCTGCAAGGCCTTCGCCGTCGCCGACCATCAGATGGCCCATGTTTATGTGAATGATCCGGCAATCCGGGATGAAGTCCGCGCCTTGTTGGAAGCCACCCCGGGCATTGATGAAATCCGCGAAACCCCGCAGGTCTGGGGCGAAGGCGCGGGCACGGAAAGGGCGGGCGATTTCATGGCCATCGCGGAGCCGGACGCGTGGTTCACCTACTATTTCTGGGAGGACGACAAGGTTGCGCCGGACTACGCCCGGACCATCGACATCCACCGCAAGCCGGGCTACGACCCGTGCGAGCTGTATCTCGATCCCGCCATCGCTTTTCCCAAGCTCAGGATCGCGAAGTTCCTGTTGAAAAAGAAACTCGGCCTGCGCGGGCTGATGGAAGTCATCCCGCTGGACGCCTCACTGGTGAAAGGCTCCCACGGCCGCGACAATGTCCCGGAGTCCGAACAGCCGGTGGTCATCGGTGCGCCCGGGAACATCACGTCACCGGAGGACATCGCCGGAATGATCGAGGCACTGGTGGGAGAGTGAGGAGGGTGGACACGGCGCGGCGAACCGAAGCCAGCCGCACCGTGCCACCAATGATCCACCCGCGGAAGCTGCGGCCATACTCCTTGACGGGATCACGATGGGTGCATCGCGTCACCAGTGGGCGGTGGCAGCCTGCTCAGACCCCGTGCCTACGAACTTTGGATCTCCGCCGCAAGATCAGGTTACTCTTCCTTCCACACCCCAACGCGGGTTCGAGTGCTCCTTACTCAGAATTTCTCTTCGGAAAGGTCGCGGTAGTCCGCGAGGATGGGAGCCAGCGAGAGATGAAGCTCCGTATCCGGAAGATCCCCGGGGGATAGGGCTTCCAGGGTCGGCACGCCGTCACGGATGACCAGCACTGCCAGGGAGGGATGTTCCATCTCCATCACCAGGGGAGGGGGTTCATCCTTGGTGATGACAGCGGTCGCGGGTTCCTTCCGCAAAACCATCAGCAACACCGGCAACATCACGGCGGCGACGGTGAGGGCGGTCCTGCGCGTCCGCCGTCGGCGGCGTTCGCGGTGGATGGCGTCCAGGGTGTGGTTCCACACTTCCATGGCTCTGGGATCGGTGGCGTTCATGTGGGGCGGCGGTTGTCCGGCAGGTTGAGTTGGTCCCGGAGGCGCAGCCGCAGCCGGGAGAGCTGGCGCTCGATGGCTTTCACGGTGGTTCCCGCGTCCTCGGCGAGTTCCGCCTGCGACCATCCCTCCAGATAGTGGCGGGAAACGAGCGTGCGCTCCGCGTCTTCCAGCCGGGCCATCGCCTCATGCAGGCGTTCACCATGGGAGCTTTCCCCCTCCGTGGATCGGGTCGCCTGCCATTGCTGGAATTTCTCCCCCAGCCAGGTGCGGCGCTTGCCGCTGCGGGCCGCGTCGATGACCTCGCAGCGGGTCAGGCAGCATAGCCACGCCTCGAAGGCATCCGCCTTCCGGAACATCCGTGCATGGCGCAGGACACGCAGATAGACGCGCTGGATGATCTCCGGCGCGTCCCCGGCAGATGCGCCGCGGGACATCGCGCGGTGGATGAGCCACCCGTAGTAGCGATCATGGAAATGCGCCCACGCCGCTTCGTCGCAGCGCGCCAGTCCATGGCTGAGGGCGGTGATTTCCATGATGGTCGATTCAGGGTAGCGTAGCCATTTCCGCGGGGGATGCCAGCACGTGCTTCACTGGGGTTCCGGCGCGGGGAGATCTCCGGCCGGCTCCGGCAGCGCACCCAGTTGGCCCAGCAGGCTGGCCGTGATGTCCGCCGCGTCCTTCGAGTAGAGCAGCATGGGCACCTGGGAGGTGCTGAGGCCGGAGCTGTCCAGCACATGGTCATAGCCGTCCTTTTTCGCCTGCTCCACCACCAGCTTGCGGATCTCCCCCAGGATCTCCTTCATCCGCTGCACCATCCGCTCGTTGATGGCCTGCGTGCGGCGGCGCTGGAACTCCACCCGCTCCCGCTCCATGGCCAGTCCCTCCTGCTGGCGCATCTGCCATTGCTTGAACAGCGACTGCTTCTTCGCCTCGTTCACCGTCGGATCTTCCAGTTGCTTCCGCAGCGCGTTCAGCTCCGTTTCCACCTCCCGCACGCGGGCACCGCGTTCATTGTTGTCTTTCTGGACGCGGGCGCGCTCCCCGGCGAGTTCCTTCTCCGCCTCATGGGTCAGCGGGTGCCGTTTGAAAAGCACCTGCATGTCCACCGTGGCGATCTTCGGCGCAGCGGTCCGCGCGGCGCAGGGCGGCAACCCGCAGGCGGCGGCAAGGAAGAGGATGGGAAGGATGGGGAAGCGTCTCATTCACCCCATCAACGCGCGGCGGCCGGGAAATCCCCCGGAAAAATATGAACGGAGTGCCAGCTTCAGCCGGCATGGGCGGAAACACTTGATTCTCCGGTGCCGGCTGAAGCCAGCGCTCCGATGCAGCCCGTCAGGAGATCTCGCCACGGCCATCCGCCGCCGCTCACTCCTTTTTCTCAACCGGAGGGCGGGAAATCACACCCCCCTTTTCCGGTTCGGATGCCGTGGTGGTGGGATTGGTAGCCTTGAGGTCGCGGTCTTCCGGCAGGCCCAGCATGTTCGGCAGGCGCAGGCCTTCGTCCTTCCCTTTCTGGCCTCCTGGCAGGAGAGGATCACCGACGGTCTTGGAAACGTCCTCCGGTTTCTTCTCCGTTTGTCCGGAGGCGGCTCCCGGAGTTCCGGCCGCAGCGTTCTCGCCTGGGACACCCGGGGCCAGAGGATCCTCAAGCGCGGCATCGCCATCCTTCGCGCAGGAGGCGAGGCAGAGCGCCACGATCCCGGGGATCATGAAGATGGGTTTCATGCGCGCAGGGGTCTCAGCGGGACTCCATCGGCGGCACCTTCATCAGTTCCTTCGGGCCGGTGTAGAGGGTGAGCGGGCGGTAGAGGCGGTTGTCGCGGAGCTGCTCCAGCACCTGCGCGGTCCAACCGGACGCACGGGCGATGGCGAAGATCGGCGTGAAAAGGTCAGTCGGGATGCCGAGGGAGTAATAGACCGTCGCGGAGTAGAAATCGACGTTCGCTTCCAGCCCCTTGCGCTCGCGCATGATCTGGGCGATGCGCTCGGACATCTTGATCCACTTCGGCTCGCCCAGTTCCTCGGTGAGCTGGATGGCCAGGCGGCGGAGGTGCGGGGCGCGCGGGTCCAGCACCTTGTAGATGCGGTGGCCGATGCCCATGATTTTTTCTTTCCGGGCCAGCTTGCCCTCGACGTACTCATCGACCTGGTCCGGCTCGCCGATCTCCTGGAGCATGTGGATCACGCCCTCGTTCGCGCCGCCGTGGAGCGGTCCCTTCAGGGTGCCGATGGCGGAGGTGATGGCGGAATACATGTCCGAAAGGGTGGCCACGGTCACGCGGGCGGAGAACGTGGAGGCGTTCATGCCGTGGTCCGCGTGGAGGATCAGGGCGACGTCCAGGATCTTCACGGACACCTCACCGGCTTCCTCGCCGTTGATGAGGTAGAGGAAATGCTGCGCCTCGGAGAGATCGTCGCGCACGGGTGGCAGTTCCAGTCCCTGGCGGAAACGGTGGTAGGCGGCGACGACGACCGGGATCTTCGCCACGATGGAAAGGGCGATTTCGGAGTCCGCCTCGATGTCCGGCACGCCGATTTTCACGCGCTTGTCGTAAAGGCCGAGCATGGAGATGCCGGTGCGGAGCACATCCATGGGGGCGGCGTGTTTCGGTGCGTTCTTCAGGAACTCGATCACGCCGTCCGGCAGGCGGCGGTCGGAGCGGATGCGGGCCTCGAAGTCGGTGAGTTCGGCGCGGTTCGGCAGGCGGCCTTTGTGGAGAAGGTAGATGACCTCTTCGTAGGTGCAGTTGTTCACCAGCTCATCGATGTGGTAGCCGAGGTAGCTCAGCTCGCCGATATCGCCGATCACGTTGCTGAGGGCGGATTCGTTGGCAATGACCCCTTCCAGGCCGCGTGCGTAATCAGTCATGAGGGAAAATTTTCAGGATTTCAACAAGGCGTTCGGGAACAAAGCGGGTATGGCCGCTGACGGCAAGGGAGAAACGACGCGATTTCCCCCGCTGAAAGCAGGTTGGCACGGGTGGCCCCCGTGGCGTAAGCTTCCTTCATGCCAGAAACCTCCGTTCTCATCGTCGAAACCTCCACTCCGGCGGCTTCGCTGGCGTTCGTCGGTGCGGAGGGAGCATTGGCGCAGAAGGAGTTCACCAGCGACCGCAGCCACAACGCGCTGTTGTTCGGCCCGTTGGGGGAACTCATTGGGAAGGAAGCGGCGGGAAGCATCCGTCTGGTGCTGGCGGGGAGCGGTCCGGGCAGTTACAGCGGCACGCGGGTGGGCATTTCCGCCGCGCAGGGGGTTGCCATCGCCCATGGTGCTCCGGTCGTGGCGTTCCCTTCCATCCTCGCGCTGCCGCAGGCGGAGAATGGTGCGCCCTATCTCGTCATCGGGGATGCGCGCCGGGGCAGTTACTGGACGGCGCAGGCGGAGAACTTCATGCTTCAAACGGAGCCATCGCTGACGGACGCCCATGGCCTCCAGTCCGCCGTGTCCGCCGCGGTTTCAGCAGGGCATCCCATTGTTTCCTTCGAGGATCCCGCGGGGTTTCCCCTCCCTCCGGAGATTGTTGAACGCGTGCGCCTCGGCTTCCCCACCGCCGCCCTGCTGTGGAGAGCGTGGAGCCACACCGACGACGAAACCCGCGCCCGCTGGACCGCGGAGCCTCCACAGCCGATGTATCTCAAGCCCCCGCACATCACGCCCGCGAAACGGTCGTGGCTGAAGGTGTAAGGAGGGAGGACACTCCTGTCCTCCGGCTGCAACAGGAACCCACAGCAACGGCATCCTGAGATAGGCCTGCTCTCAATTCTTTGCCAGGACAGGAATGGGAGCGCAGCGGACATGGCGGCTCTGCCGCAAGATCAGGTTGCTCTTCCTTCCACACCCCAACGCGGGTTCGAGTGCTCCTTACTGAAAAGCGGCCTTTCCTTCCGGAAAGACCGCTTTGAGAGAGACAGGGATTTCCCTCCGCCGGATCAGGTGGGCTGTTCGCCGCGGGCCATGACCACCTTGCCGGTGCGCACGGTCTCGATGATCTGGAACTGGGAGAACATGCCCACGGCGGCGTCCAGCTTCGGACTGTCACCGTTGATCATGACGATCATCGAGGTAGGGGTGAGATCGACGGTCTTGCCGCCGAAGTGTTCGGTGATCTGGAGGGCCTGGGAGCGCTCGGCGGGCGAGCACTTGATCTTGATGAGGATCATCTCCTTGGTGACGGAGTCCGCGGAGGTGTGCTCGAAGCAGTGGATCACGTCGATCAGCTTGTTGACCTGCATGATGATCTGGTTGAGCCCCTTCGGGTCGCCGGAGATGCCGATGGTCATCCGCGAGAAGTTCGGGTTGCGGCCTTCGGAAACGACGAGCGAGTCGATGTTGAAGGCGCGGCGGGAGAACACCTGGCAGATGCGCATGAGGACGCCCGGCTCGTTGTTCACGAGGATGGAGAGCGTGTGCGTGGCGCCGCGCGCGGCGGCGGGTTTCACGGGAGTGTCGGTGGTGATGATGGTTTGGGACATTTTATGAAGAAGTGAATAGTGATCGGTGATCAGTGATCAGTGGATGATGACGGGATTTCTCCGGCCACCACACACCGACCGCGGGGCACTAATGGTTCATCACGTGGAACCGACGGGTTTCTCCATCTTGGTCTTCGGCGCTTCGGTGATCATGTCCTCCAGCGCGGCGCCGGCGGGGATCATCGGGAACACGTTGTCCGTCTTCACACACTCGGCGTGGATGAGGATCGGGCCGTCGTTGTAGGCCAAGGCCTTCTCGAGCTGCTTGGTGACATCCGCCGGACGCTTGATATAGACGGACGGGATGCCGTAGGCGGCGGCGAGCTTGCAGAAGTCAGGGTTGCCGATGAGGTCCACACCGGAGGTGCGGTCTTCATAGAACAGTTCCTGCCACTGGCGGACCATACCGAGGTAGTGGTTGTTGAGCACCACGATCTTGATCGGCAGCTTGTGGATGGCGGCGGTGGAAAGCTCGAACAGGGTCATCTGGAAGCCGCCGTCCCCGGAGATGGAGATCACGGTCTTTTCCGGATGGGCGAGCTGCGCACCGATGGCGGCGGGGAAGCCGAAGCCCATGGTGCCCGCACCACCGGAGGAGAGCCAGTGGAAGGACTCGTGGTTCTTGTAGAACTGCGCGGCCCACATCTGGTGCTGGCCCACGTCCGTGGAGACGATGGCCTTGCCCTCGGTGAGTTCATACAGCTCGTCAATGACCTGCTGCATGCGGAGACCGCCCTGCTTCTTGTAGTTGAGCGGGAACTTCTTCTTGTAGCCGTCCAGCTTCGCCAGCCAGTCGGAGGTTTCCAGCGGTCCGATCTTCTCGTTGATCTCGGAGAGGGCCGCCTTCGCATCGCCCACGATCATGACGTCCGGCTGGATCATCTTGCCCGCTTCCGCAGGGTCGATGTCGATGTGGATGATCTTCGCGCTCTGGCAGAACTTCGACGGCTGGCCGATGATGCGGTCATCAAAGCGGGAGCCGATGTTGATGAGCAGGTCGCACTCGATCATCGCCTTGTTGGCGTAGGCGGTGCCGTGCATGCCGAGCATGCCGAGGGACAGCGGGTGGGTTTCCGGGAACACGCCCTTGCCCAGCAGGGTGCTGGTCACCGGTGCTCCGAGCGTTTCCGCAAGGTAGCGGAGTTCCTTGTCCGCACGGGCGATCATGGTGCCCTGGCCGGCCAGGATCACCGGGCGCTTCGCCTTGGAGATGAGGTCGGCGGCTTCCTTGATCTTGTCCTTGTCGATGTTGAACGAGGAAGAGGTGTCGTAGCCTGGAAGTTGGAACGGAGGGTTCATCTCACCGGTAAACGCGCCGGAGGAAATGTCCTTCGGGATGTCGATGAGCACGGGGCCGGGGCGGCCGGTGGTGGAAATGTGGTAGGCCTCCCGGGCGATGCGTGGCAGGGAGTTGGTGTCCTTCACCAGGTAGTTGTGCTTCACCACCGGGATGGTGATGCCGAAGATGTCCGCTTCCTGGAAGGCGTCCTTGCCGAGCATCCAGGTCACCGTCTGGCCGGAGAGCACGATCATGGGCACGGAGTCCATCATCGCGGTCATCAGACCGGTCACGGTGTTGCCCGCTCCGGGGCCGGAGGTCACCAGCACGGCGGCTGGCTTTCCAGTGGCACGCGCATAGCCATCCGCCATGTGGACGGCACCTTGCTCGTGGCGGACGAGGATGAACTTCATCTTCGTCTTGACCGTTTCCAGTGCGTCGAAGATCGGGATGGCCGCTCCACCGGAGTAGCCGAAGATGTATTCGATGCCCAGGTCATCGAGCGTCTTGATGAGCGCCTGTGCGCCGTCGAGTTTCTCTTTGCTCATAAAATTGGGGTTGGGCGCGCAACTTGGGATCATTTTCTGCGGTAAGCAATGCGAAAATAGGGAATTTTCCCACAAACCCATCAATCATACCATCAGAGCCATTACAAAAATTGACTATTTGATTACAAATCACCCACACCGGAGGCAACCGATCAGAAAAGTTACTCCACCAAGGATCTCCGTCGATCCCTCCCCGGGGAAACCCGCCGCCTCTTCCGTTTTCCCTTCCCGGGCCGAATTCGCGGATTGCGCCCGGGGCGAAACACGGGCAGTTTCCCGGCGTTGGACGCGAGCGCTCCATACCCCCTTCCGAAGCGGGATGACGGACGTCTGTGGGCGATCGCCCTGGGGATCTCCCTGTTCGGGAACATCGTGATTTTCGGCATCGCCGGATTCGCCACGCTGGAGGCGGAGAAGTTCCGCCGCACGGTGGAAAAGGTGAAGGCCGCCACGGTCGTCCCGAAAGAGGAATCCACCGTCCTCATTTCCCCCGACATGCTGCAGGCGGTGAAGGAGGAGCAGGCCACAGCCGCCGCCGCTGCCGTCGAGGAAAAGCCACCCGCGCTCGCCCAGCGTCCCGCCGCCCCGCCGGATTTCGCCCGGACATCGGAGGATCAGCGCGGCAAGCGTCCGGACAAGCCCATGTTCATCGGCGAGCGCGACACGGAGGCGACGAGTGACACCACTCCGGACCCGAATGCCAAACCGATGCCGTCCCAACGCGGCATCGACCCGCGGGACGAGGCTGACATCGAAACAACGGAGAGCCGCTACCGTGATGGCAAGCTGGAGGAACCGGGCAGTCCCGCCATGGACCCGGCGATGGCACCCACGCCACCGACTCCGGCCGCGCCGCCCACCCCGGACACGCCAGAAACCCCCGCCCCACCCCAGGAGGCCGCCGCCCCCCCTCCCAGCCCTGCTGCCACCGAGGGCAAGGAAATCGCGGATGCCGCGGCACCCGCCGTCCCGGAAATGACCGACCTCCTCCAGGGACCAAACCCCGTCGATGTGGAAGTGCCGAAACCCGCTCCCGAAAAAATCCTGCCGCCGCCCCCTCCGACCACACCGGCGAAGGAGAATGCGGCCAAGGTCACCCCGGAACAGAAACCACCCGCCACCGCCAAAGCCGCACCGAAGCCCGGGGACCCCGGCTTCCGCGGCTACCAGCGGAAAACCGCCATCCGCGGCTCCATTTCCCGCACCGGCCGCAGCGCCGTGGATGTGGCGGACAGCCCGCTGGGCCGCTATCAGGCCGTCATCAGCCGCGCCGTGGAACTGGAGTGGCAGCGCAACTGCGTGCGCCACCGGGACTTCATCACGCCGGGTTTCCTCACCGTCCGCTTCTTCATCGAACCCACGGGAAAGGTGAAGAGCGTCCAGTTCGTGGGTGAGATGCAGACCGGGGAGATCCAGAAAGGTTTCACCCTGAACTCCATCCGCGACGCCCAAATCCCCGCGATGCCCAAGGAAATCCGCGGAGACTACAAGGACGAGTCGCTGGAGCTCATCTTCAATTTCTACTTCTGACCATGATCGACCCCGACCTCCCTCTCGCCGCCGCCGCTTTCTCCGGTTTCCAGTCCGTCTGGGACTTCTTCCAAAAGGGCGGCATCTTCATGATCCCTCTGGTGATCACCTCCATCGTCGGGCTGATGGCGGTGGTCTTCAAGTTCCTCTCCCTTTCCGCGGAACGGGTCGTCCCCGCGAAGCTGTCGAGGGATGTGGCCAACTTCGGCAGCCACGTGGCGAACGACACCACCGCCACCGTCGTGCGCGAGTTCCAGGAAGGGAAAAGCTCGCTCGCCCGGCTCGGCTCCGTGGCCGTGAAACATGCGGGCAAACCGCGCGAGCAGGTCACCGCCGCCGTGGAGGCCGCCGCGCGGGAGGAAAGCGTGCACCTCCACTCCGGCATCGGCGTGCTGGACGTGGTCATCACCATCGCCCCGCTGCTGGGTCTGGTTGGCACGGCGTCCGGTCTCGTCGTCATCTTCGAGGGCTTGGGAGACTCCAGCAACCATGAGCTCATCACCCGTGGCATCGCGGAAGCGCTCAGCACCACCATTTTCGGCATCGCCATCGCCGTGCCCGCCGTCATCGCCCACAGCTACTTCTTCCGCCGCATCGAGAAACTCACCGCACGGCTGGAGGGCCTGCTGTCCGACCTGGCCCACACCGTCGCCAAGCCCCAAGCCTGATCCCACCGGACGATCATGAGATTCTACCGCCCGCAGAAGGTCCGGCACAACATCCAGGTCATCCCGATGATCGACATCCTGTTGATCATCCTGATCTATTTCGCCGTCAGCACCGTCTTCAAGAAGCCGCGGGCCGTCCTGCACATCGATCTGCCGACCGTGCGTGAGATCGCGTCGGACAACGTGACGGAAACGCGCTCCGTCATCGGCGTGGATGCCTTGGGCAACATCCAGCTCGACGGGCTGGCGGTGCCGGAAGGCCTGCTGGAGTCCTACCTCGCCGCCTACCAGAAGCAGAACCCCGGCCGCAAGCTGGAGCTGGAGGCGGACAAGAAGCTGCCGCTGGAACGGCTCCTCACCGTCTGGGACGCGCTGACCAAGGCGGGCATCCCGATCAAGGACGTGCCAGCGCGGATCAAGCTGAAGGAGTAACCAACCCGCCCGGCAACCTCCATCCACACCCCGAATCCTTTCCCATCCATGAAACCCATCCTACTCCTCGTCGCCCTCGCGGGAATCGTCTCCGCCCAATACAAGGACCTCTGGCCGACCGAGGCCCCCGGAGACCCGCAGCGGGCCGCCGGTTCCGAGAAGGCGAACGACCACGGCCACCTCAGCCAGATTGAGGCACCGCAGTACCAGACCTATCTGCCGGAGAAGGACAAGGCCACGGGAGCCGCCGTGGTCATCCTGCCCGGTGGCGGCTACGGCATCGTCGCGATCCAGCATGAAGGGCACGAGCTGGCGAAGTGGTTCGCCGAGCGCGGCGTGGTCGGCGTGGTGGTGAAATACCGCGTGCCGAACCAATTCCCCACCCCGTTCCTCGATGCCCGCCGTGCGATCCGGACGGTGCGGGCGAATGCCGACGCATGGGGTGTGGACCCGAAGAAGGTGGGCATCATGGGCTTTTCCGCAGGAGGGCATCTGGCCAGCCTCTGCACCACCCGCTTCAACGACACCTTTCCGGAACAGGAAAACCGCGACGAGATCGACAAGCTGAGCGCACGTCCGGATTTCTCGATGCTGATCTATCCCGTCATCTCGATGGGTCCGGTGGGCCACGGTGGATCGCGGAAGAACCTGCTCGGCCCGGAGCCGACGCCGGAACAGATCGAGAAGTATTCCACCGAAAAGGCTGTCACGCCGGAGACCCCGCCGGTCTTCCTGCTCAGCACCGCAGATGACGCGGTCGATTGCCGGAACAGCCTGAGCTTCGCCGCCGCCTGCAAGGAGAACAAGGTGCCCGTGACGCTGCATCTCTTCGAAACCGGCGGCCACGGCTACGGACTGCACGGCAAGGGCGAGCTGGCGAAGTGGCCGATGCTGCTGGAAGGCTGGCTGAAGGCGAAGGGGCACGTGAAGTAACGTCAGATTATTCCTCCGAATGGCAGGGACCGCATTCCATGCGGTCCGGCGGGGAACGCTGCTGCCGCCTTTTGATGATCAATGCCCGGCTGGCTCTCACTCCGGAAAATTGGGGAACGATGCTTACAAAGATGGAATCGCGGGATGACGGGGCATCGCCCCAACCGGACCGCATGGAATGCGGTCCCTGCCGCAGCCAGACCAACGGAAGCTCTCAATCCCGCCCGATCGACTCCAGCAACGACATCCTCAGCTTCCAGAAATCCACATTTCCCCCAAGACCGTTTGCCATGAGCGCAAAGGGATAGGTCTTTCCGTCGCGGATGATGAAGCCGACCTCTGTCCTAACGCCGGACATTGCACCACGCTTCGCCCTCAGCGTTCCGTCGGAACTGGCGGGCAGGCTCTGGAGGTAGCGCGGGCCATCCGGTCCGTTGAGCGCCGCGATGTTCACCCGCGTCAGGTCCACCGGCGTGATCATCGTCGCGCGGGCGAGGCCACTGCCATCGATCAGGCGCAGCCCGGTGAAGCGGACGCCGACTTTCTCCCAATACTCTCTGACCACCTGCGCGGGGGCCGCATCCGCGCGGCGGCCCATGGTCAGGAAAAGGCTCTGTGCCTCCAGGTTGTCGCTCACCCGTTGCATGTGGTCGATGATTTCCGGCAGGGACGCCGACAGGTGGACGGCGAGCGGCACGGTTTCCTCCGCGGCATGCGGCTTTCCACCGAAGGTGACGCCACGCTTCACCAGCGCGGCACGGAAGATATCCTCCGCAAGCTTCGGCGGGTTCGGCACGGAACCCCGCACGGTGAATCCCTTCTCGCCCAGCGGCACGGTACCCCGCACCTGCACCACTTCCGCATAGGGGGATGAGAAAATGGACACCCCATCCCCGCTGCCCGCCGGGCCGGTGGCCACGCGCACATCCCAGCGGGTCTTGCCCAGCGCCGGGATGCTGCCGCCGAACTTCGCCGGATCCCCTTCCTTCGCACCGGGATCGAACCACAGCGACATGACGTTGTGGTCCACGTTCAGCCCGTAGGCACCGGTGCCGTAGGCGTTGCCGATGTCGCCCCAGTTCCAGTGCTCGTTCACCGGCTCCGCCGGGAAAACCGAGGCGTCGGATTTCAAGGAACCCTCCACGCGCTTCAGGCCCTTCCCGGCGAGCTGTGCGGCGAGCGCGTCGAGGTCTTCCGCCGAGAGGGTGGGATCGCCGCCGCCTTTCAGTACGAGATTCCCCGTAGTGGTGCCCGCCGGAGAGATGGCACCCGCCGCCAGCACCTCCGTTCGGAAGCGGAAATCCGTGCCGAGCAATCCGAAAGCGGCCCCCGCCGTCACCGTCTTCAGCGCAGAGGCGGGGCAGAGCGCGGTTTCCGCCAGCGGGGAGCCGTAGAGCAGCTTCCCATCCGCATCGAAGACACAATAGCCGATCAGCGCGCCCGCCAGCTCAGGGGCGGCGGACCACGCCTGGAAAGCCTGCTCCAGCGGGTTGGCGGGAGGTGGCGTGGGTTCCGCTTTTTCCGGAGCGGGTGGCTCCGTAGGAGTGGACGGAAGCTCTGGGTCCGTCATCGATTGCAGAGCTTCCACCACCGGAGGAATGGGATCACGCTTTGCGGACCAATCGCGGAAATACCATCCGCCCGCCGCACCCAGCGCCAACAGCAACAATCCGCCGAATGCCGATTTCCCGCTCACATCGTGGAGTGTAGCGGGCCGCCCCACGACGGCAAACCCGAAGGTGACGGTCAAAGGTAGAGGAAGTCGTGAGACTTCCGGCTGGGGGGAAGTCGATCTGAGACTGAAGCCTTGTCCTTCACGGACGTGTTCCCAGCAGAACCTCTCACGGGGTTCGATACATCCCTGTGTCTCAGTTGCATTGGCGAATGAAGGGAGGTGGATCTGTTATGAAATACCTTTGCCATGGGTTCCGGTTGCAGCCGGTGGACAAGAATGGGAGCGAAGCGGACATAGCGGCTCTGCCGCAATGTCCACCCTCCTTACTGCTCACGAGGTTCGCTACACGGTCACGCATCCGCCATGTTTCCTGTCTTGCACAAACCGGGGACGGCACTGGAATGGCGTGATGGTTCTCCGGAAAGCCGCCGCCGCATTGCTCCTGATGGCTTTCCCCGCCGTGGCGGAGGAGAAGCCCACCGGCACGCTGAAGATCCTGTGCTGGAACATCCACCACGGCGTGGGGGTGGACAAGAAGCTGGATCTGCAGCGGATCGCGGCGGTCATCCGGGCACAGGATCCGGACATCGTCGCGCTGCAGGAGGTGGATCGTGGCTGCCGCCGCAGCGCGAACACGGACCAACCCGCGATCCTCGGCGAACTCACCGGCCTGAAATCCGCGTTCGGCGAGGCAATGCCCTATGACGGCGGCTCCTATGGACAGGCCATCCTTTCGAAGCACCCAATCAAATCCACTGAGGTGATCCGGCTTTCGCAGAACCAGGAACCGAGAATCGGTTTCAAGGCGGAGATCCTGCACCCGGCGGGGCCGGTGACGCTGGTGAGCGTCCACTTCGACTACCGCTCGCTGGAGTCCCGGCTGGCGGAGGGTGGGAACCTGCTGAAGGCGCTGGAACCCATCTCCGGACCGCTGGTGGTGGCGGGGGATCTGAACGACGTGCCCGGTTCCACGACCCTGGCCTTGTTCAAGGCCCCGTGGGAAAAGGTGACGCTGAAGGCTCCGTCCTCATCCTTTCCGTCCCGCGAGCCGGTGAAGGAGATCGACCATATCTTCCAGCGCGGCCTCACCGTCACGGAGGAGGCGTCGGTGATCGACGAACGGATCGCTTCCGACCACCGGCCGATCACCGCCGTGCTGAGGTTCCGGGCCGAGTGATCACTTCGCTTCGGTGGAGATCCACTCCAGGAAGCCCTCGCTGGAGATGGGCACCACGTGGATGTCGGGGAGTTTTCCCAGCTCCTCGACCTTGCCATTCTTGATGACGTAGTCGGAGCCGGTCATGACGACCCGGTAAAGCGGAGAGCCGCCTTGTTCGGTTCGCCATATCTCCGTTTCCTGGGAGGCGAACTTGGCTTCCTTGAGCGTGGCCGATGCCTTCCGCGCCAGCTCCAGCGCCTCCGCACGGTCCGCCGAGGAGCCGAGCGAGAGATAGACGGGGAGTATCTTCCGGAAGGCACGGACCTGCGCGGTGATCTCCGGGCTGACCGTCATCCATATGGCGTCGGAATCGCCCTCGTTGTCGGCGCGGATGGCCTTGAGGAAAATGGAGTCCCGGAGTTCCAGGCCATCGACCAGACCCCAGTCGGAGAAGCGCAGACCCTCCGCTTTCAGGTTGGCGATGTAAGGATTCCCCTTCATCAGCTCCAGCCTGCCGTCGTAGCGGATGCCGCTTGCGTGGACCTTGAAACGCTTCAGTTCAGCCGGGTCCGTGCGGGTCCCCTGGCCGGGCCAGCGCTCCAGCAGCACGCCCAGCGATTCCTTTTCATCCTTCGCGTGGATGACGATCTCAACGGGTGCTTTCCCCGGGCCGTCGTATTCGGCGTCGGTGATCTCCTCGCGGTCCAGCATGACGGTCTCACGGACCATCTCGCCGGTGGTCTTCTTCCGCTCGATGAGCTTGGTGGTGGACTGGCTGCGGTAGTAACTGCCCTTGTTGTCCGTCACCGTCCGCAGCACAGCGTAGGTCTCCGTCCCGGAGCCGAAGAATTTCTCATCCGCGCGGATGACCTGTGGCGGCGTGGCCATGGAGGTTCCGGCAAGGCCCAGCAACAAAAACACGCTCCGGCGGAAACAGAAAATCCCAGTCATGCCCATGATGTTAGGGCATGACCGGGATGTTATCAAATCAAGACGTTCAGACGGCGAAAGCGCCGGTCGCAGCGGCCTTCACCTCATCCAGCTTCGCGCGATCCGGTGCGGCACCCCGCGCCTGGTCAGGCTTGCCGCCGCCCTTGCCACCGGCGATGGCGGCGAAATCACGGAGCAGGGAACCCGCGTTGAGGCCCTTTGCCAGCGCATCCGGCCCGCAGTGGACGGCGAGGTGGAGTTTCTCCCCGTCATCGACGATGGCCAGCGCGGGACCGGCGAAGTTTTTCTTCTTCAGCCCGTTCTGCAGCTCCTGGAGCAGGGACGCGTCTGACTCGAACGAAACGATGATCGGCTCACCCTTGGCGATGAGTTCCGCCAGCGCCTCGTCGGCCAGCTTCGCGGCGGCTCCGGCCTGCAGCTTCTTGAACTGCTTCTCCGCCTCGATGGCGGCCTGCTGGGTGTCCTCCAGCGTCTTCTGTGCGGAGGCGAAGGTGGCGTTGATCTGGCCGATGTCCGCCCTCTCGACGAGCATCGCCGCCATGATGGTGGGGAAGTCATTCGCGGTGACCGGCTCCGCGCCGAGCGAGGCGAGCTTCTCGTTGGCCGCGGCCAGCTTCACCTTCGCCGCCTTGAACTCGGCGTCCCATTTCTCGGTCGCCTCGTTCAGGTAGGCCCATGCGGATTCGCCGCAGACCGCCTCGATCCGGCGGACGCCGGACGCGATGGCACCCTCGCTCCTGATCTTGAACAGGCCGATCTCGTTGGTGTTGCGGACGTGGGTGCCGCCGCAAAGCTCCATGGACGGACCGTCGAGCTGGTTCGGTGCGCCGCCGATCTGGACGACGCGGACGTTCTCGCCGTACTTGTCGCCGAAGAACTGCATGATGTCCGTGCGGCCCTTGATGTCCGCGTGCTTCACCTCCGTCCATGAGACGGACAGGCCCTGCTTGATGGCACCGTTGACCATCTCCTCCATCATCGCGATCTGCTGCGGGGAGACGGCGGCGCTGTTGAAGTCGAAGCGCAGGCGGTGCTCGTCCACGGAGGATCCCTGCTGGGAAGCGTCCTTGGAGACGGCCTCATGCAGCGCCCAGTGGAGGAGGTGGGTGGCGGTGTGGTGCGCCTCGATGGGGCGGCGGCGGCTGGTGTCCAGCTTGAGCGTCACGCGGTCCAGCACCTTGATGCCAGCGGCGGCGTCCACGATGTGGGCGCGGGCCTTGCCGATCTGCTGTACGCCCGTGATGGGATGCTCATGGCCGAAGGCAACCAGCGTGCCGGTGTCACCGGACTGGCCACCCATCTCAGCGTAGAAAACCGTCTTGTCCGTGATGACGAACAGCGCGTCCTCCTGCGGATGGATCTCCAGCACGGTGGCCTCCACCTCATCGGACTCGAAGCCGGAGAACTCCGTCACCGCATCCGTGGAAATGTCGAGGGCACGGACGACGGTGGTCTTCTGGGCGGCGCGGGCGCGCTCTTGCTGAAGCCGCATTTCCCGCTCAAATCCTTCCCCATCGGTAATCCAACCTCTCTCCGCGAGAACGAGATCTGTTAGATCTTTAGGGAATCCGTAGGTGTCATAAAGTTCGAATGCAAACTCTCCAGGCAATTGATTCGATCGGAAATCCGACGCGAAGAGGGTTCCTTCAGCATTCGAATCCGTCCAATTGCTTGAGTGTTCCTGGAGCATTACTTCCAAACGCTTCAGGCCACGGTCCAGCGTCTGGTTGAAGCTGGCCTCTTCCGTTTCCAGCGTCTGGCGGACGGTGTCCTGGCGGTTTCTCAGCTCCGGGAAGACGCCGCCCATTTCCGCGACGAGCGTCTCCACCAGTGCGCCGAAGAACGGCTTTTCACCGGAGAAGCCGAGCTGGCGGCCGTAGCGGACCGCACGGCGGAGGATGCGGCGCAGCACGTAGTTCCGGCCGTTGTTGCCGGGCATGATGCCGTCCGCGATGGAGAACGAAAGGGTGCGCAGGTGGTCGGCGATGACGCGGAAGGCGATGGCGTCCTTCATCTCCTCGTTGAAGGCGGAGCGGTCCGCGCCCAGCGCCGGATAGATGTTGGAGTAGGTCTTGCCGCTCAGTTCCTCCAGCTTGCGGAAGATCGGCTGGAAAACATCCGTCGCGTAGTTGCTGGGCTTCACGGAGAAGTCGGTGAACCCCTTCGTGTTCTGGATGATGGAGCAGGCGCGCTCGAAGCCCATGCCGGTGTCGATGTGCTTCGCGGGCAGCTCGCGGAAGGTGCCGTCGGCCTCCGCGTTGTACTGGATGAAGACGAGGTTCCAGATCTCGATGCAGAGATCGGAGTCGTTGTTGACCAGATTCCGCCCGGTGACGGGGTTCCCCTCCGGGGTGAGGTCCACGTGGAGTTCGGAGCACGGCCCGCAGGGGCCGGTCTCACCCATCATCCAGAAGTTGTCCTTCACGTTGCCGTGGACGATCTGCTCCTCGGGATTGCATCCCTTGGAGCGGAACAGCTCGGCCCAAATGTCATAGGCTTCCTGGTCGAAGCTCCCCGGGTCGCCTGGCTTCGGCGCATAGACGGATGCGTAGAGGCGGTGGGCGGGCAGGCCCCAGCGCTCCACGACCAGCTCCCATGCCCAGGCGATGGCTTCCTTCTTGAAATAGTTGCCGAACGACCAGTTCCCGAGCATCTCGAAGAACGTGTGGTGGTAGGTGTCATAGCCGACATCCTCCAGGTCGTTGTGCTTGCCGCCGGCGCGGATGCATTTCTGGGTGTCCGCGGCGCGTGGCGGATCGTACGGAGCCTTCTCGACGCCGAGGAAGTACGGGACAAACGGGTTCATCCCCGCGTTGGTGAACAGCAGGCCGGGCGACTGCGGGAGCAGCGATGCCGAGGGCACGATGGTGTGCTGTTTCTCACGGAAGAAATCGAGGAAGCTGTTGCGGATCTCGGCGGCGGTCATGGGAAGGGCCGGGGAAGATGGGAAAATCCCCGCGTCGAGTAAAGCCCGGGAAAATGGCCCCTGTTGCTGGGGAGGCCCGCCCCCTCACCCCACCAGCACACGGCGCAGCGCGGCCATTTCCTCCGCAACGGATTCCTCCGTGGGATCTGCCAGGGTGTCCGCCACGGTGACCCGCAGCAGCTCGCCGAACCTCTTGCGCAGCCGGTGGAGGGCGACGCGCAGCGCCTCCGCGCTCAGGCCCAGTTCCCGCGCCACCTCATCCTGGGAAACATTTCCGCCCGCGGGGCTGAGGAGCGGCCGCATGGCGGCGAAGGCCGCGCCCTTTCCCGCCGCCTGCTGTTCCTCCGCCAGCCGTTGCAGGGCCGCCTCCAGGATGGCCATGGCGCAGCGGCGGTCGAACTCGTCCTCCGGGGACGCGCCCTCCTGCTCCGCCTGAAAGCCCTTTTCCGCCTCCAGCGCATCCATCGACTGGATCTCCCGGTCACCGCCGCGTTTCAGGGCGCTTTCCTTCCGCCATTCCCCGCGCTGCCAGCGCTGGAGCGCGCCAAGGAGAAAGGACCGCATCTTCCCCGCCTCCGCATCCGGCTTGGAAAAACCATCCTCCGCGAGGAGGGAGGTCAGGAAACCCTGGGCCGCGTCCTGCGCGTCCGCCGGGGACATCCCGCGCCGCCGCAGGAAGGCATAGACGGGCATCCAGTAGAGGCCGCACAGCTCGCCCAGCGCCTTTTCGCGGGCTTCCGGACGCCCTTTCATCTGGGCCACCAGGCTCCACCGGGTATTCGGGAAAGGCGCGTCACTGCGGGGTTCCATGGTCCGCATCCAACCCTGTCCGGCGGGCGGGTTCAATGCGCCGTGAAAATTTTTTGCGAAACCGTGTAACGCCGCCCGGCGGACCGCCAGAGAACGGAGCGAAAGGAACAACATCATGAAAACCATCGCAATCATCCTCACCGCCGTCGCCCTCGCCTCCTGCGCCAGTGACTCCGGCCACCACACCTACCACCCCGTCCCCGGCCGCACCGAGCCACCGCGCGTGGACGACCGTGAGCCGATCCGTCCGATCCCGGGCGGTGGCTTTGGCGGCATCTTCCTCGGCGGCGGCCACCGCGACATCGGCGCGCTGTCACCGGACGGTCGCCGGCCCGGTCTTCGCCCGGATGTCTTCGGCGCAGGCCGGGATGACGCTCCGGAAGTGATGCCCTCCGACCCGCCACGCCTCGGCGATCCACCCCGCACTCCCGCCCCCGGCAGCCGCTTTCTCGACCCGGGCATCGCCCGCCGGATCCCGCTGCCATCCCCGGCACCCGCCCTCACCCCTCCGCCGGTCCGCCGCCCCATGGTCCCACCCACCATCATCCCGCGCATGCCGTCCCCACGCCCCGCGGAATCCGCCCGCATCACCCCGGTGCCGGACCGCTCCGTGCGCATCCCGGCCCGTGTGACCCGCATAACTCCGGGGGAATCCGCACTTCGTCTCGACCGCTCCGCCCTTTCCCGGTAATGATTCCACAAGTTTTCAAACTCCATAACTCCACCACCACCATGAAAGCCATCCTATCGCTCTTTGCCTGCCTGACCATGGCGGCGTCCGCCATGCCCACCTCCGACGCCGCAGGTGCGAAGGACTATCCCGGCATCCCGCGCTACGAGGGATCGAAGATCCTGACCCAGTCGGAGCAGAAATTCGGCGAGATCCTCCTCCAGACCGCCGGCCTCAGCGCGCCGAACTCCACCGACCCGAAGGAAGTCCGCCCGGTTTCCGGAGCGCTCCACCGCACGACCTACGCCCTGGCCAACACCCCGGACGAACGCCGGACCGTGCTGGAGGTCTTCAAGAACTACGAGCAGGCGCTGAAAGACGCCGGGTTCACCACCATCTGGACCGGTGACCAGGGCGCCATCCGCAACGGCCCGCCCGCCGTCTCCTACTTCCCTGAGGCGGACCGGAAGGAACTGTTCACCGGCATCAAGGAACGCCGCTATCTGGCCGCGGAGAAAGGCGGACTCTTCGCCGTCATCTTCGTCGCGGAGCGCCAGTGGGACCACACGTTCCGCAAGGCGGATCCGTCGAACTCCTTCAAGGCGGACCTCAAGCTGCCCGCAGGCACCATCATGGTCCAGGCGGACTTCATCAACACCACGCCGATGGAGGAGAAGATGGTCCTGGTGAAGGCGGAGGAAATGGAGAACAAGATCTCCGACACCGGCCGCATCGCCCTCTACGGCATCCACTTCGACTTCAACAAGGCGGACCTCAAGCCGGAATCGGAGCCGACCATCGGGGAGATCGTGAAACTGCTGAAGGACAGCCCTTCCCTCAAGCTGCTGGTCGTGGGCCACACGGACAACGTCGGCACCTTTGAGTTCAACCAGGACCTGTCCCAACGCCGCGCCGCCACCGTGGTGAAAGAACTGACCTCGAAGCACGGCGTCGCCGCCGGCCGCCTGTCCGCCCACGGAGCGTCGTTCATCTCCCCCGTGGCCACCAACAAGACCGACGAAGGCAAGGCGCTCAACCGCCGCGTCGAGCTGGTCGAACAGTAACCACCCGCGAACGTCCCGCCCCACCCCACCGCCATGAGACAGGAAGATTCCATCCTCAGCGGCCTCGATCCGGCGGGACTGTTCGATCTCGGTGGAGGCTCCACCCCGGCCACGGATGGCGGGGCCTCCCACTGGGAACCACCCACCCCCGCCCATCTGGCCGCGCTTTTCCCCCGCTGGGAGATTCTGGGCCTGCTGGGCCGCGGCGGCATGGGCGCGGTCTATCACGCGCGCCAGCCGGACCTGGACCGGGAGATCGCGATCAAGCTGCTGCCCATCGAGGCCAGCGCGGATGAGATCTTCGTCCAGCGGTTCCAGCGGGAGGCGCGGACGCTGGCAAAGCTCCGCCACCCGAACATCGTCGCTCTCCACGAGTTCGGCACCACGCCGGAAGGGCATCCGTTTTTCGTGATGGAGTATGTGGACGGCTCCACGCTGGCGGAAAAGATCGGCATCCTCACCGTGCCGGAGGCCCTGGAGATCGTCCGCCAGGCGTGTGACGCGCTTTCCCACGCGCACTCGCTGGGGATCGTCCACCGCGACATCAAGCCATCGAACATCCTGCTGGATACCGCCGGGCACATCAAGATCGCCGACTTCGGGCTGGCGAAGTGGGACCAGCAGCATGAGGCGGCGATGACCCTTTCGCGCACCGGCGGCTTCATGGGCACGGCGGAATACGCCGCGCCAGAGCAGGTGAAGGACGCGGCCCATGCGGACCACCGTGCGGACATCTACTCCATCGGCGTGCTGTTCTATGAAATGCTGACAGGCGAGCGCCCGCGCGGCGTGTTCCGCCCTCCATCCGCGAAGTCCGGCAGCGACCCGCGCCTGGACCCGATGGTGCTGCGCGCCCTGCAGGAAAATCCCGGTGAGCGCTACCAAGCGGCGGCGGAACTACGCGAGGAACTGAACCGCCTCCACCGGCGCTCCCACCCGCTGCTGATCGCCACCGCAGGTCTCTGCGTGCTCCTCACCGCCGCCGTCGCCTTTCTTCTGCTGAAGGATCGGTCCGCTCCGCGGCACGAGCAGGAGAAAGTGGCTGTCGCTCCACCTCCGGTTGCTGAAGCTCCTGCCCCGCCCCCTGTGGTGCCGGAACCTACGGAACCCACTGTCTCCGCCCTCCCTGAGATCCCGCCACCCGCACCGACGCCGGGACCGGTGGCTCCACCTGTGCCGGCACCCGCACTGGACGTGCCCGCCACCGCGCCCACCTCCCCACGCCCTAAGGTCTTTTCCTTCAACGCCGTCGATCCGCGGTTCTATCCACCGTCCACTTTCCTCGATGCCGGGTGGAAGACATTCACACTGACCGCGCAAGGTGGGGCCGTCCTCACCCAAGGAGGGAAGCTGCTGGCGTGGGATGCACGGTGGAAAACCCCGCGTGAGATCACCCCTGCGGAAACGATCGTCCAACTTTCGTCCACGACGGACCAAGCACTGGCCCTCGGGGAGTCCGGCACCATCTACCGGTTGGTGGACGCGGATACTCCGGAGACACTCGGCGGTCCACCCGTCTCGCTGCTTGGCACCTGTCCCGACGACAAGATGCTGCCAGTCATCCTCAAAAGTGGTGAGCTTTACCTGTTCCCGCTGACGCCGAAATACCCCCCGGTCACTCTCACCGCCCCGCCGGATGTCACCGCGCTCTGTCTCACCTACAGCGGGAAGGTCCACCTGCTGGACAAAGTGGGAAACCTCCACCTTGCCACGAGGGAAAAAACGGAGGTCATCCGTACGGACATCGCCGCGATTGCCGCAGGGGAACAACACTTCGCCCTCCTCACTAAAGCAGGCGGAGTGGAGATCCTCGACGGCGACCCGGCTCCCACCGATCTCGGGAAGATCCTGCACATCGCCGCCGGCAAGGACACCACCATCGCCGTGCAGGAAGACGGACGCGCCGTCATCTTCAACAGCACCGGCGGCAAGCCCCAGCGCTACCGCCTGGAATCCGGCACCGCCCCGGTCACCGCCAGCCCGGCGGGATTGCTGATCGCCCGGTAAGGAGGGTGGACACTCTTGTCCTCCGGCGGCATTGGCGAACAAAGGAAGAGAAGTTTTCAGTTTTCAGGGAAGAGAAGAAGGCTGATCGCGAATCTTGAAGCGATCCGTTTTCTCACTTCGTACCATTTGTATCTTCGCGGTGATTCTTTTCTGATTCGCCAATGCCGCCGGTGGACAAGAGTGTCCACCCTCCTTACTGAAATTCGCGGCGTTCGCGTTCCGTTAAAGTCCCCAGCCATGGCATCATCGCTCCATCTCATCGCGCTCGCGGCATTGATCTCCGGACCGCTCCTGACCGCACAGGAGGACGGAAAGACATGGTCGTCGCCGCTTTATGGCGCGGACTGGTCGGCCACGCCCGCGCTGTCCTTCTCCGAGGACAAGATCATCCAGGACTTTTCCTACGCGGGCTATGCCAATGGTGAGAAGCCCATCCCCGATCTGGCCGGGGCGAAGCGCTTCGATGTGGTGGCGGGATACGGCGCGGACCCGACGGGCAAGACGGACTCCACCGCCGCGATCCAGAAGGCCATCGACGCTGCGGCCGCCGCCGGAGGTGGTGTGGTGGATCTGCCCGCAGGCACCTACCGCGTCCAGCCCGGGGAAGGAAACCGCTACGCGCTGTGCGTGCGGAAAAACGGCATCGTCATCCGTGGAGCGGGACCGGAGAAGACCTTCCTGCTGAACACCGCGACGGAGATGCGGGAGAAGATCATCGTCCTTTTCCAAGCCCCTTCGAAGGCGGAGTGGAACCGCCGGGAGGGGCCCTCCACCGTCATCACGGCGGACCTGATGGGGCCGTCCGTCGAGATCCCGGTAGCGGATGTTTCCGCTTTCAAGGCAGGCGGCTGGGCGGTCATCCGCAACATCCCGACCAAGGAATGGGTGATGGACCACGGCGAGACCGACTGGCTGGGGGAGGAGAACAAGATCGGTTCGATCCAGTACCACCGCCGCATCGTGAAGGTGGATGCGGAGCGCAAGGTGCTCACCATCGACGTGCCCACCCGCTACGCGCTGAAGGTGCGCGACAAGCCGCAGGTTTATCCTAAGTCCGGCATGCTGGAACAGGTGGGACTGGAAGGCCTATCCATCGGCAACGTGCAGCACCCGGGAAAGGATGGCTGGAAGAACCTCGACTTCGCCGCACCGGAAGGCGACTACACCCGGCGGCTGGCGGAAAGCCGCGGCCTGCCGGAAGACTTCGCCACCACGAAGAAGAGCGCCTTTGACGTGCATGCCTCCTACGCGGTGACCATGACCAACGTGCTGGATGGCTGGATCCGTGATGTAAATTCCTTTTGCGCGGAGGGCAACACCACCGGCTGCCACCTGCTCTCCAACGGCATCCGCATGAAGGAATCCCGCAACGTGACGGTGGAGCGGTGCCATTTCCAACACCCGCAGTACGGCGGGGGTGGTGGCAACGGCTACATGTTCCGGATGGACAGCAGCAACGAGTGCCTCATCCGTGAGTGCCGCGCGGAGGCGTCACGCCATGGGTTCTCCATCTCCGGCATGGGATCGTCCGGCAACGTGATCCACCGTTGCCTGGACAAGGACACCGCCCGCCAGACCGGGTCCACCGGATCCGAAGTGACCGAGGGCCGCTCAAGCGACCACCACCAGTGGTTCAGCCACTCGAACCTCATCGACCACTGCACGGCGGACAACAGTTGGTTCGAGGCGCGTGACCGGTTCTACGTGAAGCTCTCCCGCCCGCGCCACAACCTCACCTCCGCCCACACCGTCTATTGGAACACGGAGGGACTGCGGAATTCCTTCCATCCCTTCGTCGTCTGGAGCCAGCAGGCGGACTACGGCTATGTCATCGGCACGCGCGGCGCCGTCAGCGGCGTCCGCACCGATGGCAACTACCCGGAGCGCAAGGAACGGACCGATCCGGTGGATGTCGTCGAAGGCATCGGGAAAGGTGACACGTTGCGCCCCGCCTCCCTGTTTGAGGACCAGCGGCGCAGGCGGTTGGGGAAATGACGGGATCGTTGCATTCGTCGGCAGGGACGGTTTTCCAAACCGTCAGGCTGGGTGGATGTCCATCATCCCATAATTCCGATTTTCCTGATGATCCCTCTGGTTCTTCCAAGGGAGCTGCGATGGGAAACAGGTCGCCGCAAGGCATGAGTCACTGCCCCCGCCTGACCACATGGAATGGGAGCGCAGCGGACATAGCGGCTATGCCGCAATGCGGTCCCTGCCCTGCAGCCGTTCCGCTACCCCCGGCTGCGGTCACACGATTTCCGAAAACTCCCTGACCTTTCAATCCGTGGTCCCAAAAGGAACCATCACTTCCTGCCGAAGGTGGCGAAGAGCGAGCTGAGATCCGCGGGCGCGGCGCGGTCCGCGGTGAGGATGGCGGCTTTCTGGAGGGAGACGATGTCGGAGATCCCCTTGCGGGACAGCTCCAGCATGGCGCTCATTTCCTCACCGGTGAAGGTGGCTTCCTCGCCGCTGCCCTGCACCTCGACGAACTCGGCGGTCTCCGTCATCACGACGTTGAAATCGACGGACGCGTCCTTGTCCTCCACGTAGTCCAGATCCAACACCGGGGTGCCCTGATAGACACCGGCGGACACGGCGGCGACGAGCTTCTTCATCGGGAAGTCGCGGATCTTTCCGGCTGCGAGCAGCTTGTTGAAAGCAATGGCCGCGGCCACACAACCACCGGTGATGGAGGCGGTGCGGGTACCACCGTCCGCCTGGAGCACGTCACAGTCGATCCACACCGTCCGCTGGCCGATCTTCTTCAGGTCGATCACGGAGCGGAGCGCACGGCCGATGAGCCTCTGGATCTCCATGGAGCGGCCGTCGATCTTGCCACGGGTGGCGTCGCGTTGCTTCCGCTCCAGGGTGGAGTAAGGCAGCATGGAATACTCCGCCGTCAGCCATCCGCCCTCCACCCGCTGGGCGCGCATCCAGCGCGGCACGTCATCCTCGATGGTGGCGGAGCAGATGACACGGGTGTCCCCGAAGGACACGAGGACGGAACCCGTCGCGTTCGGGGCGACGTTCGGAAAAAAGGAAATCGGGCGGAGTTGGTCGGGCTGGCGGCCGTCTGGACGGGTCATGCGGGAGTGAAGGCTATCCCCCGCCGCAGGTGCAACCCTGAACGCGGAAAACGGGCGATGGCAATGGTGCGTATCGCACGGAATCTTTGAAATTCCCGGTTTGCCATTTCGGCGGATGCCGCTAGTCTCCGCCCTTCCCCGTCACCCGGGGCCGTATCATGAAGAACCTGTTGTCCATCGAAGAACTCACCGCCGCTGACATCAACGCGCTGCTGGACAGCGCCGCCGTGCTCAAACGCGAGCGCGGCAGCCACACCGCGCAGCCACTCTCCGGACAGACCTGGGCGCTCATTTTCGCCAAGTCCTCCACCCGGACCCGCGTCTCCTTCGAGGTGGGCATCCGCGAGCTGGGGGGCTTCCCCATGTTCCTTTCCAAAAACGACATCCAGCTCGGACGCGGGGAGCCGATCAAGGACACCGCCCGCGTGCTCGGACGGATGGTCCACGGCGCGGTCATCCGGACCTACGCCCAGCAGGATGTGGTCGATTTCGCGGACTACTCCGGCCTGCCCACCATCAATGCCCTCACGGATGACGAGCATCCCTGCCAGATCCTGGCGGACCTGCTGACCATCCGCGAAAAACTCGGCGGCTGGGAAGGGAAGAAGGTAGCCTTCATCGGCGATGGTTTTTCCAACATGACCATCTCCTGGATGTGGGCGGCGAAGCACCTCGGCTTCCAGCTCGCGGTGGGGTCCCCGTCCGCCTGCCTGCCACCGGATTCCTTTCTGGCGAAGCTCGCCGCGCCGAACGTCACGGTTACTACGGATCCCGTAGCCGCCGCGAGGGGCGCGCACGTCATCAACACCGACGTCTGGCTTTCCATGGGCCAGGAGGACCAGAAGGAGAAGGAAGCGCAGTTCGCCGGATTCGAGGTGAATGATTCCATGCTTTTCGAGGCCGCTCCCGGCCACATCGTGCTGCACTGCCTGCCCGCCTACCGTGGCAAGGAGATCAGCGCGGAAGTGCTGGAACTCCACGCAGACACCATCTTCCAGCAGGCGGAGAACCGCCTGCACGCCCAGAAGGCCGTGCTGGTGGAGCTGGCGCGCTGAGGGACTGCATCACTGGGACCGCGGAACCCAGAACGAGTGGTAACGAGCTTCGCTCACTGGCGAAACCAAGCCGGATGGCCGGAGGCAATTTATTCCGCTTGGTTTCGCAAAGGCCAGATTCTCCGGGGCGGAATGAATTCCGCGGTCCCAGCAGAGCACTCACGCCGGGGGAAATGAGGCTTCATGCGTCACCGCTCCCGCCAGGTCCCGCACGGTGAGCTTCAGCGCGGCGGCATCCGCCACACCCTCGATCCACCGGGCGCGTTCCAACTGCGGGCCGCCGCCGACAAGCTGGGCATAGGGGAACTTTTCGCTCGCAGGCAGGTACTGCGCGTTATGGGTATGGCCGGAAATGACGACCTGCGTCTTCCACTCCACCAGCAGGTCATGCCAGGCGTCCCGGCTGCGCCTGCTGTAGTGGTCGAATCCACCGTTCGCGTAGTCCACGGTCTCCGGTTCATCCAGCCAGCGCAACGGGATGTGGCAGAAGACGACACGGTACTTCGCATCCCTGAATCCATCCGAGCGGATGACTTTCTCCAGCCACGCGGTCTGCACTTTCCGCAGTTCATCGAAGGCGACCCTGCCATGGAAGCTGGGATGTCCGTCCGGCTTGTCCTCGCCGGTGTGCAGGCAGATGACGGCCACGGGGCCGCTACGGAAAGCGCAGTAGGGAAGATCATCCGTCATGCCGACCATCTGCGGAACGCGGAAGCCGAATTTCCCACGCACGTCATGATTTCCCGGCACCAGGATCATCGGCCGTCCCTTCGTGATATCACGGCCGGCGGGATGGAGCAGCGTGGGGATCAGGATCTCCTCCTTCTTCCAGTCGTTGCAGGTATCCCCGTTCCAGATGAGGAAGTCCGCGGGCGGGGTCGCATCATCCAGTTTGGTGATCGTCTCGTTGCGCTCATGCGTGTCATTCCAGACGACAAAGCGCGTGGATGCCGCCGCGGCGTCCAGCGTCCGGAATTTTTTCCAATCCGTTTCCTCTTTCCGCGCATCTTCGGCGGACTCGACCACCGCCCTCACCTCATACTCCCGGCCCGGTTTCAGACCGGTGAGGTTGATCCGGAAAATCTCCGGCGACTGCGGCACGAAGCCCGCGCCGGTCATCGCTGCCTTTCCGTTGTCCCCGCCAGCTTCCCGCCACTCCAGCCATCCCCGGCAAAGTCCCGTAACCGCCCAGACGCCGAACACCCCATCCTCCCGCGGAGCCATGAGATTGAGCGGCGTCCGCATCAGCGGCCCGGCTGCCGGAGCCGCCAACTCCTGCCCGTGTGACAACGCCACACCCGTCCCGGCCATCCCGCCCAACGACTTCACGAGGAATCCCCTTCTCTTCATCCCGACACTACACCCGCCGCCGTCCGGTCGTATCAAGGAAATCCCCGTCTCCTTTGCCGTTTCCTTGCTTTCGGAAACCTGCTATTTTTCCGGCACCGCATGATCCAGCGCCGCAAGCCTCAGTACCCGGTTTCCCCACCGCTCCGGCAATATCTCTACCATTTCGACCGCCAGCGTGAGATCCCCGCGGTTTATGACGAGCTGCGCCGTTTCTCCGGAGCCATGCCCTACGAAGACCCCAGCGGCCGGGAAACGCTCTGGCTCACCGTCATGTATCCGCCGGAGGTGTTCGCCGAGCTGCGCCCGCGCCTGACCGCGATCTACACCGAACTGAAGCTGGGCCGTGACCATGAACAGCACGAGCACCTGCTGGTGGACCGCATCGACTACGGAAACTTCGGCAACTCGAAACCATTCCGCATCCGCATCACCAACCTGTTCAACGACAACTCGGACTACTTCTACGTCAAACAGACGGACGCCTCCCGCATCTACGGCCTCGAGCTGGAGCACATCCTCTCCCCCAGCCGCATCAACTATCTCGTCAGCGGGAACACCCTCATCGAGGAACACATCGCCGGCGTCCCCGGCGATGCCTTCCTCCGTGAATACCTCGACCACCCCGGCCTCAACAAGGTCCGCATCGCCAAGGAATTCACCAAATTCACCGAACGCTGCTTCATCCGCCTGCTGGGGGACATGCGCAGCGTGAACTACGTGGTGGACATCACCCCGGACTTCGAGGAGGTGCAGTACCGGGTCCGCGCGATCGACTTCGACCAGCAGTCCTACGAAGGGAACGGCCACATCTACCTGGCCTACCGCTTCACCTCGAACCGCAAGATCACCCGCCTCGCCTTCGAGGTGCTCAACCGCAAGTCCATCGACCAATACGCGGCGGAGGAACACGCCCAGATGGCCCGCCGGGCGAAGGTGGAAAGCAGCCGCCTGCGTGCCCTGCTGGGCATCATGCGGCGGGAGGACATCGCCCCGATCGAGCATGTCCATACGCTCGCACGGGACCTGGACAAGATGCACGGCACCTCCGGCTTCGGCGACCTCCAGTCGATGGGCGAACTGACGGCGATGCACGTTTCGCTGATGTTGGGGATCTAGCATAGGATGCAGGTTTCATGTTTCAGGATGCAGGATGGAAGAGTCCGCCATCCTGTCTCTTGCATCCTGTAACCTGCATCGCCATCCTCCCCCCATGAACCGCCTTTTCCTGCTCGATGGCATGGCCCTGATCTACCGGGCCCACTTCGCGCTGATCCAGACCCCCATCCGCAATTCCAAAGGCGTCAACACCTCCGCGCTCTACGGGTTCATCAACACGCTGCTGGCCATTCTGGAAAAGGAAGCACCCACCCACATCGGCGTCGCGTTCGACACCTCCGCGCCCACCCCGCGGCACACGCTGTTCCCCGCGTACAAGGCGCAGCGGGATGAGATGCCCGAGGAACTGGCCGCCGCCATCCCGCATGTGAAGAATCTCTGCCGCGCCTTCCACATCCCCGTGCTGGAACTGGATGGCTACGAGGCGGACGACATCATCGGCACGCTGGTCACACGCGCCGAGGCGGAAGGCGGCATCGAGTCCTACATGGTCACGCCGGACAAGGACTTCGCGCAGCTCCTTTCCCCGCACACCTGGATCTGGAAACCGGGCCGCAAGGGCTCCGACCACGAGGTCATCGGCCTGCCGCAGCTACCGGAAATCTGGGGCGTGGCGGAAGCCGCGCAGATCATCGACCTGCTGGGCCTGATGGGTGACGCGGTGGACAACATCCCCGGCATCCCAGGCATCGGGCCGAAGACGGCGGTGAAGCTCATCTCGGAGTTCGGCTCCGTGGAAAACATCCTGGCCAACACCGCGAAGCTGAAGGGGAAGCAGAAGGAATCCATCGAAGCGAACGCGGACAAGGCCACGCTGTCCAAGGAACTGGCCACCATCATCCGCGACGTTCCTGTCGAGGTCACCTGGGATGATCTCATCCTCTCCCAGCGCGATGACGAAGCGTTGAAAAACCTCTTCAACGAGTTCGAGTTCCGCACCTTCACCAAGCGCCTGTTCGGGGACGCGGGCGGAGCCGCACCCGCACCGGCCAAGGGCGGCAAGGAAGCCGCGGCGGAGCCGACGCTTTTCGAGACTTTCCGCACCATCCGCGATACGGATCACACGTACCACCTGGCGGAAACACCGGAACAGCAGGCGGAGCTGTTCACCCTGCTGGGACAACAGGCGGAGTTCTGCTTCGATGTGGAGACCACCTCGCTCAACCGATTCGAGGCCCGGTTGCTCGGCATCGCCTTTTCATGGAAGGCGCATGAGGCATGGTACCTCCCCTACTCCGATCCGCTGTTCACGGATCTGAAGGCGGTGCTTTCCTCGCCCTCGAAAAAGATCGGCCACAACCTGAAGTATGACCTCTCCATCCTCACCCGCATGGGCATCGAAGTCGGCGGGGAAATCTTCGACACCATGCTGGCGGACACGCTGGTCGCGCCTGAGCGCAGGCACTCCATGGACTACCTGTCGGAAACGCTGCTGGGCTACACGCCGGTGAAGCTGGCCGACCTGGCGGCACCGGCATCCCCCGCCCCGGAGCCGGCGACGCTCGACCTTTTCGCCCATGCGGAGAAGAGCAAGGCATCGAAGGAACTGGATGTCGCCGCCATCCCGGTGGAGATCCTCGCGGAATACGCGGCGGAGGACGCGGATGTGACCTGGCAGCTTTACCAAAAGATCGCGCCGCTGCTTGCCGGGTCCGGCCAGGAGAAGGTGCTCACCGGCATCGAGGCTCCGTTACTGCCGGTTCTGGTGCGCATGGAAATGGAGGGCATCGAGGTGAATCCCG
Source organism: Akkermansiaceae bacterium (assembly GCA_019634595.1). Classification (NCBI taxonomy): domain Bacteria; kingdom Pseudomonadati; phylum Verrucomicrobiota; class Verrucomicrobiia; order Verrucomicrobiales; family Akkermansiaceae; species Akkermansiaceae bacterium. Next base: position 285,058 of record JAHCBC010000002.1, read on the forward strand.
GCTCGCTGTCCGTGATCGGGGATGAACTCCAGCAACAGATCGACCAACTGGCGAAGTCCATCCACGGCCACGCGGACCGCTCGTTCAACATCGCCTCTCCGAAGCAGCTCGGGGAGATCCTCTTCGACCAGCTCAACCTCATCGAGAAGGCGAAAAAGACGAAGACCGGCCAATACAAGACAGACGAGGCGACACTGGCCTCTCTGGAAGGAAAGCACCCCATCATCTCCGACATCCTTTCCTGGCGGGAGGCGACCAAGCTGAAGTCCACCTACCTGGACGCGCTGCCGAACCACATCATGCCGTCCACCGGGCGCATCCACACCAGCTTCCACCAATTACTCGCGGCAACGGGGCGGCTCGCCTCGTCCGATCCCAACCTGCAGAACATCCCCGTCCGTTCCGAGGCGGGGCGCAAGATCCGCAAGGCCTTCGTTCCCCGCGCCACGGGCGGCTTCACCCTCCTTTCCTGCGACTACTCGCAGATCGAGCTGCGGGTGATGGCCGCGCTTGCGAATGACGCGACGATGATCGAGGCGTTCCGCAACCACATCGACATCCACACCGTCACCGCCTCCAAGGTCTTCGTGGTGGATCAGGAAAACGTGACGTCCGACATGCGGCGCACGGCGAAGATGGTGAACTTCGGCATCATCTACGGCATCTCCGCCTTCGGCCTCAGCCAGCGGCTGGGCATCGCCCGCGGCGAGGCGTCCGCCATCATCGAGGCATATTTCCGCGAGTATCCGGCGATCAAGGACTTCATGGACCGCACCATCAATGAGGCGCGGGAGAACGGCTACGTCGAGACGCTCGGCGGACGCAGGCGCTACTTCCCCGACCTGAACTCCGGCAACCAGAGCCTGCGCGGCAACGCGGAGCGCGCGGCGATCAACTCCCCCATCCAGGGGACCGCCGCGGACATGATCAAGCTGGCGATGATCCGCGTGGACGCGCTGCTTCGCGAATCCTCCGCCCGCACGAAGATGCTGCTCCAGGTGCACGACGAACTCGTCTTCGACCTCGCCGAAGAGGAGAAGGAGGAGCTGGTGCCGAAGATCCTGGACGCGATGCGCACCGCCCTGCCGCTGCCGCACGCCGTGCCCGTCGAAGTGGAATACGGCACTGGTGCGAACTGGCTGGCTGCGCATTGATCCGCGCGGCATTCCGGCCGATGTTCCGGGTGCCATGAGCGCGAAACCGAAAACAAACCTGACCGCGGCCGAACGCCGAGATCTCCTCGCCATCCTGGAAGCCCGCTTCACGAAAAATGAAGGACGGCACAAGGGCATCCGGTGGGAGGATGTGCTGGCAAAGTTGGAGAAAGCCGGTGCGAAGCTATGCTCGCTCCACCAGATGGAGGAGACGGGAGGAGAGCCGGATGTCATCGGCTTTGATCCGGAGACCGGCGCCTACCTCTTTGTGGATTGCTCACCACAAAGCCCCAAGGGACGGATGAGCCTCTGCTACGACCGCGAGGGACTGGAGTCCCGCAAGGAACACCGACCGGCGAACAGCGCGATGGACCTGGCCGCGGAAATGGGTGTTTCCCTCCTGACGGAGGACGAATACCGCCGCCTTCAGGATCTCGGGGATTTCGACACGAAAACCTCAAGCTGGCTGAAGACGCCGGATGATGTCCGCAAGCTGGGCGGCGCGCTGTTCGGTGACCGCCGTTTCGGACGGACGTTCATCTACCACAACGGAGCACAGTCCTACTACAGCGGCCGTGGCTTCAGGACGGTGCTGGGGATCTGATCCGGCCGCGGGCCGCGACTACCCATCCGGGTAGTTTGCATCCGTGCGGATCCGGCCGAATTTCACGGGGCTTTTCCCATGCCCGCAGTGCCTTCCATTTTCTCCCGTGTCTTCTTCGGCCTGCTGGCTGGTGTGGCGGTTCTTTCCCCCATGTCCTCTGGTGCGGCGGAACCGACGCGGATCGTCGCAACGGGCGGCCGGATCGCCTACACCTTCTATGCCCCGGCAACCGCCAACACATCCTTCTGGCAGAGGACGCCCCACAAGCTCGGCGGACCGGTGTCCGAAATGCAGGTCGGCTTCATGGACTGGATGTATCCGACCAGCGGGGCCGAGACACCGAACACCGGCAATGATGTCACCATCGGCCACGCCTGGCTGGAGCGGGCATCGACAGGGCAGATCGTCCCGCTCTTGTTCAACGGGCTGCGCACGCTGGTGCTGCCGATGAACTCCACCACACCCTACTGGCTGTCCGATCCCGTTCCATCGGCCTCATGGAACGGATTTCCACCGGCGAAGGACGAGGTGTTCTGGCTGCACGTGAAAGGCACCATCCCATCCGGCGGCAAGACGCCCGTGGGAACCCCGGCGAACTTCACCGGAGCAAGATGCATCTTCTATCCGCCTGCGAACGACACGGGCAATGTGGACGTGGCGGGCGTGGTGCCGACCATCACCGGCCAGGTCGCCCGCACCCAGGGCCTGCCGCTCATTTTCCTGGGCCGCTTCACCGGCCCCGGCCACCTCTCCGTCATCGGCGTGGGCGACAGCATCCTCGACGGGACCGGTGACCAGGCGAATCCCGCGCCGGTGATCTCCGGCTACGGATTCTTCAACCGCGCCGCGCTGGACTCCACCGGAGGAAACACGATCGCAATGTTCAACCTGACCCGCCATGGCCAGACCGCCTTCTCATGGATCACCCCATCGCGGCAGACCCGCCAGCGGCCGTTCCTGAAGTTCGCCAACGTGATGGTGGAGGAGTATGGCACGAACGACCTGGGCCAAGGCGGGACGGGCAACCCCACGGAAATGCTCTCAAGGGTGGAAGGCATCTGGTCCGCCGCACGGGCGGAGGGGGTCCAGAAGATCGTCAGGACCTTGCTGATGCCCAGGACGGACTCGACGAACAATTGGTCCGATCTCGCCGGCCAGACGCCGAAGCCCGGATGGGGAGCCGGAGGGAAACGGGATGACTTCAACAACCGTCTCATTGCCGCCGGACAGGCCGGCAAGTTCGATCTCCTGCTCGATACCCTGGATGTGCTGGCAGACCCCGCCGACAGGAACCGCTGGCGGACCAACGGCGCACCGAACTACACCGCCGCGGACGACGCCCATGTGAGCCGGAGCGGCAACCAATTGCTCGCGCCGCATCTCCGCAACGCCCTGCTCTCCCTCACGGTGGACCGCGGCGACTACGCCTCATGGGCCGGTGGCGCCGATTGGCAGGGACAGGATCCCACACCCGGCGGTGACGCGGATGGGGACGGGGTGAAGAACCTCATCTCCTACGCCCTGGACGTTCCACCGGTCGGGTCCGCTGCCCTGGGGGCACTGCCGACCGGCATGCTGGACACCACCACCGCCGGTGGTCCGTGGCATGTTTTCACCTTCCGGGAAAACCTCGAAGCAAGGGACATCACCGTGGCAGTGGAAAGCAGCCCGGACCTCGCGACATGGACGCCCGTCGTGCCGGATGGCACCACCGCCATCCTGGAAACCATCGCCGCGAATGTGGATGGCGACGGCACCGCCGCGCTCCGCCGGATCCGCCTGAAGCAGGATCCGGTGAATCCGCACCGCTTCATGCGGCTGAGGCTGGAACATTGATTCCCGCGTGGCGGGTGGCTTCATGCCAGTTGCCTGAGAATGGTGGGATCCGTGATCTTGTCATCGGCAGCCAGGAGAAAGGCCTTGCTGATGATGACACTGAGCGTGCGGTCACCCTCGAAGGGAAGGAACAGCTTGTCCCCCGCCTTATCGATCTGGGACTGGGCCGGAACAATGCACAGATACCTGCCGGGAGGATCGATGAGGATATTGCCGCTGCCGAGGTGGATCTTATAGCGATGCCTCGTGCCTTGTACGATGAGGAAGTGATCCTCGAACCGGCATGCCGCTGAAATTTTCAACCTTGGCACCAGCTTCTCGAGAATCGTCTTCCGGGTCTTCGCGGAGGCGTTCAGCTCCCCGAACGATTGCTCGTGCCAATAGTCGCGCCGGGCCTGGTTGGTTCCACCGTCGAGCCAGTTGGGATCATTCCCCACACTGGCGACCCCCGCGAAAAGATCGACATCACGCATGATCTCGGAGAACACCAGTGGATCGACTTCCGCCAAGGGAAGCGGGTCCGCCGGAAGCCGTCCGGCATATCCACCGCCGCCCGCATGAGCCGTGACCTGTCCGGCATCCTCCCGGTAGAATCTCACCTGGTCCGTGGTCAGGTAGCGGTAGGCTCCGCTTTCCAGAGTGTCCGCCCCATACTCAGTCCCGGCACCCTCGATCCAGTATTCCGCCCTCATGCCCCAGGCGGGCAGCCAGCGGGTGGCGGGAGGGTATTCATCATCCACCATCAGCCGCAGCCGGTTCTTCCAGCCACGGGCGGAACAAAGCGCGTTGAACTGGTGCTGCCTCAGTAGATGAGCGGCGAAGCGGTTCGAGTAAACCCCGGTGTTTTCCTCCGCCGGAGCCAACAGGTAGATCTCCCGGTGTGCTTGCTTGAACGGCTGAACGATCCCCATCCGCTCGAGCGCGTCGCGCCACTCCAGCACGACGCCGGCGTCCTCATCCAGTGGATGCCAGAGACCCACCGTCGTCGCGGATTCATCCAGAGAGATGGCAGCTCCATGCCGATCCACCAGCCCGCTCTGGTTCCAGACCGCGGCGGTGGAACCTCCCTGTGAGGTGAACTTCCAGATCAGACGGCGGGCCAACGCGCCGACCAGCGGGTGGTCGAGGTAACGCTCGCGCCACACCGCGAAAGGCCAGCTTTTCCGCTGGAGATAAAGGCCGTCCAGTCTCTCCGCCTGGGCGGGCAGCATCTTCTCGATGTCCTTCTTCGCCGCCATGAGCTCCTTCACCTCATCCGCGCATTCCTTCTTGATGGAAGAGGGAAGGGACTTCTGCGGCTTTCCATCCGCCCTGAGCCAGGAAAGCTCCGTTGCTTTGGTGCTCACGACGCTCAGAACGGCGGTGAATTCCCCCAGCGGCAGGACCAGCCTGCCGACCTCCTCCATGCCATAGGAAGGCACGCTCATCTCCCCGAGATCCTCGCGGGAGACCCCAAGGTTTTCCGCCAACCTGCCGAGCGCCTTGTCGATGGAGTTCTGGGCACCTCCGAATTTCACCTTCACCTTGAGGAACGCGAGCCTGCCGAGCGCCTCCGTGCTCCCCATCATGGAGAGGGCGGTGATGCACGCATTGCCCAGACGGATCGCCCGCGGCCCTTTGCCAGCCACCTTGCGGAAGGCGCTCACCGAAAGATTTCCCAGTGCTCGCGCGAGCGCAGGCTCATCCAGCGTTCCACATGCCCAGCAGAGTCCCGCCAGCAGATCAATGTGAGCCGGGATGATCAACTGGTCCTCCACCGCATCGTACTCCGCCGGTTCCACCGGCAGTTCCAGCGTTGGGAAACTGCCATCCGTCGCCTCCCTGACCTCCTCCCGGTTGCCGAAGTCGCGGACATAGTCCCAGGGGTCCTCGGCACGGCTGACCGCCGCTCTCAGTTCGCTGATCTTCTGCCAGCGGTTCTTTCCGACGGGGATCGCCTGGAACAAGACATCATGGAATCGATCAAACTGGGCGAGGGCACAACGCTCCCGCCACGCACGGGCCGAAATCGCCCGGTCCGTCCGCTTCTTGTCAACCAAGGCAAACCAACGTGGCAACCATTCCAGCAACTGTTCCGCAGGAATGCTCTCGAGATGCTTCTTTGTTTGGGCCAGCCACTTCGAGAACGGGGACGATCCGCTCGCGCCCTTGCAGTGGACCAACAGTGCGATGAAGGATGCCCTCTCCTCCGCACCAAGGGTCATCAGATCTCCGATCGCCGCATCGGACCAAGCTTCACCGGGCGACAGGGGAAGGTCCGGGGCGCTCCCCGAAAGCGCGGCGATGCGGGAGATCAGTTTCCTCGTGGAGGCATCCGGATGATTCGCTTCAAGAGCCTCCCTGAGCATCTCCAGGCGCCGGAAATGCTCCTCGGAAGGAGAGCTTTCCATGATGCCGACCAACGACTGCAACGGATAGAAATACGAGAGGCGGTAGCCGGGACCGGCCTCGAGAATCCAATCCAACATCCCGCCGATGGCCTCCTGTGACAGCGGCAGCTTGCGCCTGAGCAAGCGATGGATCATGGCACCCAGGAAGGCGCGGGGGCTCCAAAGCTCCCACCAACAGCCCCTGAGATGATGATTGTAGTTATGGGGATCCTCGTCACGGAAGGCCTGGACCTTCCGGTCCTGCCCCGCGGCCATGGGAACCAGGATGGCGATGAACTCCGCCTGCACCTCCCTGTCCGAAGCATCCACCGCGGCCCACGAGGCCAACGAATCCAGATTCCAGTCGTAGTGATTCGGCTTCCGGACAAGAACGTCCGCAGCCTCGTTCATCAGATCCTTGAGGTGTTGCAGGTCCGCTTCCTGCAGCCCGTGCCGGCCGCCTCCCACGGCCTCGGTGAGTTCCCGGAGAATGGACATGATCAACCTCCGACCAATGGGGTGAACCTTACGAAGCTGACCTCGGTCTCAGCCTCCACCAGGAACGTCTCGTCCAGGCTTTCCGCCTGCCTGTTTCCGATGAGGATGAAGTAGCCGTTGCCCTCAAACGCCCTCAGGGCGGTTTCGTACTGCTTTTCCCAATCGACAGGCCTGAAAACCTTCTCCCCGTTCAAGGTGGTTTCCTGTGGCAGGGAGCGCACCAATCCATCGAAAGCCTCCGCGCGTTTCGCCGAGTTATGATCCTGGACTTCCTGCCAGATGCGGGCGCGGATGATCTCCCGGACCGACATCCTCTCGTCCAGGGACTCGATGGTGAAGGTGCGCAAGCGGTCCCCTGTCAGGGATTCATCGACAATAACCATACCTTGAGCTTGCCGCCTGGCATTTCATGGCGGCAAGCCCGGAATTGTCACGGCATCTCACAGGTTCCCCTTCTTCATCTCGCTGACCGCATGGTCCACCGCGCGGGCGGTGAGGGCCATGTAGGTGAGTGACGGGTTCTGGCAGCTTGCGGAAGTCATCGCCGCGCCGTCCGTGCAGAAGACATTCGGCGCACCCCAGACCTGGTTGAACTTGTTGAGGACGGAGGTCTTCGGCGAACCACCCATGCGGGCGGTGCCCATCTCATGGATGCCCAGGCCGATGGACGGCGTGTTGTTATAGCTGTTGATGTGCTTCGCGCCCATCGCCTCCAGCATCTCCTCCGCGTCCTTCCGCATGTCGAGGCGCATGTTGATCTCGTTCTCCTTGAACTCGGCGTTGGCGACGACGAGGGGCAGCCCCCACTTGTCCTTCTTGTCCGGGTGCAGGGAGATGCGGTTGTCCTCATAGGGCAGGCATTCGCCGAAGCCGCCCATGTTGATGGACCATGGCCCCCATGAGAGGAGCTGCTTCTTGAAATCCTCCCCGAAGCCGTCGATGCCGCGCGTCCAGCCGGAGCGCATGCCGCCCCCCTGGTAGCCGAAGCCGCGGATGTAGTTCTGGTTCGCCTTTTCCGAATGGTTCCGGAAGCGCGGGATGTAGAAGCCGTTCGGGCGGCGGCCATACTGCACCTTGTCGAGATGGCCTTCCACCACGCCGCTGGCACCGACACCGAGATGGTGGTCCATCAGGTATCCGCCGAGCGAGCCGGAGTCATCCATCCCGTTCGGATAACGGGAGGACTTCGAGTTCATGAGGATGGCCGTGGAGGCCACCGCAGAGGCATTCAGGAAGATGATCTTCGCGAAATACTCCGTGGTCTCCATGGTCAGCTCATCGATCAGTCGGACACCAACGGCCTTGTTCGTTTTGTCATCGAAGATGACCGAGTGGACGATGGAGTGCGGGCGGAAGGTCATGTTCCCCGTCGCGGCGGCGGCGGGCAGGGTGGCGGCCTGACTGCTGAAATACGCGCCGAATGGACAACCACGGCTGCACAGGTTCCGGTACATGCACTGGGCGCGGCCGAGCGCGGTCTGCTCCGGCGTGGGTGCGGTGAGGTGGGCGACACGGCCCGGCACCACCTTGCGGCCCGGCCACTTTTTCTCGACCGCCGCCTTCAGATCCAGCTCGGCGGGGGTGAGGGCCATCGGCGGTTGGAACACGCCGTCCGGCAGGATGTCCAGGCCCTCCATCGAGCCGCTGATGCCGGCGAATCTCTCCACGTGGTCATACCACGGCGCGAGTTCCTCATAGGTGATGGGCCACGGGATGGCGATGCCATCGCGCTCGTTCGCCAGCAGATCGATGGGGGAAAGGCGGTAGCTCTGCTTGCCCCACATGATGGATCGGCCGCCGGTGTGGTAGCCGCGCATCCAGTCGAAGCGCTTCTCCTCGATGTAGGGATGGTCGACGTCATCGACGAACATCTTGTTCGTCGCGGGCTTGATGGTGTAGCCGGTGCGGTTCTGCTTTTCCTGGCGGGCCAGCATGTCGCGCGGCGTCTTGTTCTGGTAGGACAACTCCCACGGCGCGCTGTTCGTCGTGTCGTAGCCGACGATGTGCTTGAGATCATAGCCGCGTTCCAGCACCAGCGTTTTCAGGCCTTTCTGGCAGAGTTCCTTCGCCGCCCAGCCACCTGAGATTCCGGAGCCGACGACGATGGCGTCGTAGGTGTGCTCCGCCTTGCCTTTGGCATTCACATTCATGGGTTCGTTTCGGGGAAAGGGTTCAGACGTAGACCTTCTGGCCGGGTTTCAGTTCGGACGCGGGTTCCCATCTGCCGGGAACCAGGATCCACTCCAGCGCCTGGGTGCCGCCCACCTCGGAGTTCACGTAGGTGAACTTCACCAGGTCCTTGAACTGGCGGATGAAGGCCTTCGTGGTGCCGGCCTTTTTCGATTCCTGCTCCATCGCGGTCAGCAGGCCGACGCGCTCCGCCACCGTGAGCTGGGCGCAGGGTTTCGAGAACTGGTCGGCGGAACGTTTCTCCACCTCGGCCAGACCGTCGGTGATGATCTTCTGGTCCCCCGCTTCCAGGCAGTCCTGGACGATGAGTTCCAGCCACTGTGGCACGCCGGCATCGATCGCGCCGGGCGTGTCCGTCTTCGGGATGGTGGTTTCCGAAAGGACGGCCACCAGAGCGCGCTGCTCCGGGGTGAAGAGCTTCAGCTTCGATGCATCGAGCGGCTCGCCGAATTTCGCGAAGGCACTCTCCGGGAGAGTGACGGAGGCGCCGAAGGTCAGCGCCATCATTTTGAGGATTTCCCTGCGTTCCATGGGTTGATTGGGATCGTCCAAGCACTACCCCTCCGGCAAGCGGCACGCAAGGGCCGCGATTATAAAAGCGCACACGCCAAAGGACGGCACGAAAAAGGCCCGTGATCCTCGCGGACCACGGACCTGATCTGAAACGCGGCTTCCGGCGCGGATCACTTCTTGGCGGGCGGGGTCCAGTGCAGGACCTGGCCGTCGGCCTCGAGGCGCTCCTTCAGCTTCTCATAGGAGATCTTCTGGACGGAGACGCCTTCCTTCTGGGAATGCACCGCGGCGGTCGCCGCGCTCTGGCCCAGGATCATGAACACAGGCTCCATCCGGATGCTGCCGTAGGAGATGTGACTGGAGCTGACGCAGACCGGCACCAGCAGGTTCTGCACGCTCTTCTCCGGTGGCACGATGGAGCCGTAATCGATCTCGTAGGCACGGCCCACGCCGACCTGGATGTCGCCCTCGTTGCGGGCGTGGCCGTTCTCATCCACGAAGCGGCGGATGTTGTGGGAGTCCATCTGGTAGGAACCCATGCCGACGGACTTCGGCGTGGGCAGCTTGCCGGTGAGGTGGTTCTCCGTGATGACGAAGTCGGAAACCATGCGGCGGGCGACACGGATGTAGAGCTGGTGAGGCCAGTTGTTGTTATCCTTGAACTCATCCTTCGCCAGTCCCCAGGTGTTCATCTTGTCCTGGATGTCCTTAGGCACGCGCGGGTCATGGCAGAGGAACCAGTAGAAGCCCTTCTGGTATTCCTCATGCTCCTTGATGATCTCGCGGCGGCGCTCATAGGAGGCCTCCGGGTAGTCGTGGTTGTAGCCGATGTTGTCGGAGGAGAACGCACCGTGGTTGTTGGTGTCCGTCTTGTGGTTCTGGATGCCGTCGAACTTGCGGAACACTTCCGTCCAGCCTGCCTGCAGGTAGCGCGCGAGCAGCTCATACTGCATCGGGTCGTATTTCTCCGGCTTCGGGAATGGCACGCGGTTCGGTTCGTGGTTCGTCATGCACATGCGGAAGCAGTAGGCCTGGACGCCCTTGTCCGCCGCACCTTCCACACCGGCACCCGCATCCTCGATCCGGGGAACCAGACCGGACGACTTGTCGCCGGGCTTGATGTAGGGATCTACCGGGAAGTCGAACTGGTGCTTGGTCGTCTTCACCGGCTGGTTGCCGTTGAGCGTCTCGTTGTATTGGGCGGAGGACTCGCGGCCGACGATGTAGGGAACCTTGGCGGCGGCCATCAGGTCGCCTTCGTAGGTGGCGTCGATGAACGTCTTTCCGGTGTAGGTCTTGCCATCGAGGGTTTTGATCGACTTGATCTTCCCGTCCTCGACCGTCACGCCGTTCTCGCGGTCCAGCCAGGCGTCGCGCACCACCTTCAGGTCGTGCTCCTTCACCCAACCTTCGAAGACACCCTCAGCCGCATGCGGCTCGAAGATCCAGGCGGTTCGGTTGGCGCCGTCAATGGCCACGTGGCCCTGGCCCTTGTTGCCGTATTCCTCGCGCTTCTGCCATTTCCAGGCCTCTTCCTTTTCGTAGTGCTGGTAGATCTTCTGGTAGAACTCGCGGGAAACGCCGCCGATGGTTTCCTTCCGGCCGCTGTCCGTGAAGCCGAGGCCGCCGGAGGATAAACCGCCCAGATGCTTGTCCGGGGACACGACGATGACGGAGGCTCCCATCTTCTTCGCCTGGACGGCGGCGGCGATGGAGGCGGAGGTACCGCCGTAGATGATGATGTCCGCGGACTCCTGCGCGTGGAGCGCGCCGGTCGCCAGGAACAAGGGGACAAGGTATCGGTTCAATGGTGTCATAGAGGTTTTTGCTGGTTCAGATCTTCCAGTCGCCGCGGTAGTTCGTATGCAGCCAGGCAATGTCACCCGTGCCATCGGCGAAAGTGTTCTCCGCAGGGTTCCACTTGAAGTTCTTCCCGTGGTAGTAGCCGAAATTCAGGAGGTGGCAAGCGATGACCGAACTGGCGCCGATGCCTTCGTGGGCGATCGGCTGGGTGCGGGCGCGCATGGCTGCGGTGAAGTCCGCGTAGTGGTCCTTGCTGTTGGTGAGGCGCACCTTCGCGTCCTTCAGATACTCGTTCTCCAGCAGGTCCAGGGATGGCGCGAGGCCCGGCTTGTCTTCCTTGTCCCAATGTTTGGCGATGGTCTTGCCGTCCTTGATGACCTCGATCTTGCCGCGGCTCACGTGCACCTCGCCATCCGGCCCGAAGAACGATGCTCCTTTGCCGATCGGCGTATGGGTCAGCTCGCAGCCGTCCTCGTAGCGCAGCTTCGCGCCTGACTTCGCGGTCGCGAAATCCGGCGGCGCGATGCCCTCCACCGGACCACTCTCGTCCCGGCCGAGCGCCCACTGCGCGATGTCCACATGGTGCGCACCCCAGTCCGTGACGAAGCCGCCACCATATTCGCGGTAAAGACGCCACATCGGAAAATGGTCGTGCAGTCCGCGCGGCGCGAGGATCGAGTTGTAAGGGCGCATCGGCGCAGGTCCGAGCCACAGGTCCCAGTCGAGGCCCGGCTCCGCCGCTTCCTCCGGAAGATCGCAGGGAATACCTGGAACACCGAAGGAAGTCTCCACCCGGTTCACCTTGCCAATCACGCCGTTCCGCACCAATTCGCAAGCCACGCGGAACTCCCGCATCGACCGCTGCATGGAGCCGGTCTGGAAGACGCGCTTGTTGTCGCGCACGGCTTTCACCACCGCCACCGCCTCGCGCACGGTCTGCGTGAGCGGCTTCTCACACATCACATCCTTGCCCGCCTGCACCGCCGCCACCGCGATGATGGCGTGCCAGTGGTCCGGCGTGGCGATCACCACGGCGTCGATGTCCTTGCGGTCGAGCAGCTCGCGGAAATCCTTGTGGGCCGTACAGCCCTTCCAGGCGGTGTTCTGGTTCTTGCCGTAGAATTCCTCCACCTTCTTCTTCGCGGCTTCGCGCCGGTTGGTGTCCACATCGCATACCGCGACCACCACCACATCCGGGAGGCTCATGAATTTGCCCATCAGGCCCTTCGCCTGCTTGCCCGTGCCGATGATGCCCACGGCGATCTTGCCGTTCGGCGAGTTCTGCGCCCGCAGGCCGGACGGGAGGATGAACGGCGCGAGCGACGCGCCCATGGCGGTGCCGAGGAAACGGCGGCGGCTGGTGGAAAATAGGTCGGGTTTCATGGGAGCGGCGGTTACGCGGGAAACGTGTTCCCTTCTTTCGGATTCCACGGGATTTCCGTGGAATTTTCCTCCTAGGCGTCGGGACGATTCATGCTAGCGTGGCGCATGCTGCATCGAATCGTCATTCCCGCATTTGTCATGGCCGCCACCGCGTACGCCGCCGACATCTCCAAGATCCCGTTCAACGACGCGTCCGGCAAGGCCACTTCCCTCGACGCTTACAAGGGCAAGGTCGTGCTCATCGTCAATGTCGCCTCGAAGTGCGGCAACACCCCGCAGTACGAAGGCCTGGAGGCGACCTACCAGAAATACAAGGACCAGGGCTTCGAGGTCCTCGCCTTCCCTTGCAATGACTTCGGCGGCCAGGAGCCGGGCACCATCGAGGAGATCCAGAAATTCTGCTCCACGAAATATTCCGTGACCTTCCCGCTGATGGAGAAGGTCAGCGTCAAAGGTGAAAGCCAGCACAAGCTCTACGAAGAACTGACCGGTGAGAAGGGCGCCTTCCCCGGCGATGTGAAATGGAACTTCGGCAAATTCCTCATCGGCCGCAACGGCAAGCCCATCGCCCGCTTCGAACCGAAGACCCTTGTCACCAGCCCGGAAGCGACCGAGGCGATCGAGAAGGCGTTGAAGAAGAAGTCCTGATCGTTTCTTGCGGGCATCGCCCGGATTTCATAGATACCGGGAACCCATGAAGGTCTCCCGGTATCTTTTTTTATCAGCGCTGCTCTCCATCGCCGCCGGGAAACTTGCGGCGGAGATTTCCGCTGTTCCGCATCCCACCGCGCCCATCGATGCGAAGCGGACCGTCGTCTGGTCCCCTCTCTTCCAGGCGACATGGGATCAGATCAAGACAGAGACCGGCCCCCTGCTCTCCGTCTCTCCGGAGAATGAGATGATCTCGCGGCTGGAGGCGTTCAAATGGAATGCCGCCGCCACGATGCCCGGCGGGTCATGGAAGACATGGAGTGGCCCGGCCACCCCAGAATTCCTTGCGACGGTCAACCGGGAGGCCGCCGCCCTGGCAGGTGATCCAGAAGGGCCGTTCAGGATCGATGACAATCCTCCTCCCGGCAGGTTGATGGCGTTCGGCCTCCTCGATCACGAGGTGGAGTTCTTCCGTGAACTGGCCCGCGCCAAATCCATCCCGCTGAAATTCCAAGCGGAGGGACAGGAAACCGAGGTCTGCTTCTTCGGCGCCAGGGACGAACACCCCGCCATCCGCGTCCTGTCATGGCAACCAGCGGAACGGTCCCATGCGGTCCAGATCCGGTGCAAGGATGCTGACGATTCCGTCATCCTCTATCTGCCTTCCGCCGCCTCCGACTTTGGGACGGCGAGCCTGAAAATCAGGGCAATGTTGGAGCGCAAGGAAGCCGACATCCCGGAATCCGAATTGGTCCAGTATCTCTACAAGGGAGACCAGATCCGCATCCCTTATCTGACGCTGGAGTCGAAGGCCGAGTTCAGCGGTCAGCTCGGAGGACTCATCGACTTCGAGCGGATGAAAGGCATGACCATCATCCAGGCCAGCCAGCTCACCCGCTTCAAGCTCCATGAGAAAAGCGCGAGGGTCCGGTCCGAAACGACCAATGCGGCGGACCCATTCGGAGGCCCTCCGGAACCCAAGCCGCCAAGAGCCTTCCTCTACGACCGCCCGTTTTTCGTGTTCATGTGGAAAAAGGATGCCGCATGGCCCTACTTCGGCGCATGGATCGGAGACAGCGCCGGGATGGAACTCTGGACCGGACCGGCGAAGGATTGATTTCCGTTGAATACGCGTGCATCCCCCGTCCCTTCGTGGAAGCTCCGGCGCGTGAACGGACGCGCGGTGCAACTGGATGGCCTGAGGGCGGTGGCGATGATCGTCATTGCCTGGGACCACTGGACGCACGATCTCCTTCCGAGGGTATTTCCCGCGGAGATCTTCCTGTTCCTTTTCCTCGTCCTCACCGGTTTCCTCATCACCGGCTCCCTGCTGCGGGAGCGGGAGCGGGGGGAGGCCTCCGGCGGGAGCTGGAAGTGGCGGTCGATGAAAGTCTATCAGATCCGCCGCGGCCTGCGGATCCTCGCCCCCTACTATGCCGCGCTCTTTTTCGCGTGGATCGTCCGCGCGCCGGATGTCTGGCCCGGCCTGCCGTGGTACGTTTTCCATGTCTCGAACATCCGCATGGCGCTGGCCGGGATGTGGCCGTCGGGCAGCGCCCACTTCTGGTCGCTGGCGATGCAGCAGCAGTTCTACCTGCTGTGGCCGTTCGTGATCTGGTTCCTGCCGAAGCGGCTGATCCTTCCCGCCGTGATCCTCATCACCGCCATCGCCCCCATCACCCGGTGGTTCGAGCCGCAGCTCAGCGCCTACATCGCCTGGCCGGACAAGATGCTGTGGGCGGCCTTCGACTACTTCGGCCTCGGCGCGCTGCTGGCCATCGCCGTTTCCAGGGGGATGACGATGGAAAGCCGTCCGCTCAGGATCGCGGGAGTCTTGTCACTGTTCGCCTATCTCTACCTCTTCATCGGCCATGACATGGGCTGGCCCGGCTTCAATCTGCGTGCCGTCCAGCAGACCTTCCTCTCCGTCTTCCTCTGCTCC